>CAZICN010000001.1:0-47760 GCA_964537655.1 uncultured Aestuariivirga sp.
GGGCCTTTACCGCAGCACTCCTGCAATTCTCCAGGGAATCCCATGCCGCAGCTGTCTGAGAGCCCTTTCCTTCACGATGGAGCCATCATCACCGGCTCCACACTCGGCCGCTATGTCGAGATCGGCGCCGGTGCGCGCATCGTCGAAAGCGTCTTCGGCGATTACAGCTATACCGACCGCTATGCCGACATCGCCTATTCGACCCTGGGCAAGTTCGCCAATGTCGCCGCCTTCGTCCGCATCAATCCGAGCGAGCATCCCTATCAGCGCGCCTCGCTGCATCACTTCATGTACCGCTCGGAATACTACTGGCCGGAAGAGGAGAGCGAGAAGGCGATCTTCGACTGGCGGCGCTCACGCGGCGTCATGGTGGGCCACGACACCTGGATCGGCCATGGCGCGGTGATCATGAAGGGTGTCAGCATTGGCCATGGTGCGATCGTGGGCTCGCTTTCCGTCGTCACCAAGGACGTGCCGCCCTATGCGATCGTTGCCGGGAAGCCGGCGCAACTCATCAAATGGCGCCATCCGCAGGATATCGCATCGCGCCTGCAGGCACTCGCCTGGTGGGATTGGGATCATGCCACTTTGCGTCGGGCCTTGCCGGATTTCCGCGCACTATCGGTGGAAGCCTTCCTCGAGCGCTATGAAACGAGAAACCTCCCCCTCATGGCAGAGAGCGCTGCCTAAGGCACCGCCCCGCTAACGAGCGACCCAAACTTGACGCAGCGTTGTCTTTGTGTCGCGGAGCGATGCGATCTGGGCAGGCCTTGGCAATCGCGTCATCTGCCCCATATCTGCCTTGCCCCATCAATAGAGCTGGCCCAGAACGATCCGCTCCGGATCAGGAGAACAACAGACATGTGGCCTTTTCCACGGCTCTCGGTGAACCGTGCCTAGATCGCGCGCGCTTATTCTGGCAAACCGGCGCGCCCGCCGCGGCGGTCAGTCGCTGCAAGCGGCCATCGATCTTTTGCAGAAGGCGCGCATCGAGACGATCGAACCTGCGCTCGACGCTTCGACATCGCTCGCCGATGCCATACGCACGCATAGGGACAGCGCAGATTTCGTCGTCCTGGCCGGCGGCGATGGCACCCTGAACAGCGCGGCTTCCGCGCTGATCGAGACGAAGCTGCCCTTCGGCGTGCTGCCGATGGGAACGGCGAATGACTTTGCCCGGACGATCGGCGTCCCGCGCGATCTCAATCGCGCCGCCGAAATCATCATCGGCGGCCACAAACGGGCGGTCGATCTCGGCGAGGTCAATGGCCATCCCTTCTTCAATGTCGCGAGCATCGGCTTTTCCGCAGCCCTTGCGCGCGAGCTCACCGCCGAAGCGAAGAAGCGTTGGGGAACGCTGGGCTATGCTCTGGCGGCGTTCAATCTTCTGCGGCAAAGCCGGCCCTTCACGGTCGAGATCGATCATGACGGCACGGTCGAGACGGTGAAGACGGTGCAGATCGCCGTCGGCAATGGCCGTTTCTATGGTGGCGGCATGGCCGTCGAGAAGAGTGCGGCACCGGATGACGGGCGGCTTGATGTCTACAGTCTCGAGATCGACCATTGGTGGGAACTGATTGCCCTTGCCCCGTCGCTGCGCCGCGGCACACAGAAGCACTGGCGCAAGGTGCGCGCCTTCTCGGCGACAAATCTGGTGATCAGGACGCGCCGGCCCCATGACATCAATGCCGATGGCGATATCGTGGGCGAGACGCCGGCGACTTTCCGAATCATGTGCAAGGCGGTTAAGGTCTTCGCACCCCGCAAATAGACCGGTCACAGGGCCGCCGCGGGCTATCTTGACCCGGCGTCGGTATCCTTATTTTAATCATATTCACCCCTAAATAGAGTAGGGATGGCGGAGAGGAGATTGACCATGCTGAGGCAGTGGAAAGCCGGCGCATTGCTGCTGGCCGTGGCCCTGCTGACGGCTGGCGGTCTCACATTATATATGAGCGGACGCGGGTCATTTGTGTCCAAATTGTGGACAGAGGCCCAGTCGCGCAACATCTCCCGCGAACTCTTCGATCTGGCGCTCGGCGCCTTCCAGCCCGATCCCGACGTTCTCGATCTGGCCAGGAACCAGCCGGAAGTCCTTTCGACGGTCGAGGAATATGTCAACCGGCGGGTCAGTCCGCGGCGGATCGAGACCGGCCGCCTCAAGGCCGTCGAATGGAAAGAAGCCGTTGCAGGCATTGAGAAGAAATACGGCGTTCCGGCCGATATCCTGATCGCGATCTGGGGAATCGAATCCAATTTCGGCAAGTCCATGGGCGACCGCAATGTCGTGGTCTCGCTCGCTACTTTGTCCAAGGCGGGTTATCGCTCCGACTATTTCGGCGGCGAGCTGCTCGCCGCGCTCGAAATGCTGCGTGACGGCAAGATCGAGCAGGACAAGATGGTCGGCTCATGGGCCGGCGCCATGGGACAGATCCAGTTCATGCCGTCGAGCTACATCGCCTATGCGGTCGACTATGACGGCGACGGCCGCAGGGACATCTGGAGCTCGGTTCCCGATTCACTCGCCTCGACCGCCAACTATCTCAAGCGCAGTGGATGGCAGCCGTCGCGCGACTGGGGTTATGAGGTGAAGCTGCCCGATGGTTTCGATTTTGCCGCGGCATGGAAGAAGAAATCCATCTCGCTGCGCGACTGGGCCAAGATGGGGATCAAGCGTGCCGACGGCACGCCGTTTCCGCGGCCCGAGGAAAAGGCCCGCTTCTTTCTGCCGTCGGGCGGCGCCGGGCCAGCCTTCCTGGTGCTCAAGAATTTCGACGTCATCAAGCGATACAACAATGCCGACACATATGCGCTCGCCGTCGCCCATCTTGCCGACCGCATCGCCGGCGGCGACAAATTCATCCGCGATTGGCCGCCCGATGTCATGCCGCTGTCGCGCGAGGAACGCCGCGAGCTCGAGGCGCTCATCGTGGCGCAGGGCTTCAAGACCGGCAAGCCCAACGGGCATCTGAACCAGGCCGTCCGCCTTGCGATCATCAGGTTCCAGAAGAAGCAGGGATTGCTCGCCGACGGACATCCTTCCCAGGCACTGCTGCAGCGCCTGCGTACCGCCAGCGCGGATTCATCCGGCTAGATCACGATGAGTTTGGATCGTTACGATCCAAACTCATGAACGTGATCAATTCTTATATGGTAACGCGGTATTCCCGCGAAAAACCGGTATCCACTTTTTCGCATCCCGCGCTAGCCTGTCGGCTGGTAACGGCTTGCTATCCACCCTCCCTCCGCTTGTCCGGAAATGCGGAACACGGTACAGTATTTCAAACAACCCAACCGTGGATGACCGGAAAGTCAGGATGGCCCCTTTCGACAAACGTGCCTCGAAAGTCCCGCGACCGGCGAGGACCGAGACCAGCGAGGACGAGACGACCGGCTCACGCAGCGTCAGGCGGGCACTCGATATCCTCGACCTCCTCCTCAGGCACAATCAGCCGGTCACCGTGGCGCAGATCATCGCCGAGCTGCGTATCCCTAAATCGTCCGCCTATGAGCTTGTCCGCACATTGTCGGACGGAGGTTATCTCGGGCCGGCCGGCAAGGGTGCCGGCCTGTTTCTCGGCCGCCGGCTGTTCGAGCTCGGCATGGCCTATCGTAGCCAGGTCGATCTCCTGCGCGACGGCAGCCGGATCGCCGAGGAATTGCGCAACGAGACCGGCGAGACCGTGCAGCTTTCGGTGCTCGAGAACAACCTGATGATGGTGCTGTTCAAGGAAGAAGGCATCAGGCCCCTGCGCATCATCAGCAATATCGGCTCGCGCGTGCCGGTCAACTGGGCGGCGGCCGGACGCCTGCTCGTCTCCGATCTCGACGACAAGGCCCTGGCCAGCCTGCTCACCGCCACCGTCCGCCAATCCCCGACCGGCCGGGCGACACTCGATGTCGCGAAGCTCATCGCCCAGATCCGCAAATTCCGCCGCCAGGGCTACGCGACGGAGCTCAACGAGGCGAACGAGCATGCGGGCTGCGTCGCCGCCCCGGTGATCGATGCGTCCGGACGCTGCGTCGCAGCACTCAGCATCGCCGCGCCCGAGCAGCGGCTCGCCAGGCCGAACCGCGACCAGCTGATCGCCGCCGTCATCGCCGCGGCTGAGAAGCTGTCACAGCGTCTCGTCTGATCTCCCTCGTGACGTTTTCGATCCTCACCATCACCCGAGTATCCCCGCCGCCATGAAAATCGAAGCCGTCGACTTTTTCTATTTGTCCATGCCCGAGGTCACCGATGCCGGCGACGGCAGCCAGGATGCGCTGGTCGTGCGCGCCGCCGCGGGCGGTGTCGTCGGCTGGGGTGAATGCGAAGCCTCGCCTTTGGTGTCGATTGCAGCCTACGTCACGCCCATGTCGCATGGCGCCTGCAAGCCGGTGCGCGATGTCGTGCTCGGCCAGAGGATCGACGGCCCAGTCGACATTGCGCGCATCGCCGCCCTGATCGATCTCGAATGCATGGACCTCCTGCAGGCGGCCCACACCTTCTCCGGCATCGAGATGGCTCTCTGGGATCTCCTCGGGCGCAAAGAGGCCGCTCCCGTCTATGAGCTCCTCGGCTACAGAAGGGCCTATCCCAAGCTGCCTTACGCCTCGCAGCTTTTCGGCGATACGCCGGAAGAAACGCGGGCCGGCTGCAGGGCGGCGCGCGGCGCGGGATTTCGCGCCGTCAAATGCGGCTGGGGCCCGTTCGGTCGCGGCACGCTCGCCGATGACCGCGACCAGTTGCAGGCGGCGCGCGAAGGCCTGGGCGTCGACGGCACCTTGCTCATCGATGCCGGCCAGATCTTCATCGAGGATGTCGAGGCCGCCGCCGCGCGATTGCCGATGCTCGAGGAGGCCGGCGCGACCTGGCTTGAAGAGCCGTTCCTCGGCGGCGCCTATGACGCCTATGCGGCGCTCGCGGCGAGAAGCGGCAAGGTGCGCATCGCCGGCGGCGAGGCTTCGCATAGTTTCCTCATGGCGCGCCAGCTCATCGACTATGGCAAGGTCGCCTATGTGCAGATCGATTGCGGTCGCATCGGCGGCATCGGACCGGCCAAGCGAGTGGCCGATCACGCAGCCCCTCGCGGCGTGACCTATGTCAACCATACCTTTACCTCGCATCTGGCGCTGTGCGCGTCGCTGCAGCCCTATGCGGGCCTCGCCGATCATGTGATCTGCGAATATCCCTTCGCGCCGAAGGCAGTGGCCTGGGACATGACCGAGACCCATATTCCGCCCGACGCCAATGGCGAGGTGAGGCTGCCCGAGGCGCCGGGCCTCGGCATCGCCATGAGCCCCGAGGGCATGGCGAAATATCTCGTCGATGTCGAGATTTCGGCCAAGGGCAAGCGGCTCTACCGCACGCCGAAGCTCTGATTCCCCGCCAGCTTGACCGCGAGAAGTCGCGCTGGCTAGACTATTCCGTCAAATAAACCGGATGTCCGAAATACCGGACTAGAACGAAAACCGGGACGGAAAGGGAGAAACATGTCCATTTCGAACAAAGACCTGCATTCCATGCTTGAATTGTCGCGCCGCAGCAGCTTGTCGCGGCGCGGCCTGATCACTGGCCTGGCCGCGCTGGGCGCCGGCGCGCTCGGTGGATTGCCGACGCGCGAAGCCCATGCCGCGACGACGATGACCTGGATGGGCTGGCAAGGCTATGAGACGCCGATCAAGGCCGGTACTTTTCTGAAGAACAATGACATCGACTTTCAGCCGACCTTCATCGCCTCGAATGAAGAGATCATCACCAAGCTGCAGGCGGGCGGCATCGGCAAGACCGACATCATCACCATGTATTTCGGCTATCTGCCGCTGATGGCGGAAGGTGGCCTGCTCGAGGCGATCGATCCCGCACAGATCCCGCTCTTCGGCGACCTCATCCCGCAATTCACCAGCAACGCGGCCATCCGCAAGGATGGCAAGCTCTACGGCGTCCCATGGAACTGGGGTTCGCTGCCTCTGATGTACGATCCCGAGGCGGTGACGACACCACCGGAAAGCTGGCGCGACCTGCTCAAGCCCGAATTCAAGGGCAAGGTGGCGATGGTCGACGACCCGCTCGGCAATCTCCTGATCTGGGGTACCGTCGTCACCGGCAAGCCGATGGGAACGCTCCTTACCCGCGAGGAACTCACCAAGGTCATCGACCTCCTGATCGAGATCAAGAAGACCCAGGCGCGCGCCTTTTTCGCCTCCTATGGCGATATGGCGGACGCCTTCGCCCGCAATGAGGTGACGGCGAGCGCCATCGGCTGGGAGGCCGTCGCGGTTTGGGCGAAAGCAAAGGGCAAGACGATCAAATATACGATCCCCAAGGAAGGCACCGGCATGTTCATGGACTGCCTGTGCATGCCGAAGGACGCACCGCATCCCGATCTCACTTACAAGATGATCAATCACATCGTGTCGCCCGACCCGCAAAAGATCTTCGCCACCGAGCAGAGCGCCGGCATCACCAACCTCAAGACGGTACCGACGCTGCCCGAGGAGCTGGCCCAGTCCTACAACTATGCCGACCTCGACGGCTTCATGAAGAAGGCGCGGCTGCAGCCGGTGCCGCCGAGCGAATATGACGGCACGACGGCGTCCTACAACGATTTCCTGCAGGAGTACGCCCGCCTGCAAAAAGCCTGACGGACGGTGTCGAGCAGAGCTGAAGTGACGCGTTCGGCGGGCCTCCTGCCGGCCCTAGCCTTGTGGCTGGTGCTGTTCGCCGTGCCTCTCGGCTTCTTCTTCATCGTCAGCTTCTGGTCGGTGAAAGGTCTCGCCATGCGGCCTGACCTCACCGCCCGGAATTACTGGCTGGCCCTTCGCGACTATGGCGATGTTCTTGTCGGCACGATCCTCATTGGCCTGGTGACCGCGCTGGTGACGACGATCATCGCCTATTTCTTCGCCTTCGCCATCCGCTTCCGCGCCGGGCGGTACGGCAACGCCCTGCTCTTCATGACGCTGATCGCCCTGTTCGGCGGGTACCTGGTCAAGATCTACGCCTGGAAGAGCATCCTCGGGCGCGACGGCGTGATCAACGCGACGCTTCTGGCACTGGGCGTGATCGACGAGCCGCTGACCATCTTCATCTACAACACCAACAGCGTCGTCATCACGCTCACTTACTTCCTGCTGCCTTTCGCGGTGCTGCCAATCTATGGCAGCATGCGCGCCATCCCGGAAAGCTTCATCGAGGCGGCCCGCGACCTGGGCGCCACGCCCGGCCGCGCCGCCCGCGACATCATCCTTCCCTTGAGCGAGAAGGGCATCGGCGTCGCCTTTCTGATGGCCTTCCTGATCTCGGTCGGCGACTATGTGACGCCACGCTATGTCGGCGGCGGTGCCTCGATGATGGGCCATTTCATCGAGACGCAATTCTCCTTCGGCTTCAACTGGCCGATGGGAAGCGCCATGTCCTTCATACTGATGACAGTATCGCTTGCCGTCTATCTGCTCATCAGGGCGGGGTTCCGCCGGATGGTGCTCTCATGAGCGAGGGGCGCGTCGCCTGGGCCTGGCGGGCCTTCATCCTCGGGGTGATCGTCTTTCTGCTTTCGCCACTTCTCCTCGTCATTCTGTTCAGCTTCAACACATCGGCGCTCACCAGCTTTCCGCTCTCGGGCTTCACTCTGGACTGGTATCGCCGCCTCATCGCCAATGAGAGCTTCTGGCCCGCCCTCAACAACAGCCTGGTCATCGGTGCGGCCGTCGCCATCCTGTCGGTAACGGTGGGAACCATGGCGGCGCTCGCCCTCGTGCGGATGGGCTTTCGGCAGTCCGACCGGCTGATGAGCCTGCTCGCCGCGCCGATGATGATGCCGGCTCTCATCATCGGCATAGCGCTTCTCGTCTTCTTCAAACGCTTTCTCGATATCCCGCTCGGCCTGCCGACGGTGATTCTCGGTCATCTGGTGATCGTCCAGCCTTTCGTAATCGCCATTCTTCATGCCCGTCTCTCGACTTTCGACTGGTCGCTCGTCGAAAGCGCCCGCGATCTCGGCGCCTCGCCGATGAGGGCGTTCCTCACCATAACGCTGCCGATCATCCAGTCGACCATGATCGGCGCCGCACTGATCGCGCTCTCCGTCTCGCTCGACGACTTTGTCATCACCTTCCTGACCATTGGCGCCGGCAACACGCTGCCGACCATGGTCTGGGGACTGGTGCGCACCTCGCTCGACCCGACCATCAATGCGCTCGCCACTTTGCTGCTTGTGCTGAGCATCGGATCGACGATAGTGGCGCTCAGCGTCAGCCGATATCGCGGGTGATCCGATGATGAGTTTCGACTATAGCGGCCAATCCGTCCTGGTCACCGGCGCCGGGCGCGGTCTGGGCTTCGCCATCGCGCGGGCCTTTCACGCGGCCGGCGCCACCGTCCATCTCAATGACCGCACCTCTGAGCAGGTCGCGACGGCGATCGCGCGCCTGGGCGGCGGCCCCCGTTTCATCGCCGCCCCCGCCGATCTCGCAACCGCCGAGGGTGCCGCAGCGGCGACCGCGCCGGCGCGCCGCAATGGCAGGCTCGACATCCTTGTCAACAATGCCGCCGTCAATATCGAAAAGCCGATCGCCGAGACCGACGATGCGCATTGGGACCTGCATCTGGCGGTCGCACTGAAGGCGCCCTTCTTCACGGTACGGAGCGCCTTGCCCCTGCTCGTCCGATCCAGGGGCTCGGTCATCAATATCGCTTCCGAGCTTGGGCTGCAGGCCATCGCCAACAATGTCGCCTATGTCTCGGCGAAGCATGGCCTTCTCGCTCTGACCCGCTCCATGGCGCTGGAGCTGGCCCCACAAGGCGTTCGCGTCAACGCGATCTGTCCCGGCACGATGGATACGGAGCTGATGCAGGAGTGCGCCCGCGACAGTGGCAACCCGGCCGATTATTACCGCCGATTCACCAGCTATCATCCGCTCGGGCGCCTGGCGAGCCCGGAGGAGATCGCGGCCTTTGCCCTCTGCCTGGCCTCGCCCGCCACCGCCTTCATGACCGGCGCCTCGATCGCGATCGACGGCGGCAGCTCGGCGGGGAGGATGTGATGGCGCACCAGGCCCCTTTCGCCGGCAAGCGCGTGCTCGTCACCGGATCGACCCGCGGCATCGGCCGCGCTACCGCCGAACTCTTCCACGAGAGGGGCGCTGATGTTGTTCTGCATGGTCGCAAAGCGGAAGAAGTCGCAGCGCTTGCAGCCAGATTCAAGACTCGCGAACGGCAGGTTCAGGGTTTTGCCGCCGACCTGTCGCGTCGTGACGAAACGAAAGAGCTTGCGGACGCGGTCGGCGTCATCGACATCCTCGTCAACTGCGCCGGTATCTATGTCGAAAGGGACATTCCGGGTACCGACGCGGCACTCTTCGACCGGACGATCGAGATCAATCTCACTGCCGGCTTCCTCTTGACCCGCGCATTGCTGCCGGCCCTGCGCCGGTCGAAGGGTATCGTCGTCAATGTCAGCTCCGATGCCGGCATTGTGGGTTATGGCGGCAGCAGCGCCTATGCGGCCTCGAAGGGTGCGGTGATCGGCCTCACCAAGGCGCTCGCGGTCGAGCTTGCCCCCGATGTCAGGGCCTTGTGCATCTGTCCGGGACCGGTCGCCACCGACATGATGGAAAGTGCGGTCAATGCGACGGCCGATCCCGTCGCCGCGCGCCTGCAATGGGCGAATTTCCCCTTGCTGGGGCGCGTGGCCGCGCCGCGCGAGATCGCCGAAGCGATCTGTTTTGCCGCCTCCCCGGCGGCGAGCTATGCGACCGGCAGCGTCATCGCCATCGACGGCGGCACCACCGCCGGCAAGCGGGTGTGAGGACGCGCGATGACGGACCATTCAGCCTGGCAGATCTGCGCCCGCACCCATGATCGGCTGGGCGAGAGCGCCTTGTGGCATCCGCACGAGCAGGCGCTCTACTGGATCGATTTCTACGGGCCACGGGTTCACCGGCTCAAGGGTGGCGCCATCGAGAGCTGGCATATCGATGCCGGCAAGATGATCGGTTCACTGGTCTTCGCCGATCGGGGGCGTCTCGTGCTGGCGCTCGACCAGAGCCTCCATATCTTCGATCCCGGTACCGGTCGAGCCTCATTCCTTGCCCGCCTCGGGAGCGAGGCGGACGGGCTCGGCTGCAATGACGGCAAGGTCGATCGCGCCGGACGCTACTGGGTCGGAACCTATGATCTGACCGAGACCAGGCCCGGCGCCGCCTTCTACCGCGTTTCGGCGTCGGGCGGCCTGACCTTGGCCGACGGCGGCTTCGTCGTCTGCAACGGACCAGCCTTCTCGCCGGACAATCGCATCCTCTATTTCAGCGACACGGTCGGCCGCCGCATCTACGCCTATGATCTCGGCACCGATGGCGCTCTCGCGAACCGCCGGCTCCTGATCCAGTTCACCGCCGATGATGGGATGCCGGACGGCGTCGTCGTCGACAGCGCCGGCAATGTCTGGTGCGCGCTCTATGGCGCGGGCAAGGTGGTCCGCCTGGCGCCGTCGGGCCGGGTGTCGCTGTCGCTGCCCGCGCCCGTTCCCCATGTCACCAGCCTGTGTTTCGGCGGACCGGACCTGAAGACCCTCTATCTGACGACGGGATGGAGTGGCGGCACGGTCGAAGCGACGAAGGCTGAGGACAATGGCGGCTGCGTCTTCATGCGAACGGTCGACTGTCCGGGCCTGCCCGAGCCGATCTTCGTCCCATCGGCCTGACGGGCGACTCCTTCGGCTCCGTTGATCAGCTACGCTTTCGCATGCAGCGGATGCGCCTGGCCGCGGTCCGATCCGTGCGAGAACGACGTGACCGGCCGTGGCTGTTCCACGCCGTCGACCACGATCCTGTCGACGAACTCATTGGCGAAAGAGACGAGGCCCTTGATGCGAGCACTCTCCTGCACGGGATCGGGATAGTACCAGGCGATGTCGGGATAGTGATTGCCGCCAACGGTGGCATGATAATAGCGCGCCTTGCCCTTGTAGGGGCAGCGGCTCTCGGTTTCACTATGCGAGAAGAACCTGAGCATGAGGTCATCGAGCGGCAGGTAGAAGCGCGTCGGCAGACCGGTCTCGAACAGGAGCATGCTTCGCCATGAATCGGCGACGAGCTCGCCATTGAGATAGACCTGGACATGCCGGCTCGACGGCAGCGTGTCGACGCGCCGGAAGGGATCGCGCGGATGAACGAAGATCTCCTCGTCTTCCTCATACCAGTGATCGGCCTTTTCCCACTCGAAGCTCACATGGCGGCTGATGTCAGGACCGCCGGCTGGCGGTGCGTAGCGCCACATGAAGTCCTCGATCACCCTGTCGCCGAGCTTGAGCGAATAGTAATGAGCCTTGCCCTTATAGGGATCGGTCGCGACATGCGGGCTCGCCACCATCAGGTCGCCGCGGATATCGGCGAGCGGGAAGTAATAGACGGGAATATGGTCCGATTCATGCAGGATGACGGCATTGATGGTGTCGGCGACGGTGACCCCGCCGGCTTTCACCCTGAGCCGCTTCGGCACCGGCATGGTGAAGGCCACATAACCCGGCTCGAAATCATACTGGGTGACCTTGTCCAAAGGCGGCAGGTGCGGACCACGGCCTCTGAGATGGGGGTGACGCATGACAATCAGTCTCCTTCAACGCGTGTTTCGGCTGCGGGAGCGGCGCCGAGCTGCTCCCGGGGGATATGGCAGAAGATGACATGGCCTTCGGCATTCGCCTGGCGCGGCGGTTCCTGGACGTCGCACAGGCCGTCGATTCGCCTGTGGCAGCGTCCGGCATAACGGCATCCGGCGCGCCGGAGTGAACCATCCTCCGGCGGCGCAGGCGCAAGTCGCGGTCTCCCGTCGCCCGCCGCCAGCAGCATCTCGGTATAGGGATGATAGGGCGGCGAAAAGACCTCGGCGGCCGCGCCGAACTCCATGACCCGGCCGCCGAACATGACGGCAACCCGGTCCGATATGTGGCGCACCAGATCCAGGTCATGGCTGATGAACAGGAAAGTCGTGCCCGAGCGCGCCTGCATGTCGAGCAGCAGGTTGACGATCGCCGCCTGCACCGACACATCGAGGGCGGAGACCGGCTCATCGGCGATGACGATATCGGGATTGCCGGCAAAGGCCCGCGCGATGCCGACGCGCTGGCGCTGGCCTCCCGACAGTTCGTGCGGGTATTTCACGCGGAAGCTGGCGGGGAGCTGCACCTGGGCCAGCAAATCATCGACACGCGCCTTGACCGCGGCACGGTCTTTCCGTTGGCCCAGCCGCCTGACCACCCGGCCGATGATGGCGCCTACCGTGTGGCTGGGATTGAGCGTGCTGTCTGGATTCTGGAAGACCATTTGCAGGGACCGGATCAGCTTGCGGGATCGATGCCGCGCCTTCCTGCGCGCGACATCTTCGCCGAGCACCAATACGCGCCCGGCGCTTGCCTCTTCGAGGCCGATGATGATCCGCGCCAGCGTGGACTTGCCCGAGCCCGATTCCCCCACGATCGACAGGATCTCCGCCGCTCGGGCATCGAGGCTGACATCGTCATTGGCTTTGGGCAGGTGAGCGGGCGCGGCTCCCCGCCTGCGGCCGAAGGCGCTGCGCGGCAGGTAGGTCTTGCTCAGATGCTCGACGCGGATGAGTTCTTCGCCCGGCATCGGCCTTTCGGTGACGGCGCCCTCCAGGGGCGACGCCAGGAGGGTCTCTTCGACCCTGGCGCAACGCACCTTGTGATCCCTCTCGACGGTCTTGAGATCTTCTGCCGCGGACTGATCGCAGAGGCCCGCCACGAAATGAGCGCAGCGCGGCGCGAAGGCGCAGCCGGGGACTGTCGTTCCCGGCGCGGGGGGTGTTCCGGGAATGGTCGCCAGGCGACGGCCCTCGACGCCGCGGCCCTTGCCGGGACGGCAAGCGAGGAGGCCCTTCGTATAGGGATGCAGCGGCCGGCCGAAGATGTCCGCAGCACCTCCCTCCTCGACGATGCGGCCGGCATACATGACGCCGACACGCGAGCAGAGCCGCCCGACGAGATTCAGATCATGCGAAATATAGATCAGGCCCATGCCGATCTTCCGGGCAAGCTCTCCGATCAGCTCGACAACCTCCGCTTCGACCGTTGCGTCGAGGCCGGTCGTCGGCTCATCCAGCACCAGGAGCTTGGGCTCGGCGAGGAGCGCCATGGCGATCACCACCCGCTGTGCCTGGCCGCCGGACAGTTCGTGCGGATAGCGGCGCATCATCGCATCGGGATCGCCGATGCGCACCTTGCCGAGCATGTCGATCGCCGCCGCTTCGGTCTGCGCCCGGCTTTCGGCCCGATGCGCCGATCGCGCCTCGATAAGCTGGCGTCCGACGGTCAGCACCGGATTGAGCGCGCTGGCCGGCTCCTGATAGATCATCGCGATATCGCCGCCGCGCAGTGACCGCAGGCCATCCTCGTCGAGCGCGGTGGTCTCGCGTCCGTTCACGCGGATGCTGCCATGGGCAATGCGGCCGCCCTCGGCGAGATAGCCCAGGAGCGCAAAGGCGGCAGTCGATTTCCCGCAGCCCGATTCCCCGACCAGGCCGTAAGTCTCGCCGGCGTCGAGCCGCAGCGAGAAGTCGCGCACCGCCGGTAGCTCGCCCTCCTCGTCGCGATAGGCGATATGAAGCTTGTCGACGGCGAGGAGAGGATGGGCGCTCATCGCCGGCCCTCCCGGCGTAGGCCATCAGCGAGAAGATTGCAGCCGATCACGACGCTGGCGATCGCAAGGCAGGGAAACACCGCCATGTGCCAGTGGATCGGCAGGAGATGCGCGCTCTCGACCACCATTCCGCCCCAGTCAGGGGTCGGCGGCGGCAGGCCGAGGCCGAGGAAGCCGAGCGTGCCGGTGAGGATGACGGTATAGCCGGCCCTGAGGCAGAGATCGACGATTAGGGGACCTCGCGCATTGGGCAGGATCTCGGCGAACATGATGTAGAGGGCGGTTTCCCCCCGCGCCTGCGCCGCCGCGACATAATCCTGCTCGCGCAGAGCGAGCGTGATGCCACGCGCGATGCGGCTGACGCCCGGCGCATAAGCAAGTGTCACGGCGATGACGATGTTGAGGAGCGACGGGCCAAGTGCCGTAATGAGGATGATGTAGAGAATGAGCGCCGGGAAGGCGAGGATGACGTCCGAGAGCCGGCTTACCAGCGTGTCGAACCAGCCTCCGAAATATCCGGCGGGCAGCCCGAGCAGGATGCCGGCGGCAAAGGCGCTCAAAACCGCGAGCGGCACCACGATATAGGTCGTCCTGGCGCCAAAGATGAGCCGCGAGAGAATATCGCGCCCGGTGCTGTCGGTGCCCAGCCAATGTGTCGATGACGGCATGGGATCGGCGGCCGCGACGAAGTCTATGGCGCTCGGATCATAGGGAGCGATGAGCGGGGCGAATGCGGCGATGAGCCCCCAGAAGAGGATCAGGCCGAGGCCGAGCGTGGCCGTCTTCGACCGGAACACATGGCCGATGACCGGCAGTTGCCTCAGCCTGTGGCGTCGGATCGGCGCGGGTGTGGCGATATCGGTCATCCGAGCTTGATCCTCGGATCGAGTGCCAGATAGCAGAGATCGCCGATCAGCTGAGTGCCGACCGCCACGACCAGCGCGAGAAGCGTCAAGGCCTGGACGAGATAGATGTCGCCGAACAGAGCAGCCTGCAGCAGGAGCGAGCCGACACCCGGATAGGCGAAGATCGATTCGACCACCACGACGCCGGTGAGCAGCCAGTTGATCTGCAGCAGGATGACGGTGATCGGCGGGATCATCGCGTTGCGCAGCACGTGGTGCAGGATGATGTCGCGGCGCTTGAGGCCCTTGAGCAGCGCGGTGCGGACATAGGGCCGGCGCATCGTATCGGCGACCGAGGCGCGCACGATGCGCACCACATAGCTGGCCGAGGCGACCACCAGCACGCTGACCGGCAGGATGAGCTGCAGCCCGAGGGGCCAGCGCCCCCCTTGCGTCATCGGACTGGTGCCGGGCAGCACGCCGAGCCACACCACCGCGAGGAGGAGCAATGCCACGGCGACGACGAATTCCGGCAGCGAGGTGAGGATCACCGCGCCTACCGACAAAGCGCGGTCGATCGGCTTTCCGGGATTGACCCCGGCCGCCACTCCGGCAATCAGCGAGATCGGGACGATCAGAAGGATCGCCAGCAGCGTCAGCAGGGCCGTGTAGCCGATGCGCTCCGCCACGACATCGACCACCGGTTCCTTGAGCATCAGCGAATAGCCGAAATTTCCGAAATAGCGATTGCCGCGCGGATCGCTGAGTCCGAGGCCGATTGCCGGATCGCCGAGCGGATTGTCGGCGACGCCCGCGACGACGCCGAGCCAGCGGACATATCTGACGAGCAGCGGATCATCGAGATGGAGCTTGTCGGAGAGCACGGTCACCTGCGCCTCGACCGCATAGGGGCCGAGGATTTTCGCCGCCACGTTGCCCGGCGAGAATTCGGTCACCGCGAAGAGGAGGAACGAGGCCGCCAGGAACGTGACGATGAACTGCGCGAGGCGGCGTCCAAGGAAGCCGATCATCCGCAGGCCCGTGCGAAGCTGTCAGATTCCACGCTCTCGAGCTTGTAGAAGAGGGGGAAACTTGCTCGTGCGAATGCGACGCTCACCCTTGCTTGATCGCCAATTCGTTGCAGAAGACCATGTAGGTGGGGTGCATCGCGAAGCCCACGACCTTCTTGTCATAGAACGAAATCAGGTTGCGCCAGTAGGTCTGCACGATCGGGCCTTCGCGCTGCATGAGCGCCTCGATATCGGCCATCCTGGCGCTGCGCGCCTTGGGATCGGGGATCGCTTCCGCTTCATCGAGCAACTTGTCGAATTCCGGACTGGCGAAGGCGCTCTCGTTCCATGCCGCATTCGACCGGTAGGCCAGCGCCAGGTTCATGACGCCGAGCGGGCGGTGCGCCCAGACCGTCATGCCGAGCGGCGCCGTCATCCAGATGTCCCAGTATTGCGGGTTGGGCACGACCTTGATCTGGGCCCGGATCCCCGCTTCCTTCCACATCTCGGTGAGGGCGGTGGCATTGCGCAAGTGATGCGGCGGGTTCTGCTGGATGACGAGCTCGACATCGACGCCATCCTTATAGCCCGCTTCGGCAAGCAGCGCCTTGGCCTTGTCGATATCGCGCTCGGGCGCCGGCAGCTTGGCATAGTCGGGATGGATCGGCGACACATGATGGTGCTCCGCCGGCGTGCTGAACTGGCCGAAGGTGATCTGGTTTGCCTTCACCGGATCGACCGCCAGGCGGAAGGCCTGGCGCACACGGGCATCGTCGAAGGGTTTGTGCTTGAGATTCATCCTGACGACCGAGCTGTCGGCGGTCGTCACCTGGTAATATTGCAGATTGGCGTTGTCCTTCACCAGCGGATAGAAATCGGGCAGCACCTGGAAGGCGCCGTCGACCTGGCCCGAGATGAGGGCATTGACGATCGCCTGCTCGTTGCCGCCGACATCGATGAATTCGATCCGGTCGAGATAAGGCCCCTCGCCCCAATAGCCGGGCTTCGCTTCGAGCACGGCGTTGCGCGAGACATTGAGCTCCTTGAGCGTGAAGGCGCCGGTGCCGGTCGCCCCCGGCCCGAAGACCCCGTTCTCCTCCGGATAGAGCATCACGGCCGGATAGTGGAACAGGTGCTCCGGCACCGCGAGCTGCGGCGCCTTGAGATTGAGGCGCACGGTCCGCTCGTCGACTTTCTCGATTGCCGTGGCCGACCACAATTCATGCCGGATGATCTTCTTGCCCTTGTCGTCGACCTTGCCGGTATCGATGCTGTTCAGCATATAGCCTTTCATCAGGCCGAGGACGGAGGAGCCGACCTCGTCGCTGAGCAGGCGCTTGAGGTTCCAGACCACGTCATCGGCGGTGAAGGCCCGGCCACTGTGCCACTTGACGCCGTCTCTTATGGTGAGCGTCCAGGTCTTGAGATCGGCGGAAGGCTGCCAGGCAGAGAGCAGATGCGGCCTGGTGAGGTTGTCTGCCCCGGTCTTGGTCAGATATTCGACGACCTGCGAGTAGATGAGCGGATGAGCGGTGGTCGAAGCGATGGCCGGCGACTTGACGTCATAGACGGTGGTGCTGATCCTGAGTGTTCCACCCTTCGGCTTCGCATCCTGGGATTGAGCCGGGTTCACCTGACCGACGAGTTCATAGGCGCCGGCGGTGGAAAGGCCGAGCAGTGTGGCGGTGCGCAGAAAGCTGCGCCGGCTCACTTTGCCTTGGGCGAAATCACGCTTCAGGATGGGCAGATACTCATGTTCGCAGTGCCGGGCCATGGGTTTCTCCTGAGCTTGGGGTCGAAACCGGCGATGGTCCGTATGTGCTCTTGATCTTGCAAGCAAATTTTTCGAATAGTTGGCATCGGAAAACTCAATATCGCAGGCCTCCCATGAATGCCGACCAGTTGCGCAGCTTTGTCGAGGTAGTGGCGACCGGCAGTTTCAGCCTGGCCGCCAACCGCCTGAATGTCACGCAATCGACCGTCTCCGCCCGCATCCGGGCGCTCGAGGAGCAACTGGGGCAGCCGCTCTTTCTCAGGGGCCGCGAAGGTGCCGGGCTGACCGCGGCGGGGCTCAGGCTCGAGGCGCACGCTTTGGCGATCCTCAGTTCCTGGGAACAGGCGCGCCAGGAGATCGCTCTGCCGCAAGGGTATCAGAGCATGTTCCGCCTGGGCGGGCCGGTCAGCCTGTGGAGTAGTCTGCTACGTCCCTGGCTTTCCTCTATGCGCGACCGGGTGCCCGACGTGGCGCTGAGGCTTGAAGGAAGCCATTCCGATAATGTGATCGAAAGGCTTTCGGAAGGCCTGCTCGACCTCGGAGTCGTCTTTATTCCGCGGCGCAGGCCCGGCCTCGTGGTGGAGACGCTGTTCGACGAGCGGCTCGTGCTCGTATGCCACAGGGACAGGGTCGAGCGGTGGAGCGAACATTATGTCCATCTCGATTGGGATGAGGAACTGCGCTCACGGCACCAGGAGGCCTATCCCGATCTGCCGACACCTTCCGTCACCATTGGCCCGGCGGCGCTCGGCCTCAACTATCTTCTCGATCAGCGCGCGGCCGGCTACCTGCCCTGGAGCCTCGCCTCGCAATGGGCGGAGAGCGGCCATCTCGTCCCGGTCGAGAATGCTCCCGAGATCCGCCGACCTGTCTATGCCATAGCGCCCGAGAGCCACGCCCATGCCGAGCTTCTCGATCTCGCTCAGCGTTGCCTGCGCTCGATCGGCAGCCTGATTCAGGGCATGCGCGACTAGTGTCCCGAATCCATGGATTGATGATCCTTATACGGATAACCTTCCGACCCTGACTCGAATCCTAGCCAAATCGAATCAAATTTCATTCTCTTGCGCATTAACGCTCTCTGCGTTCATCTGCAGCTTCACGCTTGCCTATCGCGACGGCTTGTATTTAGGTGATCCGGCGTTGGCGCAGGTGGGACCATGACAACAGCGTCGGTTGCTCTCTTTGCCGGAGCGCTTCTTGGCATCGCCTTGATCTCGCGGGTTCCGATCTGGATTCTCGGCGCCTGGAAGCAGCGCAGCCCGATCCGGCTGCTCACCGCCCACCTCATCACTTATATTCTCGTCTCCGCCGTCTCGGCCTATGGCCAGGCGCGCGGTGGGCCGCCGCAATGGCATGCCGGCCTTCTGATTTATGCGCTGCCCGCGCTGCTCGTCTTCCTGTTCGATCTGGCACAGCTGTCGAGGCACCGCTCCAATCCGGACAAGCCCGATATCCCGAACTGGTTCATTCATTCGGCCGGCAACCGGAAAGGACCTCTGGTCACCGAGGCCGTGCAGGCGGCACTTGCCGATGGCTCGGTCAAGGTCTCGGACTGGATCTGGCGTGACGGTTTCCCGGAATGGACGCAGATCAGCGCTGTCGATCTGACGAAGAACGAGATGGTGGCGGCGCCCATTCCCTCGACGCCTGCGGGAAACAGGAACAACCTGTGGCGCCGTTGGCGGGGCGGCCTGGCGACAGCACTCACCTCGCTCGGCGCCGGGGTTTTCCGGTCTGCCAACAAGATCGCAACCAGTTGGAGCGGCGCCGCCAAGCTTGCGACGGTCATCGGCGGTCTGGCGATCCTTTCCATCATCCTGACCCAGGGCGCCCCCAGACTGCGGGAACTTGCCGATGCGCTGCTACCGCCGGCGGAGCCGCGCTACAGCCTGCAGCTGCTTGGCGGCAATCGCGAGCTGGTCCTCAAGGGCCCGATGGATGCCGGAATATCGGACGCCGTGGCTTCGAGGCTGAGCGAGCACCCAACCGTTACGACCCTGCATCTGGACAGCCCGGGCGGCGATGCGGCCGAGACCGACCGTCTCAGGGATCTCATCCTGGCAAAGGGCCTGAACACCTATGTCACCGCTTCCTGTTCGGGGTCCTGCGTGACTGTATTTGCGGCCGGAAAGGCGCGTTGGCTGGCCCGGACCGCTTCCCTGATCCTGCACAAGCCTGTCCTTCCCGGCGCCGAACCCGCCGAGCTTGATGCAGCTGCGCAGAGCACAAGGCTGTTCCTCAGCAGCCGCGGCGTGCGGAACGACGTCATCGAACGCGGTCTGGCGGCGTCGCCCGAGACCGCCTGGCGCCCGAGCCACGCCGAACTGTTCGACTCCCGCCTCGCCACTTCTTATGCGACCGACGCCGAGGTTTCGCTGGCGGGCATCCCGTTCGAGGAAATCAGGAACGCCGAAACGGAGCTCGACAAGGTTGCCCTGTACCGGATCCTGCGCAGCCGCCATCCCAAGGCGCATGCCGAACTGCTCGCCATTGTGCGCGACCAGATCGTCAAGGGCCAGACGATGCCTCAGCTGCGCAAGCGCATGTGGGCGGTCATCGCACCGATCCTGAACGACAGCATACCTTCAGCTTCCGAAACGGCGCTGATCGCCTTCTACCAAGTGGCGATCGACGAAGCCGAGGCCTTCGCCCGGAAGGACGCCGCGAGCTGCGAAGCCTTTCTGAGGGGTCAGGCGGAGGGATTCGACGTCTCGATACTGCCGGTATCCTTGCAGGAGCGTGAGCTTGCGGCAGCCGCGGAGCTGATCCGTTCGAGCGGCAGCTACAGCGGCAAGCCGGTCGAGCAGAAGGACGTCGTCCCCGCCTTCGCGCAGGTCCTGGCGGCAGCTTCGGCGAGCGGATTTTCCCCCGTCGAGTTCCAGCAGGCGATGCAGTTCAAGCTCGATCCGGCCCGCAACTGCCAGGGCATGATCCTGTTCTTCCGGTCGCTCCTCGCGATGAACGATCCCGACCGCACCGCGCTTCTGAGGTTCATGGCCCAGCAGGCGGCGACGCTCTAAGGCACCCGCCCGAGGAATTCGCGCAACCGCGCCGAGCGCGGATTGAGGAATATCTCCCTGGGCGGCCCCTGTTCGGCGATCCTTCCCTGCTCCATGAAGACGACTCTCGTCGAGACGTCGCGGGCAAAGGCCATCTCGTGAGTGACGATCAGCATCGTCGTCCCCTCGCGCGCCAGCGAGCGGATGGTCGCCAGCACTTCGCCGACGAGCTCGGGATCGAGGGCCGAGGTGATCTCGTCCAGCAACAGCAATTGCGGCGTCATCGCCAGCGCCCGGGCGATCGCCACCCGCTGCTGCTGGCCGCCCGAGAGCTGGCCGGGCAGATGCCGGGCGCGTTCGGCGAGGCCGACCCGGTCGAGCCAGACCTCGGCCCTCGCTTGCGCCTCATCGCGGGAAAGCCCGCGCACCTTGACTAGGCCCAGCATCACATTGCCGAGGGCCGTCAGATGCGGAAAGAGATTGAAGCTCTGGAACACCATGCCGGTCATCGCGCGCTGCCGCGCCAGATCGCGTTCCCGCAAGCGGCGCCTCTTGCCGTCGTGGGCGCTGTAGCCGATGGTGACGCCGGCCAGCACGATCTCGCCGCTGTCGAACTCCTCGAGAAGATTGACGCAGCGCAGCAGGGTCGTCTTGCCCGACCCCGAGGCGCCGATGATCGAGACGACCTCGCCATGCGCGACATCGAGGTCGACGCCCTTCAACACCTCGGTCGCGGCGAAGCGTTTGTTGAGACCACGAATGGAAAGCAGGGTCATCTCGTCCTCACTGCAAGGCGAAACGGCGGCCGGCGAATTTGCCCAGCCGGTCGATCGCAAGATTGATCAGGAAGTAGAGGAGGCCGGCGAGACCATAGAACTCCAGGGTCATGAAATTGCGCCCGATGATCTCCTGGGTGCGGAACAGGAGTTCGCCGGTGCCGATGACCGACAGCAGCGTCGAGGTCTTCACCAGCTCGACGCCGGTGTTGATCCACACCGGAACGATCATGCGCACCGCCTGCGGCAGGAGCACATAGGCGAGAATGCGGGGGAAGGTGAGGCCGATCGCACGCCCGGCATCGATTTGCGCCGCCGGGATGGATTGCAGGGCGCCGCGGATCACTTCCGCCATGTGGGCGGAGCAGAAGACGCTGAGCGCGATGAGGCCGGATTGGACGGCGGTGAAGTTGATGCCGGCGATGGCGAGCAGATAGAAGATCGCGAGAATGAGGACGAGCACCGGGATGCCGCGGATGGCATCGACATAGGCCCGGACCGGCCAGCGCAGGGGGCGGCTGCCGTAGGTGAGCGCAATGCCGGCGAAAAGGCCGAGGATGCTGCCGGCCAAGATGGACAGGGCGGAGATCCAGGCTGTGAGCACGAGACCCTGCGCGAGAGCGAAGCGGGCGACCCAGATCTCGTGCAGGAAACCGTCCATCGGATGCCTCAGAACTTTGGGAAACGGCGTTCGGCGTAGCGTAGCGACGCCGCGATCAGGACGCAGGTGGCGAGATAGAGGAGGCTCGCGCTGGCCCAGGCTTCCGCCACCCGGAACGTCTCGGTATTGAGCTTGCGCGCCTCATAGGTGAGTTCGGGTATCGCGATCACCGCGGCGAGAGATGTGTCCTTGAAGAGCGAAATGAAAGTCGTGCCCATGGCCGGCAGGCAATTGCGGATCATGATCGGCATGACGACGTTGAGGGCGAGCTGCAGGCGGTTGAGGCCGATGGCGCGTCCGGCATCGATCACGCCCGGGGGCACGCCGGCAAGGCCGGCGCGGAAGACCTCGGTCAGATAGGCGCCGGAATAGACCGCGAGCGAGACGATGAAGCTTTGATATTTGTCGAACCGTATCCCTGCTTGCGGCAAGCCGAAAAAGACGAAGAGCACGATCACGAGCAGCGGTGTGTTGCGAAAAAGCGAGACATAGGCGCCAGTTAGCCGTCGCGCGACGCCGCCGCGCTGACCCGCGAAGGCGGCGATCAGCCCGAGGAGAGTGCCGATGGCAAGGGCGGCGAGCGCGAGAGCAAGACCCAGTGCCAGGCCGAGGAGGAAGACATCAAGCCTGGCCCAGATCACTCCCATGTTGAAGGAGTATCCCATTGCTCTCGCGCCCTTCCGTGAGATCACGATGACTCTGGATCAATTCACCTCCAAAGTCATGACGTGATCAGGTCTTCGTCCAACGCATGCGAACTTCGGATTCGGGACACTAACGAAGCTCTTCCGGGAAACCGACCTTGGGCTCCGGCGGCTTGACGCCGAACCATTGCTCGAAGGACTTCGAATAGGCCGCGAACTCGACGCCGGTGAGCGCCTCGCGCAGCGCGATATTGACAAAATTCAGCCAGTCCTGGTCGCCGCGCTTGACGGCGCAGGAATAGGTCTGCGGATTCCAGCCATAGCCGCCATCGACATATTTGCCGGGATTCTGCTTCATGAACCATTGCAGCGACGACATGTCGGTCGCCACCGCATCGGCCCGCCCGGAGTTGAGCGCCTGATAGGCGAGATCGACGCTTTCATACTGATCGATCTTCGCCTCCGGCAGGGCATAGTGCACCATGTCCTCGGCATAGACATTCTGCAGCACGGAGATGGTGACGGCGTTGCCGGCGGCCTTCATGTCGTCGCGCGATTTGTACTTGCCGCCGGCGGCCAGCATCAGGCCGACGCCTTCGCGGTAATAGGGAATGGTGAAGTTCACCTGTTGCGCCCGCTCGGCCGTCACCGTCATGAACTGGCAGGTGATATCGACCTTGTCGGTGACGATATTCGGGATCCGCGCATCGGACGCCTGGTTGACGAACTCGACCTTGTTCTCGTCGCCGAACAGGCCCTTGGCGACCATCTTGGCGACATCGACATCGAAGCCCGCCATGTTGCCCGCCTCGTCGCGGAAGTGCCAGGGCGGGTTGCCGACGCCGGTGCCGACGACGAGTTTGCCGCGCGCCAGCACGTCGGCGAGCTTGTCGGCTTCCGCCGCCGTGGTGAGGGCGGCGAGGCTTGCCGCCGCCAATAGGCCGAACATGATCTGTTTCATATCTCCACTCCTCCCATCGCTCGCTTCGCCGCCATCCGGCAAAGCCGAGAAAACTGCTTCAGCGGGCGAGCCACCCGCCATCCACCGTAACGACCGTGCCGGTCACATAGGAACTGGCCGGTGACGCCAGGAACAGCGCGGCGGTCGCGAGATCATCCGGCACGCCCCAGCGGCCCATCGGGATGCGCGCCAGAATATCCCGCGATCGCTGCGGGTCGGCCCGCAGGGCCTCGGTGTTGCTGGTCGCCATGTAGCCAGGAGCGATCGCATTGACGGTGATGCCATGGGGCGCCAGCTCATTCGCCATGGCGCGCGTGAGGCCCATGACGCCATGCTTAGCGGCGGTGTAGGCCGCGACCCGGATGCCGCCCTGGAAGGCCAGGACCGAGGCCACATTGATGATGCGGCCGGCGCGTTGATAGGCCGTCATATGGCGCGCCGCAGCCTGGCTCAGCATGAACAGGCTACGCAGATTGACGTCGAGCACGTCGTCGAAGTCGCCTTGCGTCATCTCGGCAAGAGGCGCGCGGCGGATGATCCCGGCGCAGTTGACGAGAATGTCGACCGGGCCCTGCTCATGGGTGACGCCGCAGACCACCTCATCTGCATCGTCGAGCAGCGCCAGATCGCAGATGATCTCGCAGAAGCCGCGGCCCAGTTGCTCGATGAGCTTACGGGTCTCGGGCATCGGCGAGGAACCCAGGCCGGCAATGTCGGCGCCAGCGGATGCGAGCGCCAATGCCATGGCCTGGCCAAGCCCGCTCCGCGCCCCGGTGACCAATGCGATCTTGCCGGTGAGGTCGAACAGGCGGGCAGTCCCATCGCGCATCAGCGGACCTTGCCGCGCGCCGCGACCGGCCAGGTCACCTCGACGACGCCGTCGCGCACGCCATGTACTTCATCGTTCATGTTGGAAACGGAACAGCAGTGATTGGGAATCACCTCCACCACCTCGCCGATCGTCGGACGCGCCGCGCATTGCGTCAGGTCGACGACGGCGTGCTCTTCCGAGAGACCCGAGATGAAGGCGCCGGGAAAACCGGCAAGCCTGCCATAATGCTGGACATAGTATTGATCGGAAGTCAGGACCTTCGACCCGCAATCGAGCACGGCGCGCGAGGCCGACGGCCGGCTCACCACCGTGGCGCGCACCTGGAGCGCGCAGTCATCCCAGGACGCGACACCCGAATGCACCATCATCACGTCGTTGTAGACATAGGTGCCGGCGCGATGCTCGGTCATCATCGGGAAGTCGGCGATGCGGGCGAGGGCCGGCGTGCCGCCGCCGGAGACGACCGGCACGGCAATCCCCGACTGGCGGAACAGATCGAGGGCGCGCGCGAAGAACTCCTGCGTATGAGGTGCGTTGTTGGGATAGACCATCAGGCCTTCGAAGGCGATGCGCGGCAGCTTCAGCGCGAGCCTGGCGAGGTCGAGAGCGGCTTCCGGCGATTGCACGCCATTGCGTCCGAAGCCGGTATCGCATTCGATGAGGAGCGGAATGTCGCGGCTGTGGCGCAGGCCTGCCTCCGACAGGCCGCGCAGCACGATGTCATTGTCTGTGACCACGGCGAGCCGCTTCACCCGGCTTGCCAGCCGCATCAGCCGGTCGGTCTTGCGCTCGCCGATGATGTTGTAGGTGAGCAGATAGTCGTCGCACACGCCGGCATCGATGAAGACCTCGATTTCGCCGAGCTTCTGCGCGGTGAGGCCGACGGCGCCCGCCTTCATCTGCATCCGGGCGATCGCCGGAATCTTGTGGGTCTTGATATGCGGCCGGTTGCCCAGGCCCCGGGCACCGATGAGTTTCTGTACCCGGTCGATATTGGCCTGAAGCCGATCGAGCAGGATCACCACGGCCGGGGTATCGAGCTCTTCAACTCGGGTCATCGCTGCGGCTCCATTTTTATCTTTTAATATGATAATTAAGAATGCAACCCCCGGAAGGGAGTGCCCGGGGGTTGCAGGCCATCGATCAGAACCCTTTGCCGAGGAACTGATCGACATTGCTGGCGTCGACCTGATGGGTGGGCAGCACGATTTCCTTATCGAGCTTCTCACCCTTGGCGATCTTGTAGCCGTACTGGATGCCTTCCGGCGCCACGAAATGATAGGTGAACGTGGCCACCATCTTGCCGGCCTTGATCGCGTCATAGGCGGCGTTCTCGCCGTCGATGCCGACGACCATGACGCCCTTCTGCCGGTTGGCCGCCTCGAGCGCCGTCACCGCGCCAAGCGCCATGTCGTCATTATGCGCATAGACGAGCTGGATTTCCCCGTCCTTGAAGCGCTGCAGCGTGTCCTCCATGAACTTGATGGCGGGCTCGCGCACATAATTGGCGACCTGGCTGGCGACGACTTTCACGTCGGGGCATTCCTTGCCGATGGTCTCGACGAACAGGTCATGCCGGTCGACGGTCGCCGAGGCGCCGGCGGTGCCCTGGATCTCGACCACATTGCCCTTGCCGCCGAGCGCCTTGCAGACATAGCTGCCGGCCGACTTGCCGATCAGCTTGTTGTCGGCGCCGATATGGAGCGTCACATCGGTGTTGACCTTGCGGTCGAGCGTGACGACCGGAATGCCGGCATCCATCGCCTGCTTCACCACCGGGGTCAACGCATCGGCGGTGACCGGGCTGATGATCAGAGTCTTGACGCCCTGGGCCAGCAGGCTCTCGACGTCGGCAACCTGTTTCGATGCATTGTTCTCGCCATTGGTGATGACGAGATCGACATCCGGCAGATTGGCTTCGGCATACTTGCGGTTGCCTTCCACCATGTTGACGCGCCAGGAGCTTTCCATCGTTCCTTGCGAGAAGCCGATCTTGACCTTGTCGCCGCCCGCTTGCGCCGCGAGCACGCCGGCGCCCACGGCAAGGGTTGCCGCGAAGAACAGAGTGCTGTTTCTCGACTTTCTATGCATGACTAACCTCCCACTGCGAGCCCCGGCTTGCGTGATTGCCTGCCGATGGTCGTTTCATCCGCGCCTCGACGCGGAATTGCTCCGTCTCCGGATGATCTCGAAGAGAACCGCGGCGACGATGATGGCGCCCTTGACGATCTGCTGCGTGAACGGCGTGACGCCGAACAGGTTGAGGATATTGGCGAGCACCGCGACGATGGCGGCCCCCAATATGGTTCCGCTGATGCGGCCCTCGCCGCCGAACAGGCTGGTGCCGCCGATCACGGTGATGGCGATGGCCTCGAGCTCGAGGCCGGTTCCGGCGACCGGCTCGCCGACGGTGAGCCGTGAGATGAAGATGAGCGCGGTGAGGCCGGACAGGAAGCCGCTGATGAGATAGACCGAGAACACCGTGCGTTTGACATCGATGCCGGCGAGGCGCGCGGCTTCCGGATTGCTGCCGACCGCGTAGATGTTGCGACCGAAGGCGGTGAAGCGCAGTACGCCCGCCGCCAGGGCGGCGACCAGCGCGAAGACCCAGACCGGCACCGGCAGCCCGAAAAGATGCCCCTGCCCGAGCCAGGAGAACTGCTCGGCGACGCCGCGGAAATGGATCGGATGGCCGTCCGAGATCGTCATGGCGAGGCCGCGTCCCATCACCATGGTGCCGAGCGTCATGATGAAGGGTGGAATGCCGCCCAGCGTGATGCCGAGCCCGTTGACGGCGCCCATGAGCGCGCCGATGGCGAGGCCCGCCACGATGACGAGAGGGATCGGCACGGCGGAATCGAGAAGCATCGCCGCCGTCACCGCGACGACGGCGACGATCGATCCGACCGACAGATCGATGCCGGCCGTGAGAATGACGTATGTCATGCCGACCGACACGATGCCGAACAGGGCGATCTGGCGCAGCACATTGATGATGTTGAACGGATTGAGGAAAGCGTCCGAGACGAAGGCCGCGACGGCGCACATGATGACGAGCACCCAGATGAGGCCGGAGGCGCGCAGCCTCCCCAGGCGCCTGAGATGCGCGGGGTTCAAACCGAGAGGGCCGTGCGTCGTGGCCGGCTGATCGAGCTTCTCAGTCATGCCGCCGCCCCCTGGGCGCCAAGGCCGAGGGCCGAGCGCATCAGGATCTCCTCGCTTGCTTCCGCGCGGCTGAACCGCCCGGCGATGCGGCCTTCGCGCATCACCAATATTCGGTCGCTGAGACCCAATATCTCCGGCAGCTCCGACGACACCATGATGATGGCCGCTCCCTCTTCATCGGCGAGCCGCGCCATGAGCTGATAGATTTCCCTTTTGGCGCCGACATCGACTCCGCGTGTCGGCTCATCGATCAGCAGCACCCGGCAGCGCGCATTGAGGCCGCGGGCGATCAGGCATTTCTGCTGGTTGCCGCCGGAGAGCTGGCTGATTTTCTCGTCCGGGCTCTGGGTGCGGATACGCAGGCGCTCGATGAGCAAGCGCGCCGCCTCGTGTTCCCGGGCCCGGTTCAGGACGCCGTTGCGCCTGATTTGGTCGAGGCCGGAAATGGTGATGTTGAAGGCGACATTCTGCGGCAGGAAGCAGCCTTCCGACTTGCGATCCTCGGGCAGATAGATGAGGCCGCGGGCGATCGCCTGTTTTGGGCTCCTGGGGCGTTTCGCCTCGTCGAGCAGCACGAAGCTCTGTTGATCGACCCGGTCGGCGCCGAAGAGGCCGCGCAGCAGTTCCGAGCGCCCCGACCCGGCGAGCCCGCAGATGCCCAGTATTTCACCGGCCCGGACATCGATGCTGATATCGCTGAGGATGCCGCCGCGCCTGAGCCCCTCCGCCTGGAGCGCGATGCCGCCAGGCTTGCGGACGCGCGCCGGGTAGATGTCCTCGATCTTGCGGCCCACCATCATGCCGATCAGCCTCTGGCTGTCGAGTTCTGGCGTCTGGCCGCCGCCGACGACACGTCCGTCGCGCAGGACAGTGACCCGGCTGCAGATCTCGAAGACTTCCGCCAGGCGATGCGATATGTAGATGAAGCTGACGCCATCCCGCGACAGGCGGCGAATGATCTCGAAGAGCTTCTCGAGTTCGGCCTTGCCCAGCACCGCGGAGGGTTCATCCAGCACGACGAGCCGCGCCTGGCGCGACAGGGCGCCGGCGATTTCGGTCATCTGCCGCTGCGCGACGCTGAGCGAACCGGTGACCGCGCGCGGATCGAGATTGAAGCCGAGCCGGGTCAGGACCTCTTCGCTCCGCCGCCAGGTTTCCGCCCAGTCGATGAACCCGGCTTTGCCCTTCGGCATGCGGCCGAGCCACATATTCTCGCCGACGCTCAGATGCGGCGCCAGCATCGTCTCCTGATAGATGACGGAGATGCCGAGCTCGAGCATCTCGAGCGGTGTCGGCTCACTGACCCTTCGCCCGGCGATGAACATCTCGCCCGCATCGGCGTGGTGAGCGCCGGAGAGTATCTTGATGAGGGTCGATTTCCCGGCCCCGTTCTCACCGACAAGGCCCAGCACCTCGCCGCGACCGACATGGAGGTCGACCTCCTTCAGGGCGACGACACCGGGAAAGGTCTTGGTGATGCCGCGCATCTCCAGGATCGCCGGCGTCGCGTTCGCGGCGGCCCCATGTCGGACCGAAGGTTCTGAGTAGTCGCTTGCTGGCTGCACCGAGCGCCCTTCCTGCATCATCGGGCTGTTTTCTTTTATCATATTATCAGATAATATAAGAACGATTGTCAAGTGCCGCCCGCAACCCTTAGTTTAGAGCTCTGCATGAATCAGCAAGGCCCTCTTTTCCCCCTGGGGCGCAGCCCAAAACGCAATCTTTTCGCCCATGTCGTGGAAAGCCTGGGACTTAGGATCGTCAAGGGAGAGCTCAACCCTGCCGTGCCGTTCCCCAGGGAGGCCGATCTCGGCGTCGAATTCGGCGCCAGCCGCTCGGTGATCCGCGAGGCCGTGAAGTCGCTGGCGGCGCGCGGCCTGATCGCCTCCCAGACCCGCACCGGCATCCGCGTGCTCGAGTCGATCAACTGGAATCTTCTCGATGTCGAGGTCCTGTATTGGCGCTACAGCGCCATGCTGCCGGCCCAGTTCTACGGCGAGCTCTTCGAGATCCGCCAGATGATCGAGCCGGGCGCCGCCAGGCTTGCCGCCAAGCGGGGCACGCTTGCCGAGATCGCCGCCATCGCCGCGGCCTTTGCCCAGATGAGTGCCGCGGCGCGCGACAATGTCTCAGGCGTCGAGGCCGATCTCCTGTTTCATCGCTCCATTCTCGCGGCCAGCCATAACGCCCTTCTGCTCCAGATGGGCAATCTGATTGCCGTCGGCCTTCATATCGCCCACCGGATCTCGAGCGAGTCCTTTGTGGTGTTCCTGCCGATGCACAAGGCGGTCTCGGACGCGATCACGCGGCGTGATGGTGATGCCGCGCATGACGCCATGCGCCACCTGCTGCTGGAGACCCATGAATTCATGAGCCGCCAGCTTCATACGCTTCCTTTGCGCGCCAACGACCACATCTTGTAATTCCATCTTCCCGTTCCCATATGGGGTTTTGAGAAGTTTCGGCCGGCATTGATTCCGGTTCTGCGCACAGAAGCTGCGCTTTCCAGAGACTGATTAGCGCCGATTGCCCAAGTGGAAGCGTTGAACGCTTCCGCAAGCGTCGTCGTGTTGGCAGGACAGACCGCGGATGTACCGGCTGTTCTGCCGACAAGCTTGTTGGGCAACCCATTTGGACAGGAACCGCAGATGACCAAGAGCACCGCGAACGAATCGAGAGCCGAGGCAATTCACGCCGCCGCCATGCGCATCATCGATGCCGAGGCCGAGCAGCGCCGCCTGAAGACGGCCCATCTCAGGGAACTGCGCCTGGCGCAGGAAGCCGTGGCCGCTAGACGTGCCACGACGGCAAAGCCGCGCCGTGCGCGATAGCGTCTTTCGCGAGCCGGCGCCTCAAGCCCGCAAGATCATTTCGGCGAGCCTTACCCAGTAGGTGACGCCGACCGGAATGGCCTCGTCATTGAAGTCGTATTCGGGATTGTGGCACCAGGCCGTGTCGCCATTGCCGAGGAAAATCATCGATCCGGGCCGCGCCTCCAGCATGAAGGCGAAGTCCTCCGCGCCCATGATCGGCTTGGCGTCGGTGTCGATGCAGGCTGAGCCCATGACCTCGCGTGCCGCGGCGATGGCAAGCCCGGTTTCCTTCTCGTGATTGACGGTCACCGGATACTTGCGGACATAGGCGAGCGTCGCCTCGCCGCCCAGCGCCCGAGCGACATTCTCCGCCGTTTCCCGGATCCGTGCTTCGGCCGCGCCGCGCACTTCTCGCGAGAGCGTACGGACCGTGCCGCCGAGCTCGGCCGTGGGAGGTATCACGTTCATGGCATCGCCGGCATGGAACTTGGTGATGGAGACGACGAGTGAATCGAGTGGGTCGGTGTTGCGCGAGACGATGCCCTGCAGGCTCGAGATGATCTGGGCGCCGATGAAGATGGGATCGATGGATTGATGCGGCATCGCCGCGTGACCTCCGCGTCCCTTGATGGTGATGGTGATCTCGTCATAGGCCGCGAGGAACGCCCCGGTCCGGATCGCGAATTTGCCGACCGCCAGACCCGGCTCATTGTGCAGGCCGAAAACCTGGCCAATGCCGAAACGCTCCATCATCCCGTCAGCGACCATTTCACGACCACCGCCTCCGCCTTCCTCCGCCGGCTGGAAGATGACCGCCACGTCCCCGCGGAAATTGCGCGTTTCGCAGAGATGGCGGGCGGCGCCCAGGAGCATCGCCGTGTGGCCGTCATGACCGCAGGCATGCATCACGCCCGGAACCTGTGATGCGTAAGGAAGCCCTGTCGCCTCGATGATCGGCAGCGCGTCCATATCGGCACGCAGCCCGATGACCGGTCCGGCACCTTGGCGGCCGCGAATGAGCCCGACGACGCCAGTGCGTCCGATGCCGGTGACGACTTCGTCGCAGCCGAACGCCTCGAGCTTCTCGGCGACGAATTTCGCCGTCTCATGGACATCGAACAGAAGCTCCGGCTGCATATGCAGGGACCGCCGCCAACCGGCGATTTCGGGCTGCATTTCGGACGCGGCATTGAGAAGGGGCATGAGACTGTCCAGTCAGAGGGGGTGATCGCGAAGGAGGGCAGACGACCTTAGCGGTCTTCGTCGTGTAAGGAAATCGCCTCGCGCGCAAGAGCTCTCCAGCTTGCCGGACGTCACTGGGGGTCAGTATCCGATGAGCCGTGCGGCCTTCTCGGCGATCATCACCACCGGCGCATGCGTGTTGCCCGACACGATCGTCGGCATGATCGATGCATCGGCGACGCGCAGGGCGCCGACGCCATGCACCCGCAGACTGGAATCGACCACGCCGTGCCGGTCGGACCCCATTCTTGCCGTCCCCACCGGATGGAAGATCGTGGTCGCGATGTCGCCTGCGGCGCGCGCCAGATCTTCGGGCCTCGTGATGTCGGCGCCCGGCTTGAACTCCTCCGGTTGATACTGGCTGAGGCGTTTGGTCTGCATGAGACGCCGGGCGATGGTGATCGAGGCTGCCGCGATCTCCCGGTCGCCTTCGGTCGAGAGATAATTCGGCGCGATATCGGGGTGAACGAGAGGATCAGCCGAGACGATCCGCACGGCCCCGCGTGATTCGGGCCGCAGATTGCACACCGAGACCGTGATGGCCGGAAAGGAATGCAAGGGTTCTCCGAACCGTTCGAGCGACAAAGGCTGCACATGGAACTCGATATTGGGCGTGGCGAAGCGTTCATCCGAGCGCATGAAAATGCCGAGCTGGCTCGGCGCCATCGCCATCGGCCCCGACCGGCGCAATGCATATTCGAGTGCGATGCGCGCCTTGCCTGCAAGGCTCGCCTGACGCTCATTGAGCGTGGCAGCACCTTGGATCCTGAAGGCGGTGCGGATCTGCAGGTGGTCCTGCAGATTCTCGCCGACCCCGGGGAGTTCATGGCGCACCGCGATGCCATGACGCCGCAGCAAGGCAACGGGGCCGATGCCGGAAAGCTGCAGAAGCTGCGGCGTGCCGATGGCGCCTGCTGACAGTATGAGTTCGGCCTTGACCTCGACATGGGCCGGCGCGCCGTTCACCCTGAGCTCGAGCCCCGATGCCCGCTTGCCGTCGAAGACGATGCGCTCGGCCTGCGCATGGCTCAGCACCGTGAGATTCACGCGATGCCGTACCGGCTTCAGGAAGGCGCGCACCGAGTTGAAGCGGAAGCCGGCTTTCTGGTTCACCTCGAAATAGGAAGAACCGAGATTATCGCCGCCATTGAAGTCGCCAATCTTGGGAATGCCGAGCTCCTCCGCGGCGTCCCGCACCGCATCGAGGATCGGCCAGGAGAGCCGCTGCCGCTCGACCCGCAATTCCCCCTCCTGACCATGGAAGGGCCCCGCGAGGCTGTGGTGGTTTTCCGATTTGCGGAACAACGGCAGCACATCCTCCCAGCTCCAGCCCGGATTGCCGAGCTGCTGCCAATGGTCATAGTCGGCGGCCTGCCCGCGCATATAGATCATGCCGTTGATGGACGAGCAGCCGCCCAGCACCTTGCCGCGCGGATAAGCCAGCGAGCGGCCATTGAGCCCGGCCTCGCTGGCGGTCTTGTAGCCCCAGTCGGTACGCGGATTGCCCATGCAGTAGAGATAGCCGATCGGGATATGTATCCAGTGATAGTTGTCCGAGCCGCCGGCCTCGATGAGGAGCACGCGGTTGGAGGGCCTGGCGCTCAGGCGGTTGGCCAGCACGCAGCCCGCCGACCCGGCGCCGACGATCACATAATCCCAGGACCCGAGATGACGCCGCTCCGTCACGATATCTCCGCTCGATAGGCTTTCCAGCGCTCCCTCAATGCGAAAAGCTGCTTCTGGCGTACCATGCTGGCGACTCTGACTCCAGGTTTTGCGACGGGCCTGCATCCGGCCGGCGAACGGATGCCCGGGCTCAACCCTCCAGCACGTCCTTCAGGACCGCGGCATGGTTGCGCTCGATAGTAGCCGCGGCGTAGAGCAACGTCGCGCGGCGGCGCGCGATCCTGGCACGCAGCTCGGCAAGCTCGGCCTCACGCCCCTTGAGTTCGGCGCGGTAGCGCGCCTGGAACTCGTCCCAGCGGCCGGTGTCGCGATGGAACCACTGCCGCAGGGCCGTGGAGGGTGCGAGCTCCTTCGCCCACAGATCGAGGGCGGCGCGCTCCTTCGAGATGCCGCGTGGCCAGATACGATCGACGAGAATGCGCAGGCCGTCGGATGGCGAGGGAGCGTCATAGATGCGCTTGATCTGAATCGCGGGCATGGGTGAGTGTGGATGGCCTCCATGCCCCGAGTCAATGCGGCGAGCCTGTGTGCTGATGCCGTCCGGCACGGGCTCGCCAAAGGAGAAAAGCCCCCGCCGCGGATGCGGCGGAGGCCTTCACAAGGATCGGAACTCAGGCTCCAGAAGTGGGAACAACCAGGACTGAGCGGCAATCCGGATCGTGCGACTACGGGAAGCGCAGCCAGGTGCCGAAGAACACTTCGAGGCTGCTCTCGTCGCCGATGACATCATCCGAGGTCGCGGCGTCCTTGAAGTCGATATAGGTCGCGCCGACGCCGAGGGTGACCTGGCTGACCGGATCCCAGTAGACGCCGCCGCCGAAGCCGAGGGCTTCACCGGCAAGGTCATAGTCCTCGTAGCCAATGCCCAGTTCGAGGCGTGTATCGTCCGAGAGATTGGCGAGCAAGCCGACCGACGCTCCCCAGAATTCTTCATCGACCGTCAGAGGCCCGAGATTGTTGGCGTAGGACGAGGTGCCTTCACCGAAGACGGCGCCGGCGGTCAGCTGGAACATGTCGCTGAGGCCGACCGTGGCGCCGCCACCGATCGCCCAATCGTCATTGTCGCCGAAATCATCGCTCTGATAGAGCCCGACGAGCTGACCAGTGAAGCTGTCGGTCGAATACATCGCATAGGCCTGGACGTTCGGGATATCCGAAGTGTCGCGGGTCGAAGTTGAAGTGACCGCTCCCATGACATCCGGCTCGCCGACATCCTGGATGCCGTCACCGTCTGTATCGGAGAATCCGATGCGCTCGGTCGTCGTCACTGAAGACGAGAAGTTGTCCGGATCCTCAACCGCGATCGCGAAGGACAGCGGGCCCGACGAATAAGTCAGACGCATCTGCTCGTTGACCGGGTTCGACGGACCGAAAGATCTGGTCGGACCCGTGGCGGCGAGCCAGTCCCAACCCACCTGCAGGGCGCCGGTGTTGTCGTTGTAGCCGGCCATCAGTTCCCAGGCCGGCGCGAATTTCCACCAGCCATAGGCTTTGTTGATCTTGGCGCTCTCGGAATAGTCCCTGAAATCTCCGCCGCCATTGGCCTGGAGACGGAAATACCCGCCGACTTCGCCGACCGCCGTATCAGCCTTGCCCTTGATGAACAGACGGCCGCGGACGTTGATGTCCGCATTGTCGTCGTCAAGAAAGTCCGTATAGAGCAGGGCGGTGCGGATTTCTCCCGACACCGAAACTTCGGCGGCCGGGGCCGCGTCGGCCGTCGGCAGGACCGACAGCGTGAAGCCCGATTCGTCGCGCACCTTATCGGCCGAACGCTCCGGCGCGACGCCTTCGAATGTGCCTTGGCCGTCACGGATCGACATCAGGCTGTAGCCCGACGGCAGGGATGCCTGCGGCTGAGCCTCGAGCTGCGATACGCGTGACTGCAGAGTTTCGATCTGCGCCTTGAGAGCACTGAGATCGTCAGCCTGTGCGGCGGTGGCCGTCACGGCGACAGCCGCACCGCCCAGGAGCGCCCACTTCATCATCTTCATATTGTTCTCCCTCAAAACAGCAATGCGCAGTGTGTTGCGATATTGCCACTAAAACGCTCCGCTGGAGCATTCACTCAACCCCTACTCAGTGAATCGAGGTCGAGGGGATACTTAGCCGAGACATCGTGGAAAACAATTGCTCGACGCACGCGTGAAGGCGATTAATTCCCGTTGTGCGTTTCGTGTAACAGGAACATGGGTGTAACTTGGATACTCCGCCGTTGCGGAAGCAACTGACTGCCTCATCGATGGATGCCGCGTCTCAGGATACTTGTCGCGCCGTCATGCGATGTTCGACTTCCGTCGCGTTATCTCGGTCGCAATAAGCATGGCGTCGCGGCAGTCACGCCACAGCGACGACATATGCGCGATGCGAAGCTGCGGTGATCACGTTTTTTTGACTGCGCCCGAATCCCGCTTGCTCTATTGCCGCGCCGCCTGCGCCTCGAAGTCCGCGCGGGCCGCCTCGAAATCCGCGCGATACTCGATGGTCCAGTCCAGGATCTCCGTGGCGAAATGCAGGAAACGCTGGCCCAGTTGCGTCAGGTTGTATTCCACTCGCGGTGGAATGACCGGAAAAGCCCTGCGCACGACGAGACCGTCGCGCTCGAGATGCTTCAACGTCCGCGTCAGCACGCGTGACGAAATCGGCCTGACCTGCTCGATCTTTCGTTTCAAGTCGGTAAAGCGAATGGGCTCGCCATTCGCCATGTAGATGATCAGCACACTCCATCTGTCGCCAAGGCGTGACAGGATCTCACGCGCAATGACGTACTTGTCATCAGTTTCTTCGGCGCGCTTAGGTGACATTTATGTGCCTTCTTGTGCCTGGAATTTCATTCCATATATCTCGCGCTTCATCATGCTGATTTGCGGTACATGCATATAGGGAGTTGGCGCAATGCTCACAATGGCGAAAGAAGCAAGGCAGCCAAGCCATGACACGTTACGATGTGTTTCAGAACATAGCGTCATCATTCGCGAACTCCTCGATCACGTTGGCGATGAAGTGACCCTCGATGTCACATGGCACTTGAGTGAAGAACCGGCAGGACTGCATGAGCTTCGTCGCCTGATGGATGGGATATCGCAGCGGAAGCTTGTGCTGTCGCTGCGCCAGCTGATCAGAAACGGGCTGGCCATTCGGAAACACACCGAAACATTTCCGTCGCGCGCCGAATACAGCCTCACGCCTTTGGGCATCATGTTCCTTGAGCAGGTGAAGTATCTGATGCGCTGGGTCGATGATCACGGCACCGAAATCCAGTCGGCACGTAATCGCTTCGCGAAACGCAGCTCCAAATGGATCGGCCTGTCCCCAGCACAGCTCTAGCGCGGGCTGCGAAAGAGTGGGTGCCGGCTTTTCGCCAACTTTAGAAAGATCGCTACCAGGCGTATCTGATCCCGGCATTGGCGCCGAAGGCGTCATAATCTTCGGAGAACTGGTAGTTGCCGCGCAGGAAACTCGACCAGCCTTCAGGCGCCTGGACGCTGAAGCCGACCGAGATGTCGCCGAACGTCCCGCCTGGATCATCCGACACATCACTCACCGGGAAGCCCGGCGCGAATGCGGTGACATCGTTGTCGCCGGCGAACTCTTGCCATAGGCTCGCCGTAACATCCGATGAATAGACGAGTTGATCGTCGGCCGTCAGCTCGTGGCCGATGCGCAACCCCAGCCGGCCGCGAACGCTCGTCTCGTCTTCGAACTCGACCGCGCCGCCCAGGATGCCGTCGATATCGTCGACCTCTGTGTGAACGACTGCAAGCGACGCCTGCGGCTCGACGAACAGGCCTTGGTCGAGAGAGACCTTGTAGCCGGTGTCGATGCGCCCGCCGATATTGAGCACGTCCGTGTCCCCATCGCCTTCGCCAGGAGCGAGGTCATCGGCGTCGATATCGACATCGAGGAAGTCGGCCTTCACCATGAGGTCGGCATAGAAGGCATGATCCAGATAGGTCGCATAGGCGCCGACCGACGGCCCTTCATAGTTCCACTCGCTGTTGGTCGTCTGGAAGGTGAGCGCGGAGGTCAGATAGCCGCCGAACAAGCCGAACATCAGCACATCGCCCTGACCAGCCAGGCTCTCGGTGCCGAAATCGAACCCGGCCAACAAGCCGAAGATCGTCTGGTCGCGGTCGAGGACGACATCGCCTTCGTTGGCATCACGCTCGAGATAGCCGCCCATGCCCTTGAACCACAGGCCGGGCGTCACCGAGGCGACCGGTGTCGGCGCGACCGGCTCGGCGAAATCGGCGACAGGCGTCACCTGAGTGGCGGAAAGCATCGGGCGCAGATCCGCCTGCCGCTGCAGCAGCGCGCCTGTCGTCTGGTGCCAGATATCCTGGGCGCCGGTGATGCCGGCGGCGAATTCATACGCGCCGGCGCCGAGGCCGATCGTTCTCAGTTCGAAGATGCTGGGAGCACCTGGCTCCAGGAACAGATCCCAGGCGAAGAAACCGGCATTGAGGATGCCACCATCCACATCGAAATGATCGCCGGCCGTCAGCCCGGTCACCTCGATCACCGGGATGCCGTTGACGAAATCCGGCGTGCTGCCGATCGGGTTGGTGAGATTGACGACGAGACGGGTCGCGCCGCTGGTATTGCCGTTGAGAACGAGCACATCCGATTGGCCGCCGTCTTCCAGGAAGGCATCGACAGCCAGCCTGCCGCCGCCGACATAGTCCAGAGTCCCTACCAGCGACCCGCTCATGGTGAAACGATCGCCTTCGCCGCCATCGACCAGCGAGATCCAGCCGGAATTGTTGAAGCGCTCGAGATTGACGAACTCGATGTCGGTCTCATCGGTCAAGGGGTCTTCCGCGGTGTGCACGGTCCCGGCGTTGTTCACGACGTCATTGTTGCCGTCACCGAAGTCCGAAAGTTTCCGCGCCGCGAAGACACCGCCGACGAGATTGTCGAAAGTATCGTTCTCGGCCGTGAGGTCGATGAAGCCGAGCACCGTGCCGGAATTGAGAATTTCGGTCGAGGCGCCCTGCGTATCGATGGCGAGCAGCGACGTCGCCGTGATCAGGCCGGAATTGAAGATGTCGATGTCGGTGGTAGCGAGTGCCCCGGTCGTCTCCAGATAAACGCCGGCGCTGTTCGCACCGCCGCCGCCCTGCAGCAGCCCGGCATTGTTTACCAGGATCGCGCTTCGATCACCTTTCGCCAGGGCGACGACAGCCGTGTTGCCGGCGAGCACCCGGCCGCTGCCGCTGTTGGCGACGACGATGGAGCCGCTGCCATATGTTCCAGTGCCGGCAGTCCCGTGTCCGCTCAGGCCTTCCGCGCCGGCATCACCTGGTTCACCATCATCCACACCGGTACCCTCGCCACCTGCTCCGCCGGGCGTCGCCGTAGCACCGCGCAGGCCGCGCGCGCCGCCCGTGCCGGTGCCAGTAGTCGTCGTGATGTGGATGCCATCGATATCGGCGCTGATCAGGCCGCTATTGGCCACATTCACCTGAACCGAGCCGCCGGTGCCGGTGCCGCCATTGCCACCGCTGCCGGCGGTTGCTGTGCCGCCATTGCCGCCATCGCCACCGTCACCGGCGGTTCCACCGACAGACCCGTTGCCGTCGCCGCCCTTGCCGCCCGCACCGCCAGAGGCATTGCCACCATTGCCGCCATCGCCGCCGGTTGCATTTCCGCCCGTCGCCTCGATGACGACGGCGCTGTTCTCTATACTGACGATGTCGCCGCCATTGGTGACATTCACGGCCACACTGCCGCCGGTCGCATTGGCGCCATTGCCGCCCTTTCCGCCGGTACCGTCGCCGCCATTGCCGGCAGCGCCGCCAGATCCACCTTGCGCGGCGCCCAATGTGGCGCCGCCGGCTCCACCGGCGCCACCTGCACCGGCCGTTCCTGTATCGCCGGCGCCGCCCGCGCCGCCGGTCGCATTGCCGCCTTCGGACTTGATGAAGATCGTCGTGTTGCGCGATTTGATCAGGTTGGTGTTGTTGAGCGTGACCGTGCTGCCCGAAGCCGTGGCGTCGCCACCATCGCCGCCCGCACCGCCGATGCCGGATCCCCCCTTGCCGCCCGCACCGCCAGCGCCACCGTCGCCCGCCACCGTGCCGCTCTGGCCCTCACCGCCGGTGCCGCCCGCACCACCCGCCTTGGCGGTACCCGCCGCACCATTGCCACCCTCACCACCTTCGGCCGCACCCCCCGCCGTCGCAATCTCGATGGCGATCGTCCCCGGATCGGTTACTTCGATGAAACCGCTGTTGTTGATGGTGATCAGCCCCGCCGAGCCTGCGATGGCATTACCACCCTTGCCCCCCGCGCCGCCGCTGACCGAACCGGTGTTGCCGCCATCACCGCCGTCGCCACCAGCGCCGGCGTCCGGTCCGGCTGGGGGCAGGCCACCCTTGCCGCCGGTCCCGCCGGCACCGCCAGCGCCGCTCGTCACCGGGTCGGCATTTCCACCGACGCCGCCATCGCCGCCGATCCGTCCTTGCGCCAGATCCACGGCCGTCGTGATGGCAATGGCTTTCGTCGAGCCGGCGCCCGAAGCCAGGATGCCGCCGCTGTTGTTGACGGTGATCGCACCGATCGTACCCGTGATGCCGGCACCACCGGCGCCGCCGGCACCGGCCACCGTGTCGGCGCTGTTGCCGCCGTTCCCGGCATCGCCGCCATCACCGCTCGTCCCGAGACCTCCCCCTTCACCACCGGTTCCACCAATGCCGCCGCTGCCACCCATGGCCGTACCGCCGCTGCCGCCGATATTGCCGGTTCCGCCCTTCACCGCGGCGAAAATGGCGATGCCGACAGTCTCGTTTCCTTCCGTCGTGATGCGGCCGTCGTTGCTGACCGTGATGTTGCCAATCGCGCCGGAACGGCCGTTGCCGCCCGCGCCGCCGGTTCCTCCGCGGCTTGCGGTCTGACCCGGATTGCCCCCGCCCAGGCCGCCATCACCACCCTCACCCCCCGCACCGCCCGCGGTCGGGCCAATGGCGTCGGCGCCCTCGCCTCCGGTCGCGCCCGCACCGCCCAGGCCACCAATGGCGATGCCGCCATTGCCGCCATTGAGTCCGATGCCCTGGCCGCTGCTCATGCTGACCACAACGCCATGCGCGCCCTGGCCTTTGGTCGCGATCACGCCGGCGCTGCCATTGGTGATCTGGACCGGACCGGTCGAGCCGCCAGTGCCGTCGCCGCCAGCGCCACCGGCGCCCGCTGCCGCACCGCCGCCCAATCCGCCGGCACCGCCAGTGCCGCCTTCCATCCCGCCATTCGCCACGATGCCGCCGACGCCGCCAAAGGTCGCAGTGCCGCCATGGCCGCCCGTGGCATCGCCACCATGGCCGCCGCGTCCCCCCACGCCTTGACCGTCGGGTCCGGGAATGAATCCGCCAAAATTCGTGAAGACTTTTATGCCGAAGGAGCCATCGGCCAACGTGCTGATCTCGCCGTCATTGCTGACGCTGATCAGGCCACTGGATCCGCCGGTCCCATCGCTTCCCGCGCCACCCGCGCCGCCTGACGCCGCGCCGCCCGCTCCGCCAAGGCCGCCGGTGCCGCCATTGCCCGCAGTCCCTTCGCCCAGCCCGGCGAAGCCTCCGCCGCCACCGCCGCTACCATCGCCCCCGTCGCCGCCGGAGCCCATGAACGGATCGTTCCGGGCGGCGCCCAGTACGGTCACGATCTCGATGCCGTGCGAAGCGAGGCTGAATGTTTCGAGGTCGGCGGTGTTGCGGACCACGATATCGCCGATATTGCCCGCCGTAGCGCTGCCCGCATCGCCGCCGGCCCCGCCGATGCCCTGGCCGCCGGCGGCGCCGCCACCGCCATGGCCACCATCTCCGCCATCGAACAGCGAGCCGCCGCCGCCATTGGCGCCAATGCCGCCCGCTCCCCCAAAACCGCCATTGCCCTGGATTCCCCATCCGCCATTGCCGCCAAAGGCGTTGCCGCTGGTTGCCGATATCAGGATTGCCGATGCCTGGAAGCCGGGCGTGGTGATGTCGCCGTCATTATTGACGGTGAGCGCCCCGACCGATCCGCCCGTGGCAGCGCCGCCAGCACCGCCCGCACCACCTTGGCCCTTGCCGCCGGCACCGCCGGTTCCGCCATTGCCGCCATTGTTGCCCTGCGTGCCCGATCCGCCGGCGCCACCACCCCCGCCCGCTCCGCCGTCACCGCCCGTCGCCGCCCCTGTTGCCTTGAAGCCCTCGCCGCCGATCGCGGCGCCGGCCGTCGCCGAGACCTGAATGCCGTTGCCGCCGAATCCAAAGAAACCCGTGGCATTGATGATGCCGCGATTGTCGATGATCACCGTCCCGGTGTCGCTACCTGTTGCATCTCCACCACGGCCGCCATTGCCCGAAGCGGCGTCACCGCCGGCGCCGCCAGGGCCGCCCGCCCCGCCCGCTCCCGCTGCTCCACCGTCGAGGCCGGGTGCCCCGGCCCCGCCATCGGTTCCCTTGCCGCCAGTGGCGGAAGCGCCTTCGCCCCCCATGCCGCCGGATGCGGGGAGGAACGCGGCGCTCGTGATGGCGGCAATGGCGCCGCCGGAAAGGTTGGTCGCTGTAATATCCCCGGAATTGTCGATCCGGATCGCGCCGCTGGCTCCACTCGTACCGTTGCCGCCGGCACCGCCCGCCCCGCCGGTTGCCGCACCGCCGTCGCCGCCGGCACCGCCTGTCCCGCCGGTTCCCTTGAGCAGACCTTGACCGCCGCCGCCACCCGCGCCGCTCGCATTCCCGGCAAAGCTGCCGCCGGTGCCCGTATTGCCGTTGCCGCCGATATTGCCTGTGCCGACGCCGCCCTGGCTGCTGGCGAAGATGCCGTATCCCGCAGAGGTGATCTTGCCGCTGTTGACGACCGTCACGGCGCCGCCGGCCCCGCCGTTACCGTCGCCGCCTTTCCCGCCGGTGCCGCCGATCCCGGCTCCGCTGGCGCCACCAACGCCGCCGGTCCCGCCCGCGCCGCCATTGCCGAGTCCTGCCGCGTCGCCGCCCGAACCGCCCGCCCCTCCGAGGAAGCCAAGACCGCCCTGGCCATCCCCGGCAAAGTTTCCAAGCCCGCCGCGGCCATCACCGCCGATGCTGCTGACCACGATGCCATTGCCGTCGGGGGCGAGGATTTCGCCGCTGTTGGTGATCGTTATGCTACCGCCGGCGCCGCCGATTCCCGCGCCGCCGGCGCCGCCGACACCACCCGTTCCGGCGCCGCCCATGCCACCTGCGCCACCCGATCCACCCGCTCCGCCATTGCCGTTGGCAGGAACACCGCTCCCGCCGGCGCCGCCATCGGCGCCCGGGCCGCTGTTGCCGCCAAGCCCACGTCCCCCGAGACCGCCATCGCCGCCCTGGCCATTGCCACCAAGCGCCGTGGCCGTGATCCCTTCAGCCAGACCTGCGCCGTCGAGCGCCATGCTGTTGCCGATGACGATGGCGCCACTCGCGCCACCCGTCGCATTTCCGCCTCTCCCGCCGGCACCGCCATTGCCCGCGCCCCCATTGCCGCCCGCCCCGCCGGCACCACCCGCGGCTCCGCTTCCCGCAAGCGCATTCACGCCCGTGCCGCCAGTTCCGCCCTCACCGCCGGTGCCATTGCCACCTGGGCCGCCATTGCCGGCCACGGCATTGCCGCCGGTCGTCGATCCCTTCAGGCCGCTGCCAAAAGTGACGACGCCGATCTCTCCACTATTGCTGATGGTGATCGTGCTGCCATTGCCGCCGCCTTGTACATCTTCGCCGGCACCACCCGTTTCGCCATTGCCCGCCTGCCCCGCGGTCCCGGCCCCGCCCGGCATACCTGGCGTCCCATTGTTTCCGGTTCCATCGCCGCCACCGCCGCCATTGTTCCCAGTCGCCGGCGTAATCCCCTCGACGACGGCTTCGATTCCATGGCTGGCGGAGATGATCTCGCCGCTGTTGTTGATGCGGATCGGCGCATTGTTTCCATTGGTTCTGGTGAAGATGCCCCGCCCGGGCGTTCCGCCGCTGGCGTCGAGCGCATGGGCATTGCTGACGTCGATGGAATTGCCGTCATTGATGGTGGTGACGATGACGCAGTCCGTCGGGGTGGCAAGGCAGGGAGCGGGAGGGGCCGTGACGACAATGTTCTGCGGCGCCGTCGCGTCCTGGATGTCCACCACTTGCGCCCAGGCGCGCGGAACAGTTCCAGGGCTTCCGAGAGCCAGTGTCGAAACCAGGGCGGTGCAAGACAGGAGGCCAATCCGGACAGGCCCGCCAAAAGGCACGAGTCCACGCGCCGCCAGAATCCTGTGACGTGCCATTCGACCCCCCAGCGCCCCCGGAGGTTCTCATGTGACGAGCCTTAACTGACTCAAGGGCAATCGCGCCAGCCGTTTCCGCAGCGCAACGAAAGATTGTGAAAAACTGTTGCATCAGCGCTACAGGCGGAGAGGAAAAGACCGTATACTTGGGAATTCCGCCCTGTGCCGCCAGCGATCTACTTGATCCGGTTATAGGCTTCCGTGAAGCCCTCCAGCGACATGGGCAGGGTGACCGGCTTCTTGTCCAGATACTGGAAGGTGATATTGAGCTTGCCGCCGCTGAGCATCTGCTTCAGCACCGTCTCAGTGACCGTGAAGCCGACATAGCAGCCATTCGCATTGCAGGTCTGAAACGGGTGGTTCTGCGACATGTCGCCGTCGACATCGACATTCACGCCCGCCGGCAGGAACATGTTGAGCGGCAGCTGGATCATGCTGACCGGCTTCTTGGTGTCGGACGGCACACGAATGGTGATGAGCCCGACAACCTGGCCGGTGCCGCCGACCACCGCCCGCTGTTCCATGGCGCAGTCGAGCGGCTGGCCACGCCCGCTCGACGTGCAGCTGCTGAGCCAGGCGGCGCGCGGCTGAGCCTTCTGCTGGGGCTGAGCCTGCTGCGGCGGATTGGTTGCATCTTGCGCCGCCGCCGTGAGCGGGCTTGATGCCAGCATGATGCCGAGGCCGACCAGCGCGGGAAGCGAAAAACTGGATGCCGGTTTTTCGCGAGAATCCCGCGCCGGCATAAAAGAGCCGATCACGTCCATGAGTCTGGATCGGTTTGATCCCAACTCATCGTGATCGAGGCGCGTGAACCGTCCCATGCATGACTCCCGTCCGCTGATCGCTCGAAGCTCAGGCGCATTTGAGCCTGTTTGTGCGGCGGAAGCAACCGGCGCAGGCGATGGCTCAGGATTCGAACGGCGTGCGGTTCCAGTTCTTGTAGATGAGATAGCGCGCATTGCTGCGCCCGATCGCCCCGAACCATTGCGGGCAGAAGGGCCCCATCCAGATGACATCGCCGGCGCTCACCGAATACCACGACTTGTCGAGGCGATAGACGCCGCCGCCATCGAGCATCAGAAGCCCGTGCTCCATGAAATGCGTCTCGACATAGTGCAGCGACGCGCCGGGCGTGAAGCCCATGATATTGACTTCGCAATCGAAGCCGAGCTCCTCGGGGAGCAGTTTCTGCAGGGGCAGGTTCTCGTCGCCCTTGAGACGCGCCACCGGAAGGTTGCGGGCATTGTTGACGACGGCGCGCGGCGCGGGCGTTCCGGCGAGCGGCACGTATTTCCGCTCGATGACGATGATGCGCGCGCCTTTGTCGGACGAAATAACATGTTTCGTGTCGGCGGGCAGATACGCATAGCCCTCGACCGTCATGTCATGGGTCTTGCCGTCGAGCGCGAGCCTGACCCCACCTTCGAGGACGAAGAAGAACCGCTCGATGCCGGGAGCCGGCGCCTGACCGCTGGCGCCCGCGGCCACGTCGACGAAGTATTCGGTGAATCTCGCCCCGATTTGCGGGGCGATGACGATGATGATGCTCGAGCCCGGCCATCCCGGCAGCGTCGTACGCTCATGGCTGTCGGGGCAGATCAAGGCGTGCCTTTCGCCGACCGATGACCGCGTTTCGCCAAGGGACTGCCGCATGATGACCTCTCTAAAAAGACTCTTCCCCGGGGGCGTAGGTGCCTTGCCGGGGAAAGTCAACGCGGCGCATTTGCCGGTAGCTTGCGCGCCCCGTCATGGGCACGCTAATCATGGGTCATCATGTCTGACTATCTCTCGCAATCCGATCCCGGCAGACGCATCCTCGCCCGCTGCGACGAGCTCGCCGCCATCAGCCGGCCAGGCCCCGGCGTCACCCGCCTCTACCTCACCGACGAGCACCGCGCCGCCATCGGGCTCGTCGCCCAATGGATGCGCGATGCCGGCATGGACGTCCATACCGATCAGGCCGCCAATGTGGTCGGCCGCTATCCCTCCGCCCGTGGCGACGGCGGCTTTCTTCTGATGGGATCGCATATCGACAGCGTGATCGACGCCGGAAAGTATGACGGGCCGCTCGGGGTCATTGCCGCCATCGACTGCATCGCGGCCCTGAACCGCGCCGGCCGCCGGCTGCCTTTCGGCATCGAGATCCTGGCCTTTGGCGATGAGGAAGGCACCCGCTTCGGCACCACGCTGATCGGCAGCCGTGCCGTCACCGGCGCGCTAATGCCGCAGGATCTGGCGATCAAGGACCGGGACGGCATCACCGTCGAGGCGGCGATGCGGAATTTCGGCCTCGATCCCTCCGACCTCGCCAGGGCGGCGCGCCAGCCGAAGGACGTGCTCGCCTATGTCGAGTTGCACATCGAGCAGGGCCCGGTGCTCGAGCAGGAGAAGCTGCCGGTCGGCATCGTCAGCTCGATCTCGGCCCAGATCCGCAAGATCGTGACGCTCGAGGGCCAGGCCAACCACGCCGGCACGGTGCCGATGCGGCTGCGCCACGATCCGTTCCTGGCCGGCGCCGAGATCGCGCTGGCGCTCGAGAAGATCGCCTCGGCCATCCCTGATGCGGTCGGTACCGTCGGCCAGGTCGATGTCAGGCCGGGTGCCGTGAATGTCATTCCGGGGCGCGTGACGCTGAGCCTCGACATGCGGGCGCGCACTGACGCGATGCTCGGGCAACTGACATCCGAGATGGACGCCGAAGTCGCGCGCATCGCCAGGGCCCGCGGGGTTGCGCTGAAGATCGAGCCCATGCTCGAAACCATGGCCGCACCTTGCGCCCCCTGGCTGACGGCGCAGCTCGATCGGGCGGTGAAGAACGCCGGGCACAAGCCTTTGCATCTGCCGAGCGGCGCCGGCCATGACGGCATGGCGATGATCGCCCTGGCGCCGATCGCCATGCTCTTCGTGCGCTGCAAGGCCGGAATCAGCCATTCGCCGCTCGAATCGGTGGAGGCCGCCGATGTCGCCGTCGCCGCCAAGGTGCTGCGCGACTTCATCGAAAATTTCGTTCCCGCGAAATCATGACGGCAACGGCCACCCTGACCGCGCTGACTGGCCGCGCGCCCGGCTTTTCGGCGAGCCATGCGCAGGAGATCGCCCGCGATCTGTTCGGCGTCAGGGGAACGCCGCGCCTGCTTTACGGCGAGCGCGACCAGAATTTCCATATTGCCGCCGAAGCGGGACCCGACATCGTCCTCAAGATCATCGATCCGGCTGAGGACAAGGATGTCATCCAGCTCCAGATCGCCTGCCTGCAGCATATTGCGCACACCGATGCCACGCTTCCGGCCCCGCGCATCGTGGCGACGCGCGATGGGCACAGCCAGGCCACGGTCGAGGACGCGGGCGGAACACCCCATATCGCCTATGCGCTCTCGTTCCTGCCGGGCGAACTCCTCGAGGACATGTCTCCCGGCGAGGGCCTGCTGACGGAAACCGGGCGTGTGGTGGCGCGGCTCGGCCGTGCCCTGCGCGGCTTCTTCCATCCCGCCGCCGGCCGGCGCATCGCCTGGGACCCGCGCCAGGCGGCCGCTCTGCGCCCGCACGCTTCCCTCATCACCGATCGCGAGACGCGGAGACTGGTCGAGGTGGCGCTTGACCGCTTCATCACCCATCTGCCGCGCCTGTCGCACCTGCGCGCTCAGGTCATCCACCATGATTGCCATCCGGGCAACATCCTGATCGGACCCGGCGCCCGGAAGGTCAGCGGGCTTCTCGACTTTGGCGACATGATTCACGGACCCTTGATCTTCGATCTCGCCGTACCGGCGGCCGAGATCCACGGCAGCGGACTGTCCGTCATCGGCTCTGCCGCGGCGGTCATTGCCGGCTATCGCGACATCGTGCCGCTCGAGGAGCCCGAATACGAAGCCCTCTATGACGCGATCCTCGCCCGCCATGCGGTGACGCTCGCCATTCACGCTTGGCGGTCACGGCATGATGCCGAGGGAGCGGCGAAACTCGATCGCTATTGCGCCGTCAACACGCCCGCGCTCGCCGAACTTGTCTCCACCGGTCCCGAAAAGGCTATTGCCGCCTTTCGCGGCGCCAGAGACCGGATTGGCGGGTCAACGAACGATCTGGTCGCGAGGCGCGCGCAGGTGCTGGGCAAGGAGCTCGAGCTCACTTATGCGAGGCCCGTCCATGCCATCAAGGGTGACGGTGTCTTCCTGTGGGAGCCGGATGGCAGCCGGCTGCTCGACGTCTATAATAATGTGCCTTCGGTCGGTCATGCACGTCCCGAGGTCGCGGCTGCGATCGCGAGGCAGGCGGCTGAAATCTGCTCCAACACCCGCTATCTGCACGAGACCGTCATCGCCTATGCGGAGCGTCTGACGCGCACTTTGCCCAAGGATCTCGAGCGCTGTCTGTTCGTCAACAGCGGCAGCGAGGCCAATGACGCGGCCTGGCGCATCGCCAAGGCGGTCACCGGCAAGTCCGGCGCGATCATCATCGCCAA
>CAZICN010000001.1:47860-56060 GCA_964537655.1 uncultured Aestuariivirga sp.
CTCGTCACGCTGGGCAAGCCGATGGCCAATGGCCATCCGGTCGGCGCGATCGTGACCTCCGGCGACATTCACCGCCTGTTCGCGAGCCGCGTCGATTTCTTCTCGACCTTTGGCGGCAATCCGGTATCGGCCGCGGCGGCGCTGGCCACGCTCGAGGTGATCGAGCGCGACGCGCTCATGGACAACTGCCGCAGCACGGGCGCCTATTTTCGCGCCGGAATCACGTCCCTGATGGATCGTCACGCGATGATCGGCGAGGTGCGCGGGCACGGCCTGATGACCGGCGTCGACATCGTCGCCGACCGAACGACGCGCGAGGCATCGCCGCGCGAGGCCCGTCGCATCGCCAACCGCATGCGTGAGCTCGGCGTGCTGGTCGGCATCGACGGTCCCCTGGGCAATGTCCTGAAGGTGCGGCCGCCGATGCCTTTCCGCCCTGAACATGCCGACATGGCCGTCGCCGCCATGGACCGGGCAATGGCCGGGTGATCGTGCGGCGGGCCGCCGCTCCTCCGCGTCGTCAGCCGCGCCCCACGAATGGCATTTCATTGGCCATGACCGTCATGAACAGCACATTCACGTCGAGCGGCAGCGAGGCCATATGGACGACCGCATCCACCACATGGCGGGCCTCCATCGTCGGCTCAGGCTTGGTCGAGCCATCGGCCTGAAGCACGCCGCTGTTCATGCGCGCCGTCATGTCGGTCGCGGCATTGCCGATATCGATCTGCCCGCAGGCGATATTGTGCTTGCGCCCGTCGAGCGAGGTCGAGCGGGTGAGGCCGGTGATTGCATGCTTGGTCGCCGTATAGGGCGCCGAGAGCGGCCGCGGCACATGCGCCGAGATCGAGCCGTTATTGATGATGCGGCCACCCGAGGGATTTTGCGACTTCATCAGCCGGAAGGCCTCCTGCGTGCAGTAGAAGGCGCCGGACAGGTTCGTATCGACGACAGCTTTCCACTGCTCCGGCGTCAGGTCCTCGAGCGGAACCGGCGGCGCGCCGATGCCGGCATTGTTGAACAGGACATCGAGCCGGCCGAAGGCCTTCCTGGTTTCCGCGAAGAGCGCGGCGACCGAGGCGGGGTCGGTGATGTCTGTCGTCACCGCGAGGCAGTTGCCGCCGATTTCCGACCGCACGGCCTCGAGCGCGTCCTTGCGCCGGCCGGCGAGGGTGACGGCATAGCCGGCCTCGGCCAGCCCCTTGGCCACGGCCCGGCCGATGCCCGAGCCGGCGCCGGTCACCATTGCAACTTTGCGTGTAGTCAATTCAGCCTCCTTGTCTGGTCGATCGCGTGAGCTTGACGGATCATGGGTCAACGATCAACCTGACGCCACAGCTTTTCTATCGCGACCATGATGGATGAACCGTTCCGCGTCGCCCATAGTCGATCGGATCAACAGGAGACTTCGTGAAGATCCGCCGCGAGCCCATGGCCGGCCTTCAGGTCGAACAGGACGGCGCCTGGAGGGCGCCGGAGGATGGCGCGCTCGACTGGCTTGCCGCTTTGCCGGCGCCGGTGCCGGAAGGACCGCTTGTCCTGCCTTTCCAGCCGCGTTCCTTCCGCGATGTCCTCACTTATGAACGCCATTGGGTTCAGTCGTCGCGCGGTTACGTCCGACGTTTCATGCCGGGCGCGCATGTCCTGACGCAGGTCTTCGAGAGACTGACCGGCACGGTCTTTCCTGCCTTTCGTCCGCCGAGACTGCTGGCGCGGCAGCCGATCTATTATTTCGGCAACCATCTTACCATTGTGCCGAGCGGCACGCCGGTCCGCCCGCCTTCCTTCACCACAGCACTCGATTATGAGCTCGAACTGGGCTGGGTCCTGGCGAAGCCCCTGCTCAATGCGACGCCCGAGGAAGCTGTCGCCGCGGTGGGCGGCTTCGTCGTCATCAATGATTTCTCCGCCCGCGATCTGCAGCGCGCCGAGATGCGCTCGGGCTTCGGGCCGCAGAAGAGCAAGCATTTCCTGAGTTCCATGTCGGCGACGATGGTGACCGCCGACACCCTCCTGCCGCGCATCGATGCGCTCGCCGCACTGGTCGAGATCAATGGCGTGCGCGTGGCGAGCCTCTCTTCCGCCGGCATGCGTTATTCCATTGGTGAGGTCCTGGCGTATCTGTCGCGCGACGAGAAGCTCTTTCCGGGCGAACTGATCGCCAGCGGCACGTTTCCCGGCGGCTCGGGCCTGGAGGCTGGCCGCCTGCTCGAAAGCGGCGATGAGCTCCGTCTCGTCATCGACGAGGTGGGCGAAATCACCCACCGGATTCTGTGAACGGATCGGCTATGCGCAACGCGACCTTCCTGACAGGCCCCAACCGCGCCACGACCCGTTTCGGCGAACCCGCGAAATTCCGCGAAGGCCTCTACCGCCTCACGCCCAGGACCTATGCCTGGATGGTGCCGAACGGCGCCTGGGGCGAAACCAATTTCGGTCTCATCGACTGCGGCGGCCAGAGCGTGCTGGTCGACACCGGCTGGGATCTGCGGTGCATGCGGGATTTCCTGGCGGGCGCGGCGGAGCTTCTGGTGCAGGCGCCGGTCCATTGCGTGATCAATACCCATGCCGACGGCGACCATTGCTGGGGCAATCAGCTCTTCGAAGGCAGGCCGATCATCGCCACCCATGCCTGCATTGCGCATATGCGCCACATCACGCCGGCCTCGCTGCGGCTGCTGGCCAGGGCCAGCCGCCTGATGAAGCTACTGCCTGTCGGCGGACTCGACATTCTTGGCCGCTATGCCGGCGGGATGATCGCCCCCTATGACTTCAGCGGCATCCGCATCACCACGCCCAATCGGGGATTTTCCGGTGAGGAGACCCTCACCGTGAACGGCATCGAGATCGTGCTGACGGAGTTGGGCCCGGCCCATACCGCGGGCGATGCCATGGTCTATGTCCCGTCGGAGAAGGTGCTCTACACCGGCGATATCGTGTTCTGCGGCTGCACGCCGGTGATCTGGGCGGGGCCGGTCGGTAACATCATCGCCGGCCTGCGCAAGGTGCTGGCGCTCGATGCGGAGTTCATGGTGCCGGGGCACGGCCCGATAGCCACGCGCGAGGATGTCGAGGCACAGATTGCCTATTGGAACACTATCCAGGAAGAGCTCCATGCGCGATGCCGCAAGGGCATGCCACCCGAAGCGGCAGCGACCGACCTGCTGCACAGCCCATCCTTCCAGGCCGGCCCCTTCGCCCAATGGGATTCACCCGAACGGCTCCTGCGCAACGCCGAGGCGCTCTACCAGGAGTGGGGTGCGAGGCAGGTGCGCCTGCCGGAACCCTTGGCCAGGCTTGGCACGCTGCGCCGGCAGGGCCTTCTGGCGCTGCGGCTCCCGGATGCCACCCCCCGCTGCCTGCACCGGCGTTAAGATCATGGAAGGCCTAACCTGCTATCACGCTTGACCGGCTGGTGGGCGATGATCACCTTGCCGCCAACGGCTTTTCTCGCTCCGGATCACCGAGATGCACGGACGAAGGCTCGATATTCTGACTATGGTGTTCATCGCCGGCCTGGCGCTTGCCGCGCCTGCCGGCCTTGCCGACGAGCGCCAGGATTGCGAGAAGCTGAAGGGTGAGCCCAGCATCAGGGCCTGCACCGCGCTGATCGAGGCGGGCACGCAGCCCGCCCGCGTCATGGCGATCGCCTATCTCAATCGCGGCCTGGAATATTTCGACCGGGGCCACTACGACCAGGCGATCAACGACTATACCGCATCCCTCTCCCTCGATCCCCGCAACGCCGATACCTACAACAATCGCGGCAACGCCTATCATGCCGGACGCGACTATGATCGGGCGATCGCCGATTTCGACCGGGCGATCGCCATCGATCCGGCGCACAGCCTGGCCTACAACAACCGCGCCATCGCTTATGGCAGGAAAGGTGAGCTCGACCGCGCCATCGAGGATTTCAGCCAGGCCGTCGCCATCGATCCGGCCTATGCCAGCGCCTATGGCAATCGCGGCAACATCTTCTTCAAACAGGGCGAGTTCGATCGCGCCCTTGCCGATTTCGACCAGGCGATCGTGATCAACCCGAAGAGCGCCCTGTTCTACCGCAACCGGGCCAAGGCCTATCAGGAGCTGCGTCTCTATGAGAAGGCGATCGCCGACTATCGGCGCTCGCTCGAGTTCAAGCCCAATGCCAATGCCGAAGCCGGCCTGAAGGTCGCGCAGGTGCTGCTGGCGGAGCGAAGCAAGGACGAGCCGCAAGCCGAGGCGGCGTTCCGGCGGATGCCCAATACCGACCTCTCGGGCGTGGTGATCGGCAAGGTCTCGGCCGGCACGCTCGAGCAATGCGAGGTCGCCTGCGCTGGAGACAACGCCTGCCGCGCCTATTCCTTCAATATGTGGAACTCGGTGTGTTTCCTCAAGCGGGAGCCGGTGTTGCGCGTACTCGAGCCCAGCACCATGAGCGGCCTCAAGAGCGAGACCTATCCACCGGCTTTTTCGGACGCGGCAGTCGCCATGGTGCGTTTCCGCAACAAGATGTTCCCGGGGCAACCCTTCCGGCAGAACGCCGAAGATCGTTTCGAGGATTGCGAGGCGAGCTGCCGAGACAGCGACAGTTGCGTCGCCTTCTCCTACATAAAGGCCGAATCAGCCTGCCGGATGTTCGATGCCGCCGGCGAATATTCGAGCGACGAGGGTGCGGATAGCGGCGCCAAGCGCCAGGCCGTCAACTGAGCGAACACGAGGATAGAACGGTCGCGGTGTCAGTGACGCGACGACTTCAGGAACGCCCTGGTTCTTTCCAGCTGCGGTCTGTCGAACAGTGCTCCGCCAATCCCTGATTCGACGACGGTACCTTGATCCATGAACAGCACCCGGTCGGCGACATCCCTGGCAAACGCCATTTCATGGGTGACGATGATCATCGCGACATTCTCCTCCCGCGACAGCCGGCGCACCACCTCCAGGACCTCGCCGACCCGCTCCGGATCGAGCGCCGACGTGATCTCGTCAAGCAGCAGGATCTTCGGCTGCATCGCCAGGGCGCGCACGATCGCGACACGCTGTTGCTGCCCGCCCGAAAGCCGCAGGGGATACTCATCGATCTTGCTTTCCAGGCCCACCGTCGCCAGCAGCCGTCGGGCGTCATCCACCGCCGCAGCACGGGCGCGGCCAAGAACATGAATAGGTCCCTCGATGAGATTTTCGAGGACCGTCATGTGCGGGAAGAGATTGAACTGCTGAAATACCATCCCAAAATTGCCGCGATAGCTGCTGAGCTGCCGGCGATTGACCCTCGGCCGGCCATTGGCGCCGGGCGCCCAATCGATGAGTGCATCGCCGATACGCACTTGCCCGCCGCTCGCCTCCTCGACCGTCATCAGGCACCGCAGCACCGTCGTCTTGCCCGATCCGCTTGGCCCGATCAGGACCAGTTTCTCGCGCTCATGGACGTCGAGCGAGAAATCCTTCAGCACCTGCAGTTTGCCATATCGCTTCGATAGCGATCGCACGGTCAGTATGGGCTGCGTCGAATTCATGTTGAGGCGCTCAGTCTTTGTTCCACGGTTTTGAAAAGCAGGCCGAAGGCATAACTCAGGATCAGGAAGACGATGCCGATGGCGGTGAAGACTTCGAGATACTTGAAGCTGAAGAAGGAGATCTTCTTGCCGACTCCGACGAGCTCGGGAGCGGCGATTGCCGACATCAGGGCGGTATCCTTGAGCAGCGCAATGACGTTGCTTCCGAAGGCGGGAATCATAGGTCTGACCGCTTGCGGCAGGAGGATGACGGCGCCGGCGCGCAGCCGCCCGTAATTGAGGGCGACGATGGCATCATGCTGGCCTCTTGGAATGGCGGCAAAGCCGGCCCTGTAGATTTCGCAGGCATAAGCGCCGAAATGGATGCCAATGACGACAATTCCCGTGGTGATCGGCGAAAGCGTCAGACCGTAGACGGGAAGCACGTAGAATACGAAGAACAGCTGCACGAGGAGCGGCGTCACCCGGATGAACTGCAGAAGTTCCGCCACGACGCGGCCAAAGACGCGCGACTTCGAATCCACGCACAGCGCGAAGAGCAGCCCAGCGATCATGGACACGATCGCGCTGGCGACCGTGATCAGGACGGTGACGCCGCTCGCCTCCAGCAGCAGAGGCACCACGCTCCAGAGATAGGCCCAATCGAACATGGTTATGTCTTGCTTCCGTATCTGTGATGCAGATGCTCGCCGACCTTCACGATCGGCAGCCCGATCAGGTAGTAGACGACCAGAATGACGATATAGACGCGCGCCGTCTCACCCGTGACCGTGATATACATCTGGCCGCGCGAGAACATGTCTGCCACGGAGATCAGGGCCAGAAGCGGCGTCGATTTGACGAGTTGCAGGCTGAGCGTGGTGAATGGCAGGATCATCCAGGCCAGAGCCTGAGGCAGGACGATGCGCCGGAAGGTACGGAACGGAGAGAGATTGATGGCAATGGCGGCATCCAGCTGCCGCCGGTCGACAGAGGCGATGGCGCCGCGCACGATCTCGGAGCCATAGGCCCCGGCATTGAGACTGAGCGCCGATATCCCGGCCCAGAACGGGCCCAAGGAGATACCCAGCAACGGCAGGACAAAGAAGAAATAGAAGATCTGCACCAGGAGCGAGGTTCCTCGAAACAACTGGACATAGCTGGCAAGCAGCAGGCGCAGAGGAAGGAAGCCGGTGGTGCGCAGGGCGCCGACCACGACGGAGAGGCAGAAGCCGATCATGATGCTGATCAGGCTCACCTGCAGGGTGATCCAGATGCCGGGTAGAATGAACCGGAGAATATCGATTAGGTCAGACGGCATCCAGCTTTTGCTCCGTGAACAAAGATCCGCAGGGATCCTTCGCCACTGAAAGAAGTCAGCGGAAGAAATCCCTGCGATATATTGCCGAAGTTGCTCCAGAAAGCGATAAGCCTCTCTGTCCTATTTTCCGCAGATTTTGTCCGTGGTGACGTCGGCTGCGGGAATATTCCCGGCGCTCAAACCGAACTTGCTGAAGTTCTCCGCCATCCAGCCCGAAGCGACCATATCCCGCATGCCGGTATTGAACAGCGCGACGAGATCGGCGTCGTCTTTCCGGAACGCGAACCCGCCATAGTTGACTGTCGATGCGCCATCGACGACCGCCTGCTCGAAGTCGGCGACGGTTTCGAGGGATGTATCTCCCTTCCGCTTGAGCATGGGCCCAAGCAGGATGTCGGACGAGGTGATGGCATCGACCCGGCCGGCGGCGATTCCGCTGTAATTGGCATCGTCATTCGGGAATTCGAGGATTTGCGACGGCTTCACGCCTTCCGCCAAGGCGACTTTCAGTTCGTAGGTGGAAGCCACGCCGCCGAGCTTGGCATCGGGATTGGCGGCGATATCCTTGAAGCTCCGAAGCTTGAGCGGATTACCGGCCTTCACCACAAGGCCGATGCCTTGCCTGGTGTCGGGATTGGAGAACGCCACAATTTCGCATCGCGCCGGCTTGATGAAGATCGACGAGCATATGACGTCGAACTGCCCGCTGGTCAGACCGGGGATCAGGCCGTCGAACTCGAATACCGAGCCTTCGACCTTGGCGATGCCGTTATCCGCGGCGACCTTGCGGGCGATTTCGATGCTGGCGCCGGTAAGCGCGCCATCCGTGTCGAAATAGCTGATCGGCGGCGCCTGCCACAGGCCAAGCCGCAGCACGCCTGACGACTTCGCCGTTTCCAGCGTTCCCTTGGCGAACGACTTTGCCGGGAATGCGCCTGCCGCCAGAACGGTCACACCGGCCAGGGTCCCACCCATGCCGAGAGTGAATTTGCGACGGTTGAGAGTAACCGAAGAGTTGCGATCTGCCATTGGATCCTCCTTGTTATTGCCGTTTGTGTTGACGTTGTCAGGTTCGCTTCGGGCTTGCCACAACTTCAGGGGACAAGAGAAATTGCGCGCCGGCTTCGGCGACTTTCCAGAAAGTGACATCGGCCCAATGGATGATCGTGTTCTCGAGGCTCCGCACGATCAGTTCGCCTTCGGCCGAGTGCCCACCCGCGATATGGGCGATTTCTTCGGGCAAGCCCGCGCTGAGGCACAGGAACACGCCGTACCCAGGATGGCGGACCGACGGCAAGCCCGTCGCGAAGGGATCTGACTTCCAGCGGGCGATATTGCCGGGGTGAAACTCCCAAACCTTGCCGATGTCGTGACAGAGCGCGCCGGCGACGAGAATGTCTCT
>CAZICN010000001.1:56160-57459 GCA_964537655.1 uncultured Aestuariivirga sp.
CCAGCTCCTCGCCGCCAAATGGATTGCGATGGCGCGGAACATAGACAGGGGATCGATGCCGGTCTAATTAGAATGACGACGCCGGTCTCATCAGGAAAATTAATGCGTCTTACGATTTCGCAGCTCGAGGCGCTGTTCTGGACGGCGAAGCTTGGATCGGTTCAGAAAGCGGCCGAGCATCTGAATCTTGCCCAGCCTACCGTCTCGCTGCGTTTGCGCTCACTCCAGGAGGACCTGCGCGTCGACGTGCTCGAACGCGCCGGACGGGGCGTCAAACTCACCTCGCAAGGCGAGCGGCTCTTCCTGCATGCGCAGACGATTCTGGCGGAGGCGGCGAAGATACAGGCCGGCATCGCCAATGCCGCCGAGCTCACTGGCAGTATCAAGGTCGGCGTGTTCGAAACCTTCGCCGTGCTCTGCCTTCCGCTGTTGTTGCAGCGACTGGCGTCGCTCCACCCGAATCTGCGCCTCGAAGTCGCGGTTTCCAACAGCTACGAACTCGAGCAGGACATCAGCGACCACCGGCTCGACATGGCCTTTCTGGTGGATCCTACCGATGAATCTCACTTGCGCCTGGTGCCGCTCGGCGCCCAGGAGGTGTCTTGGGTCGCCTCGCCCCGACTGGATTTCGGAGATCATGTCGAACCGGTCGACCTCGCGCATGTGCCGATCCTGACCAGCCCGCCGCCATCCGCGATGTACAGGCAGATCAGTCATTGGTTCAGCTCGGCCAATATGAAGCCCAGCCATGTCGATACCTGCACCAGCGTCATGGTGATCGCTCATATGGTCGCCGAAGCCAATGTCGTCGCCATTCTGCCCAAGAAGCTCGTTGGCGCGCATGTCGCGGCTGGATCGATGCGCCTGCTGCCATCACGTCCGCCGCTTCGAGAGGCGCGCGTGTGCAGCGCGCATCGGATCGGAAGCAGCACGCGGCCGATCGACGCCGTGATCCGGGCCGCCTCGCAGGTCCTGAAGGAAGTCGACTTCCTGGCCGCGGGAGGCGGTGATGGCAGGGCTTCGATCTGAGCTCGCTGAATAGGATCGTATTGCAAATTGCAATACCAGAAAGCAACCAGAACCAATTTGTAGTGGGTTGGCCGCGATGATACGGAGGGCCGGTTTTCGCGCCGCATTCGCGCTTTGAAACGCTTCCCGCGAAAGTTGCGGCCTGGAGGATAAGCACGATATGACCAAGCCGACTTTTGTCCTGTCTCAACCACTCATCTATCGGACCGATGCGCCGGCTGCCACGCCGGAGCGCCTCGATATTCTGGTTATGGACGGAAAGATTGCCGC
>CAZICN010000001.1:57559-115972 GCA_964537655.1 uncultured Aestuariivirga sp.
TTGGTATCCGCTGTGTCTTTGCCTTGCAGATCGGCGACCGGCTGCGCAGCGGCGCGGTGCCGTTCTGGGACGATCTGGCCGTGCCGGAAAGTGACAGCGAAATCGGTGGATACTCCGCCGATGTCGAAGCCGATGAATTGCTTGCGCGCGTGGAAAGCGCCGTCAAGGCGAATGCCGGCCGGCATTCCCGTCTGACCTGGGCCCTCGGCCCGTCAGGTCCGGAACGCTGCAGCCCCAAGCTCATGGCCGGGCTCGCGGATATTTCGCGGCGCCTGGGCCTTCGCATGTTTACCCACATCTATCAGGCCAAGGCGGAAGCGGTGGTGGCCCGCAGCAATTATGCCGCGCACGAACAGTCGCTCGTGCGGTACCTGAAGGATTGCGATGCCCTGACGCCGCGCATGGGCCTTGTCCACAATATCTGGATATCGCCCCGCGAAGTCGATCTCGTCGCCGAGAGCGGCGCCAGCATGATCCTCAACCCCTCGAGCAACATCAAGACGCGCAGCGGCATTGCGCCCATCGCGTTATTGCGCTCCAGCGCGGTCAATCTGGCGCTCGGCACCGACAATTGCAGTTGCAGCGACGCCCAGAGCATGTTTCACGCCATGAAGCTGTTCTCGACATTGCCGGGTGTCGTCGATCCGCTGGCGGCGACGCCTTCGGCCGCCGATGCCATTCGCGCCGCGACATTGGGCGGAGCTTCGGCCGTGGGCCTGACGGGAGTCGTGGGCGAGATCAAGATCGGCATGGCCGCCGATATCTCGCTGCTCGATCTGTCCGATCCCATCTACAATCCGCTCAACAACCCGGCTCGCCAGATCGTCTATTCGGAGGCCGGACGCGGTGTCCGTACCGTGCTCGTCGACGGCGAGATCGTGGTCAGGGACAGAAAGCTGGTCACGGTCGACGAGGAGGCTCTCTATCAGGAATTGCTCAGCCTGATGCCTCGTCTGCAGGACGACTTCAAGGCGGTCAGGGCGCGCGCCGGAAAACTCGCTCCCTACTATGAGAATGTGTTTCGCCGGTCGCTCGAATTCCCGCTCGAGTTTGACCGCTATGCCGGCCAGTAATCATCGAGACGAGCATAGTCATCATCTGAAAGACAGGCTTGCGCCTTCATAGCTCCACGAGCTTCGCGAGCTGTTCCGTGACCGTGCCCCAGCCGTCGTGGAACCCCATCTCCTCATGCGTCTGGCGATCGGCGGAATTCCTGTGCATCGCATAGGCGGTGTAGTCGGTGCCGAGCGGGTGGTCCTTGAAGGTGATGACGGCCGTCATGAAGCTTTGTTCGGCGGGCCGCCATCCGTCGATGAGCGCGTCGGTGAAGATGATCCGCTCGCTATTGTCGACGGCAAGGAAGCAGCCGGTGACATGCGGCATGAACGCGCCGCCATTCTCGCTGATCTCGGTCACGAAGGAGCCACCGGGCGTGAGGTCCATGGCGACGACCTTGCATCTGGCGGGCGCCGGGATCCACCATTGCTCGAACCGCCGAGGCTCGGTCCAGGCGCGCCAGACCACAGCCCTCGGCGCCTTGATGATGCGGGTGACGGAGAGGTCGAGATCGGGATTTTGTGGTCGGATCACGGCGCGTCTTCCTTGTCTTGAGTGGCGAGGACATGCTGCTCGAGCCGGTCGGCGCGGCCTTCCCAGAGCGCGCGCTGCGTGTCGAGCCAGGTTTCGATGGCAGCGAAGGGCTTCGTCTCGAGGACGCAGGTCCGGACCCGGCCTTCCTTGCGGGTGCGGATCAGGCCGCTGCCTTCGAGAAAGTGGATATGTTTCATGAAGGACGGCAAGGCCATGTCGAAGGGCCTGGCGAGGTCGCTGATGCTGGCCGGTCCCTGGCCCAGCCGCCCGAGGACGGCACGCCGCGTCGGGTCCGCCAGAGCCTGGAAAACGCCGCTCAGGGAATCTGAATACTGATCCATGAGGCTAAGTATCATGGCAAGACACTTAGCGCAAGAGCTAACTATTACCGAGGAAACTCAGGACGCGAACAGATGCTCCAGTCCAGCGCGCAGGAAGCCTGGTCAAGTTTGGCCAAGGGAACGCTCGAGCACGGTCCCGCAGGGTTTTGATGGCTCACGCCCTGTAACGACGAAGCCACAGCGCAAATAAACGCCGAGCGCGACCTCGTTGCCGGCCGCGACCTCGAGTTCGACCTGGGCAGCGTTCCGTTTCCGCGCCCATGCGACGACCGCCATCGTGAGGCGGCCTGCAACGCCGGCACCTCGCGCCTCGGGCGCCACCCACATGCTGATCAGGTGAACGACATCGGGCCGGGTTTCCTGCACCCAGCCGCCGGCGACCCCGAGCGCGATCTCGCGGTCATCGAAGGCGGCGAAAAACACGCCACCCTGTGGCCAGGCCCGCCATTCCTCCTCCGAGCGGTCCACTTCCCGCTCATAACTGCTGCCAAAGGATTTCGGGCTGTCCCTGAGCGCAGCGAGGCGCAGGTCGCGCTTGAGCCGCCATTCGGAGGGGCTGAGAGGTCGAACGATCATTGACGGATGATGACGAGTTCACCAGCGGGCGGCAACGGGGTTGCTCACGCTGCTGAAGACTATTTCAGGTCGCCGAGATAGGCGGTCGCATCGATCTCCACCAGACATTCGGGAGAGCCCAGACCATTGACGATGCAGGACACCCGGTGCGGCGGATTTTCCGTGAAGTTGGCGAAATAGACCTCGTTCATGGGCTCCCAGTAGGCGCGGTCGCTGACATAGACGGTGCATTTCACGACATCCTTCAGACCAGCCCCCGCCTCCTCGAGGAGCGCCCGAATATTGTCGATGCACTGCTGCGTTTGACGTCGCGCATCGCCCGGGGCGAACTCACCCTTCAGATCCATGCCCATGCAGCACACGAACATGAAGTCGCCGGCGATCGTCGCCTGTGCGAATGGGAGATCGTGTCTGAAAATACGATTTGACGAAATGGTTCGCCTTGGCATGCGTTCAGCCTCTTTGTTTACCCTTTGATGGGTCGGTGACCTCTGCGACGGATTGGCGGGTGGAAGACCGGTTAGTCATGCGTGGTCCTGTAATGGCGCTCGAGGAAGCGGCTATAGGCGCCCATCAGGGCGCTGAAGATGAAATAGACGGCGGCGGCGAAGAGATAGCCTTCCAGAACCGCGATGCCCTGCCAATCTGGATCGCGCAGGGCGGAGCGCACCGTGTCGAGGAAATCGAGCAGGCCGATGATGGTCACCAGCGTCGTGTCCTGGAAGAAGCCGATGAACAGCGAGACCAGGGGCGGGATGACCTTCTTCAGGGCCTGCGGCAGAACGATCTTGCGCATGATCAGCCAGTAATGCAGACCCAGCGCATTGCCGGCCTCGATCTGTCCCTTTGGCACCGCCTGCAGGCCGCCCCGCACGATCTCGGCGATATAGGCGGCGGCGAAGAGAATGATCGCCACCTGGGCGCGCAGCAATTTGTCGATCGTCACCCCTTCCGGCATGAAGAGCGGCAGCATCACCGTTGCCAGGAACAGGAGGCTGATCAGCGGCACGCCGCGCACCAGCTCGATGAAGCTGATGGCGAGCACGCGGATGGCGGGCATTTCCGATTGACGCGCCAGAGCAAGGCCGATGCCCAGCGGCAGGGCTGAGGTGAGTCCGACGAAGGACAGCATGAAGGAGAGCGGCAGCCCGCCCCATTTCGAGGTCGGCACGGAACTGAGCCCGAACAGGCCGCCGGCCATCAGCACATAAAGCACCGGGATCAGCAGAAATATCCAGGCGAGGATCAGGCCTCGGCTCCAGAAGCGCGGCGCCATCGAGACGAGCGACGCTCCGAGGAAGAGCAGCAGGGCGGCCAATGAGCGCCACTGCTCCTCATAGGGATAGAAGCCGAAGATCATGTAACGCAGCTTGGCGCCGAGGAACGGCCAGCAGGCGCCGCCGCTCGCCTGGCAATCGGCCGGCGTGCCGGAGAAGACCGCATCGATCAGGAGCCAGGTGAACGCGATCTTGGCGAAGGTGGCGAGCGCCAGAACGCAGGCGATGGTGATGAGGGCGTTGCCCGGCGTTCCGAACAGATTTCTCAGCCAGGGCCGCGGCTGGTGCGGCGGCCGAAGAATGCCGGGATTGGAAGGCAGCTGAAGTTCGGCCATGCTCAGCGTTCCTTCAGCGCGACGCGCGCATTGTACCAGTTCATGAACAGCGAGATGGCGACCGAGAGGCCGAGATAGACCGCCATGAAGACGGCGATCGTCTCGATCGCCTGGCCGGTCTGGTTCATCACGGTGTTGGAGACCATCACCAGATCCGGATAGCCGATGGCGATGGCGAGCGAGCTGTTCTTGAACACGGTGAGATAGATGTTGGTGAGCGGCGGCACCATCAGGCGCAGGGCCTGGGGAAGAATGACGAGCCGCATCACCCGGCCGCGCCCGAGCCCGAGTGCTGAGGCCGCTTCCCACTGGCCCTTGTTGATGGCCTGGATGCCGGCGCGAACGATCTCCGCCACGCTGGCCGACACGCTCAAGGCCAGTCCCATCAGCAAGGCGACGAATTCGGGGCGGATATGCAGCCCGCCGGTGATCCGGAAGCGCCCGGCTTCGGGAATTTCCCAGGTGACGGCGACGCCGCCGAGCAGCACGAGCGCCAGCGCCGGGCCGACAAGCGCCAGAAGCGCCAGCCAACCACCTTGGTTGGGCTGGCCGGTCTCGACACGCCGGCGCAGCGCGGCGCGTCGGATGAAGAAGGCCGCGACGATGCCGAGGATGATCGCCCATCGGAAGAAAATCGCCCCTTTCTCGAAGGAGAAGGAAGGCGTTACGAGACCGCTGTTGGAGAGATAGACATGGGGCGCCAGTTCCAGCGCTTCACGTACCGGTGGCAGCGCCACGAGGAGGATGGCGTACCAGAGGAAGAGATAGAGCAGCAGTGGAACGTTGCGCAGCACTTCCACATAGCCGAGCATCAGGCGCTGCAGCAGCGGGTTGCGCGACATCCGCCCGATGCCGACCAGGAGCCCGATGAACGTCCCGAGGATAGCCGCCAGCAGCGACACCTTGACCGTATTGGCGATGCCGACCAGAAGCGCGCGGCCGATCGTGTCGGTCTCCTGATAGGGAATCGTCGTTTCGCTGATGATGAAGCCGGCCTGGCGCGACAGATAGCCGAAACCGGTGGCGATATTCTGCCTGGCCAGATTGTCGCTGACGGTGTCGAACATCAGCCAGCCGGCGATCAGGACGAACCCTACCGCGCAGAACTGGTAGAAATAGGCGCGGAAGCGCTTGTCGTAGAAGAGAGTCATGAAGCAAGGGGCTCGCGCCGTCCCTCAAGGACAACGCGAGCCTCATCTCAGCGGATCGGCGGCGCGTAGAGGAGGCCGCCCGCATTCCATTGCGTGTTCGGTCCGCGCGTCATGCCGAGGCGGGTGCCCTGGCCCATATTGCGCTCGAACACCTCGCCGTAATTGCCGACGGACTTGATGATGTTGTAGCCCCATTTCTTGTCGAGGCCGAGCATGGGACCGAGCTCGTCGGCGACACCCAGCATGCGCTGGACTTCCGGATCCTCGCTCTTCAGCTTTTCATCGACATTGGCCTGGGTGATGCCTTTCTCTTCGGCCGCCATCAGCATCCACACCGACCAGGAGACGATGTCGCGCCAGGCGGAATCATTCTGCCGCACCACCGGCGCCAGAGGCTCCTTCGAGATCGTTTCCGGCAGGAGGACATAGTCGTCGGGGTTGTTGGCGACGGCACGGATCGAGGCGAGGTCGGAGCGGTCCGACGAGATCGCCTGGCAGCGTCCGCCGAAGAAGGCGGCGCGGTTCTCGTCCGGACTTTCGAATACGACGAGTTCGAACTTGGCGCCGAGGGTGCGGAAGAAGTCGCTCAGATTTTGCGCCGTGGTGGTTCCGGGCAGCGTGCAGATCGCCGCATCCTTCAGTTCCTTGGCGCTCGAGACGCCGAGGCTCTTCGCCACCATCAGGCCCTGGCCGTCATAGAAGACGGTCGGCCCGAAATCGAGGCCGAGCGAGGCCTCGCGCGTGTAGGTGAGCGTCGTCTGGCGCGACAGCACATCGACCTCGCCCGACTGCACCGCCTGGAAGCGCGTATTGATGTTGGTGGGGACGAAATCGACCTTTTCGCCGTCGCCGAAGACCGCGGCGGCGATCGAGCGGCAAATATCGGCATCGAATCCGGTCATGCGGCCCTTGTCGTCGGGTGCCGCGAAGCCCGGCGTCGCCAGTGACACACCGCAGATCAGCTTGCCGCGGCCCTTCACCGTGTCGAGTGTCGCCGCCTCGGCGCCGGCCATCACGCCCACAGAGCCCAGCGCGACCGTGGCCGCCAGGGCTAGAACAGACTTTCTCATGGTTTCCCTCCATCTCCTTGTTTTTGCTGCCCGCTCCGATCCTCACCACTTTCTGGCAAAATCGGATACTTGCACACAATAATTGTGTACAATATTGTACACGTCATGACAACACCATTGCATATGAGGCCGATTTCGACGAGACCGGACCTTGCGGGGTGATGCAAAGTGAGGACGAGCCAAGTGCCGCCAAAGCGAAGCCGTGCTGAAAATGTCTATCAGGCGCTGCGCGATGCCATTCTCGAGCAGAATCTGAAGCCCGGCACCAAGCTGTCAGAAGATGTCATCGCCAGCGAATTCAAGGTCAGCCGCACCAGCGTGCGCGCCGCCTTGCAACAGCTGCGCGGTGACGGCCTCGTCGACCATCAGGCCAATCGCGGCGCCTTCGTCGCTGAGCCGAGTGCCGAGAACGCCCGCGATATCTTCGCGCTGCGCAAGATGCTGGAGAGCGAGGTCATCCGCCGCCTGGTTGGAAATCTCAAGACCGATGATGTCCGGCGCCTGCGCAAGCACATTGAGCAGCAGGAGCACGCGCGCCCCGTCGACGGCTCCCTCTCCATCCGGCTCGCCGGCGAATTCCACGTCCTGCTCGCCGAACTCACGGGCTCGCAAGTCCTTACCCAGTTCGTGCGCGAGACCGTTTCGCGCAGCTCCCTCATCCTCGCTCGCTTCGCGCGCGTGCATTCCTCCGAATGCGCCGTCGACGAACATGTGCGCATCATCTCGGCCCTGGAGGCCGGAAATGCCACCGATGCCGAAAGGCTCATGCTGCATCACCTGGAATCGGTCGCGGTGAGAGCCGATCTGAGATCGCCCAATTCCGACGGCAACACCGCCGCCATCCTCAAACGCTACGCCCGCACCCTGCCGATGTGACCGCCGCATTGGGCCGGTCCAACCTCTCCCGCTAGTCCGACGGCTCGAGCGCATCCCTGAGGGTCTGGATTTTCTTGGGCCGCAGGTCGAGATCGGCCTCCAGATGAGTGATATGGCCAACGATCAATTCGCCCAGGCGAGCCGGCTCGCGCACCTCGATGGTCTCGAGGATTTTACAGTGCTCTTCATAGCCGCAACTCGAAACGCCCGAACGCCCATAGAGGGAGATGACCAGGGATGAGCGCGCGATGAGCTCTTCCATGAAGCGCTGGAGGATCGTGTTGCCGGCAACCGATGCGAGGAGAAGGTGAAAGTCGCCCGAGGCCCTGATCTCGGCGCGCCGCGCGCTCGGCCCACGCTCCGACAGGAGGCGAGCCTCTTCGTCCAGATGCTTCCTGAAAGCCATGGCGTCGCTTGGCGTGAAACGCTCGCAGACCGCTGCTGCGAGCCCGGGCTCGATCATGCGTCGAGAGGCGAAAACCTGGCGCGCCTCCTCCGGTGAGGGATTGGCGACGAAAGCGCCGCGGTTGCGTTCTGTGCGCACCAGCCCCTCGAAAGACAGCATCTGCAGAGCCAGGCGCGCGATCGCACGGCTGGTGTCAAACAAGGCGCCGACCTCGTTTTCCGTGAGTTTTGCGCCCGGGGCCAGCCGCCGGTCGATGATGGCATCGCGCAAACGATCGCGAATGGCTTGGGCCCGGACTTCCGAGGGCTCTTGCGTTTCGGCGAGTTGTTGTTCTTCAACGGTCATGGCGCCGACAGTATGAGATACATATTGCATACGATAAATAGCTATGATTATATGCAATAATCAAACAGAATAGATGTCAATTCTACTAATCTATTGCATGCAATCTAAAGTCGGACTCGATGACTTTGGGTGGGCCGGTAGAACTTGATGAAGGGGAGAGAAACTATGCATAGACGAGCTTTACTGACGGGTTTTGCTGCCACCACGACGCTTCCGCTTTGGCTGCCCGGCGCCCACGCGTCGTCGGAAAAGGTGCTCCGCGTCGCCATGACGCTTGCCGATGTTCCGCTGACCACCGGCCAGCCGGGCGGCGGCAGCGAAGGTGCCCGCTTCATCGGCATGACGATTTACGATGGCCTGATCAACTGGGACTTGTCGGGTGGCGACAAGCCCGCAGGTCTGACACCAGCCCTCGCCACGAGCTGGGCGGTCGATGCCGAGACAAAAACGCATTGGACGTTCGACCTGCGCCGCGATGTCAAGTTCCACGACGGATCGACATTCAACGCCGACACCGTCATCTTCAACCTCGACAAGTTGCTCAACAAGGGGGCGCCGCAATTCGACCAGGCGCAGGCAACGCAAGCGGGTGTGCAGATCGCGCCAATCAAGTCCTACCGCAAGATCGACGACTTCAAGGTCGAGATCACGACGCACAAGCCCAATTCGGTGTTCATCTATCATCTGCCGCAGCTTTTCATGTCGTCGCCGGCGCGCTGGGAAGAGACCGGACGGGATTGGACGAAGTTCGCAACCCGCGCCTCCGGCACCGGTCCCTGGATGCTCGACATGCTCGTGCCACGCGATCGCGCCGAGCTGGTGCGCAATCCGAACTACTGGAACGCCAAGCGCATCCCCAAATCAGACCGGCTGGTCCTGCTTTGCATTCCCGATGGCACCACGCGGGTCGCGGCCCTCCTGTCGGGGCAGGTGGACTTCATCGAGGCTCCCCCCGCCGATACCTTCGCGCGCCTGCGCTCATCCGGCATGCAGCTCGTCACCAATTCCTATCCCCATATCTGGCCGTATCAGCTCAGTGTCGTCGGTGATTCTCCATTCCGCGACCTGCGCGTTCGCAAGGCCGCCAATCTTGCGATCGACAGGGAGGGACTGTGCGAGCTTCTCGGCAATACGGCGGTGCCCGCCAAGGGCATGTATCCCGAAAAGCATCCCTGGTTCGGCAAGCCGTCCTTCGAGATCAAGTACGATCCGGATTCGGCGAAGGCGCTGCTGGCGGAAGCCGGTTATGGCCCCTCGAAGCCGGCAAAGATTTCCCTGCTGATAGCCACGGCGGGCTCGGGACAGATGAATCCCTTGCCGATGAACGAGTTCATCCAGGAGAATCTTCGCGCCGTCGGTTTCGAGGTCGACCTTCAGGTGATGGAGTGGGAAGCGTTGCGGGCCCGGCGGCGTCTGGGCGCCGATGCGCCCGAGAACAAGGATGCCCACGGAATCAACCACAGCTGGGGGCTTCACGACCCCGACGGCGGCCTGATGTCGGTCGCCTCATCGACATCGCACCCCTCCAAGGGCGGCTACAACTGGGGAGGCTACAACGATCCGAAGATCGACGAACTCGGAATGAGCGCCAGGGCCGAGTTCGATCCTGCGAAGCTGAACACCGCCTTGTCCGGGCTGCATGAATATCTCGTCGAACAGGCGATCTGGATCTGGGTCGTTCACGATCTCAATCCACGCGGCCTGTCCCCCAAGGTCCGCGGCTTCACCCAGGCTCAGAGCTGGTTCCAGGACCTCACGACCGTCTACGTCGAGTGACAAGGGAGCGCCGGCTGCACCGATCGCACGCGGCGCTCGATCTGTCCTGAATGGCATTATGAACGAGCACGGCAACCTATGCTGAGATACATCCTTCATCGGCTGGTTTACACCGTTCCGATAATGATTGGCGTATCGATCGTCTGCTTTTCGCTCGTTCATCTTGCCCCCGGGGATCCATTGAGTGCGGTTCTTCCGGAAGCATCGACCCCCGAACAGGTCGCCGATGTGACAGCGGCTTACGGCTTCGACAAGCCCTTGCCGCTGCAATATCTCTACTGGCTTGGCAAATTCATGTCGGGCGATTTCGGCCAGTCGATCATCAGCCAGCGACCTGTTCTGAGCGAAGTCATCGCCGCGGTGGGCAACACGCTTTCCCTCGCGGTGGTTGCGGTCACGTTCGGCTTCGTGCTCGGCATCGGCCTCGGACTCTTGGCGGGCTACAACAGCGGAAGCGCCGTCGATCGTGTCGCGACGGCGATTGCGATTACCGGTGTGTCCATTCCACATTATTGGCTGGGAATGGTCCTGATCATCGTCTTCTCGGTGAATCTCGGGCTGTTGCCGGTCACGGGCCTCGGTTCGCAGGGAGGCAGCCTTCTCGCGGCCGACACATGGCGCCATATCCTGCTTCCGGCCGTCACCTTGTCTGTTATCCCTGCCGGAATCATCGCCCGATCGGTCCGCGGCACGGCAATCGAGGCCCTCAAGCAGGAATCCGTCCAGACACTCTATTCCCAGGGACTGCTGGGCAGGCATGTTTTCAAGCACGTCGCCAAGAACGCCGCGCCGACCGTCATGGCCGTGATGGGCCTTCAGCTCGCCCAGCTCCTGGGTGGATCCATTCTCGTCGAAACCGTGTTCTCCTGGCCTGGAACGGGTTTCCTGTTGAACGCAGCGATATTCAGTCGAGACCTGCCGCTTCTGCAGGGGACGATTTTCGTCCTCGCGATGTTCTTTGTGTTGACCAATCTGGTGATCGACATTCTGCAAATGCTGCTCGATCCGCGACTGACGCGCACTTGAGAACGGAAAGGAGCCGACATGTCCGCACAAGCTGCGCTAGCGCAAACCACGACCGCCGATAATCAGCCCGCGCATTCGCGCAGCTTCTGGCACAATGTCGGCCGTCGCCTGCTGCGTGACCGCGTTACGATGGTTTGTGCCGTCGTCCTGCTGCTGATCATCATCAGCGCGCTCATCGCGCCATACATCGCCCCGGCCGATCCGTTCAAGACCAGCATGGTCAATCGCCTCAAGCCGCCCGGGACGCCGGGATTCATGCTCGGGACCGACGAGCTTGGCCGCGACATGGTCAGTCGCCTGATCTACGGGGCCCGGCTATCGCTCTTTCTGGGAATTAGCCCGGTGTTGCTCGCGACGCTCATCGGCGGTGTCCTGGGCATAATCGCCGGTTATGCCGGCGGCGTTGCCAATATGGTCATCATGCGCACCATCGATGTGTTCTATGCCTTCCCGTCGGTGCTCCTGGCTGTCGCTATTTCCGGGGCCCTCGGAACGGGCATCACCAATGCCTTGATCTCGTTGACGCTCGTATTCATTCCACCGATCGCCCGGGTGGCGGAGAGCGTGACCACGCAGATCCGCGGTCAGGACTATGTGGACGCGGCTCGGGCGACCGGTGCTGGCGCGGCGAGCATCGTCGTCAATCATCTGCTCAGCAACGTGCTCGGGCCGATCCTGATCTACGCATCGAGCCTCGTCAGCGTTTCGATCGTGATCGCGTCCGGCCTGTCCTTTCTCGGGCTGAGTGTCCGTCCTCCCGAAGCCGAATGGGGAATGATGCTGAGCTCGCTGCGTTCGGCGATGTATACCGCACCCTATGTCGCGATCCTGCCCGGCGCGGCGATATTCATCACCTCGATGTGCTTCAACATGATGAGCGACGGAATGCGCAGCGCCATGGACGTGAAGGTGTGAGGAGCAGAGATGCAATCGCAGGCTAAGGCCGCAGCCCCGCAAGTTTCAGTCTCCCGCAAGTATGACGCGGCCAGCTCGCCGGACGATTCACGCCGGGCAATAGTCTCGGCGCGAAATCTCAAGAAGCATTTTCATTTCGGCAGCTGGCTTGCGGGCAATCGCGGCGCCGTGCGCGCCGTGGATGGCATTGATTTCGATGTCATGGAGGGAGAGACCCTCGGCGTCGTTGGCGAGTCCGGTTGCGGCAAGTCGACCACTGGCCGTTTGCTCATGCATCTCATCCGGGCCGACGAAGGATCGATCACCCTGGACGGCGCGGAAGTCGGGCGCCCGCAGGGCGTCGATATACGCGAGTTGCGCCGCCAGGTGCAGATGGTGTTCCAGGACAGCTATGCCACGCTCAATCCCCGGCTGACGATGGAGGACACCGTCGCCTATGGCCCGAGGGTGATGGGCTTGAGCGGAGCCCAGGCCAGGCTGCAGGCGCGGGAAACGCTCCGGATGGTCGGCCTGCCGCCCGAGATGTTCGCGCAGAGATACCCGCATGAACTCTCCGGCGGACAGCGCCAGCGGGTGAATATCGCGCGGGCGCTCGCCATGCGCCCCCGGGTCGTGATCCTCGATGAGCCGATATCCGCGCTCGACAAGTCGGTTGAGGCCCAGATTCTCAATCTGCTGCTTGACCTGAAGCAGAACATGTCCCTGACCTATCTGTTCATCTCGCATGACTTGAACGTGGTGCAGTATATCAGCGACCGTGTGATGGTCATGTATCTGGGCAAGGTTGTAGAGATCGGTCCGGCCGACAGGATCTACTCTTCGCCGCAGCATCCCTATACGCTGGCCCTGCTCCACTCGCGGCCGTCGATGGATCCCCGCCGGCGGGTCGAGAGTCCGCCGCTTCTCGGCGATCCGCCAAACCCGATCAACCCGCCGAGCGGTTGCCGCTTCAGGACGCGTTGCCCGATTGCCGAGCCTGTATGCGCGCAGTCCGAACCGGCGCTCGCGAGCATGGAGGGGATCGGGCGGCATCGGGCCGCCTGCTTTGCGCGAATTCGCGGTTCTGGCCACAGCGCCGCGCCGGAGGCCTCGACGCGTCGTGACCCGGCGGCACGCGCATGACGTCGCACCAGGCGGCCACGTCGAGCGATCTCCCGGTCGAGGCGAGCGATGCATTCGCCCAGGTGACCGATCTCACCGTTGGCTTTGTGAGCCGCGACGCCAGCGTCAATGTCGTCAACGGCATCAGCTTCGATCTGAGGAAGGGCGAAACCCTCTGTCTCCTGGGCGAATCCGGTTCCGGAAAAAGTGTGACCCTGCGCGCTCTTACCCGGTTGCTGCCCGACACCGCGGTATTCGGCGGCAGTGTCGTGATTGACGGCATCGACATCCTCCCGCTCCCGCACCGGCGTTTGTCGGAGATTCGCGGAACATTGGTGTCAATGATCTTTCAGGAGCCGATGACCGCTCTCGATCCTGTTTTTACGATCGGCCAGCAGATTGTCGAGACGATCCGATATCACGAGCACCTTTCCTACACCGATGCGCGGCGCCGGGCCCTGCAACTGCTCGACCTCGTGCAGATCCCATCCGCCTCACGGCGTCTCGATGCCTATCCGCATGAGCTCTCCGGCGGCCTGCGTCAGCGAGCAATGATCGCACTCGCTCTGTCCTGCCGGCCCAAACTGCTTTTGGCGGACGAGCCGACCACCGCGCTCGATGCGACGGTGCAGATTCAGGTGCTCTTGCTTCTGCGGAAACTGCAGCGCGAGCTCGGCATGACGACGATCATCGTGACGCACGATCTCGGCGTCGCCTGCGAAGTCGCCGATCGGATCGCCGTGATGTATGCCGGCCGGTTCGTCGAACTGGGCCCGGTCGAGGACGTCCTGCTGCGGCCGACGCACCCCTATATGGAAGCGCTGCTCCACTCGACCGTCCACGGCGGGCAGCGCGGCGAGAAGCTGCGCACGATCAGCGGCTCGCCGCCCGATCTCGGGAGGCTTCCGCCGGGGTGCAGTTTTGCACCGAGATGCGAACAGGCGCGCTCGGTCTGCCGCGCGGCGGTCCCTGAACTTGTTTCGACCGGGCCGGCTCAGACCGCGCGATGCTTCAGATATTCCAAGGGCTTTGACGCGGCGGAGAAAATTCCGGTGACCGGCTAGGCCTCTGGACTGTTGTAAACCCGACGCAATTTACTCTTCGCCTTCGACGGCACGGTGGTGATTCAGCCTGTGCGACGGGTCGAGTTTACGTGACGGAGCTTCCGGTGTGGTCGGAGATCTTGAAGTCCGATCCTTCGCGCCCCGAGCGGCGGTGCAATGAGCCGGCAATTCAGTGTATATTCGCCGAAGACATCGGCGCAAGCGACGACTTCAGGTGACGATGGCCGTCACGGTCAGGAAGGTCGGAACCCGCGGAGTTCCGGTCTCTGAATCGACGGTCGACCAATGATGCACCCATATGTCTGGCGAGAGGGGAGGCCCGGCATAAATCGTGGCGGTGCCAGGCTTGCGGTTTGAGCGCAAGCACGGTTCAGACTCGAAACGCCCGCGGGTTTGAGCCACGGGCGAAACTTCTTCGATGCTGATGTTTTCCAAATCTCACGCCTTAATCCGCGAGGTCAAGCACCATTTTTCCAAAGGAGTTCAGATTATTTCAACCGCGCCCCATCCGGATCGTACCAGGGTTTCAATTGCAGTTCGACAGGATAGCGTTTGAGAGCAACTTCAACCTCCCATGTGCCTTCCGTCAGCCAGTCGGGACGTACTCCTTTCGGATTGGTCACATAAGCCATGCCGAGAGAACGGCCGAGGCGATGTCCATAGGCACCCGACGTGACCGAGCCCACGATTGCGCCGTTGTGCAGGATCGGTTCATGATGGTAGAGCATCGGCATATCGGCGCCTTCGGGCAAGCGCAGCTGCACCAATCGGCGAGTGAGTGGTCCGGCGTCCCTCTGCTTCAAGAGTGCCTCGCGGCCGATAAAGCCACCGGGTTTGTCCCATGCTACGGCGAAGCCCACGCCACCTTGCAGCGGCGTGTCTTCCTCGCCGATGTCATGGCCCCAATGGCGATATCCCTTCTCCATCCGCATGGAGTTGATCGCGAAGTAGCCGCCGTAGCAAAGTCCGAAGTTCCTGCCTGCGCGGGCGATCTCATCGAAGACATGCATCGCGAATTCCGCGCCCATGTAAAGCTCGAAGCCCAACTCGCCCACAAAGGTGAGCCGACTCGCCCGCACCCTTGCATAACCCAGGTCAATCTCCTTGCTGGTCCCGAACGGAAATGCCTTCTCGCTGAGATCATCGGTTGAGAGCTCCGCGAGGAGGGCGCGCGATTTCGGCCCCATAAGCGCCAGCATTGGCAGGCCCGAGGTAATATCGGAGATATGCACTCCCGCCCCTTCCGGAACATGCCGGATCGCCCAAGCCATGTCGCGCCGCTGGGAGGCAGCGATGGTAACGACGAGATAGGCGGTTTCGGAAAGTCGCGTCACCGTCACGTCCGCCTCGATCCCACCACGCTCGTTGAGCCATTGGGTGTAAACTACTTTGCCCGTCATGACGTCGACATTGTTGGCACAGAGACGGTTTAGAAAAGCGCACGCACCGGGCCCCTCGACCGCGTATTTCACGAAGCAGGAATGGTCGAAGAGCGTCACATTGGTTGCAGTGTTATGGCATTCCAAACCGGTATCGTCGAACCAGCCAGGCCGGTGATAGGAATAGGCAAGGTGCGCGGAGGATCCATAGAATCCTGGTCGTTCCCAACCTGCCATCTCCGTCATCTGCGCACCTTGCGCGAGAAGCCGATCATGGAAGGGCGAGCGGCGTATGCCACGGGCCGAAACGAACTGGCGCGAAGGCCAGTGCATGTCAAAATTGAGCCCCAGGCTTTCTGCCGTGCGCTCCTCAAGGTAGCGCCGGTTGATCATGAAGGGATTGATCCGGCGGACATCGACGTCAATCAGATCGACCGGCGGCCGGCCATCGCGTATCCAGTCGGCAAGCGCCTTGCCGACCCCGCCTGAAGAGAGAATTCCGATCGAGTTGAACCCGGTCGCACAAAAGAGGCCGGGCAGTTCGGCGGTTTCGCCGAGAAGATAGCGGTTGTCGGGCGTGAAGCTCTCGGGCCCGTTGAAGAAGAGCTGTATGCCCGTCTGTTTCAGGAACGGAACGCGGGCGGCGGCGTCTTCCAGGTGCGGCGCAATATGGTCGAGGTCTTCGGGTAGCGTGTCGAAGCAGAAATCGGGAGAGAGCCCTTTTTGCCCCCAAGGCTTGGCCTTTGGTTCAAAGAAACCGACCAGGAGCTTGCCGGCATCCTCCTTGTAATACGTCCATTCGTCGGACACGAAAAGCACCGGCAGGTCACGCGGGAGCGCGGCAATGGGCTCCGTGACGCAGTAGAAATGTTCGGCCGCATGGAGGGGGACGGAGACGCCAGCGGTAGCAGCGAGATCGCGCGACCACATGCCTCCGCAGAGCACCACGGCGCGAGCGCGGATCTCTCCCTGTTCAGTCATCACTCCCACGGCACGGCCGCCTTCCACGAGGATCTTCGTGACCAGGCAATGCTCGAGGATTTTCGTCCCTCGCATCCGCGCGCCCTTGGCATAAGCCATGGTCACATCGGCCGGGTTCACTTGGCCATCGTGCGGGAACCAGAAGCCGCCGACGATGCCCGCGATGCTGATCGGCGACCAACGCTCCTTGATCTGTTCAGGGGATATCGCCTCGACCGGCAGTCCGAAGCTACGCCCCATCGATGCGCCCCGCGCCAATTCTTCATAGCGCGCCGCGTTGGTGGCGACGCGAAGCGAGCCGGTGCGGCGATAGCCGGTGGCCTGCCCCGTCTCGGCCTCGATGCTCATGAACAATTCGCCCGTATACTTGGCCAGCTCGGTCATCTGCCGGGTGGCGCGCAACTGCGTGACGAGACCTGCCGCATGCCAAGTCGTACCACTCGTGAGCTGCTTGCGCTCGCAAAGCACCACGTCGGTGATGCCGAGCTTGGCGAGATGATAGGCAACCGAGCATCCGGCGATCCCGCCCCCGATGATCACAACTTCCGCGCGCGATGGTATGCTCATGTCCTATCCTTCGAGACCAGTCTATTTGAAAAAGGGCGGCTATTTTGTTTGTTCTGGCGCTGGACTCGGGCTGGACTTCAGGGTCAGGCCGATGGCAGTAGCCATGAATGCCATGAGCGCCGCAACCGCGAGACCTGGAGCGTAGGACTTCGCGCCTGAGTAAAGCACGCCGGTGAGCCAGGGCGCGATGAGACCCGCTGCGCCATAGGCGATCATCATTTTCCCATAGACTTCGGAGACCCGGGCCACACCGAAGCGAGCACTGATCAACATCGGCATGAAGGAGGCCGAGCCGCCGAACGCCGCGCCGATAAGGGTGGCGCCGAGGAAAAGCAGCCCGCTCTCGCCCGCGAAGGCGAAAGTGGCGAGGCCCGCAATCATTGCAATACTGGCAGCGAGGAGAGTGCTACGACCGCCGAACCGCTCGGCCACCCAGCCGCCGCCGAGCGAACCGAAGAGGTACCCCAAGGTGAAGAGGCTTGTTGTCCGGCCAGCGGCACTTTCGCTGAGCCCCGATGCAGCAGCGATACCGCTCATCTGCGACACGCTCAGGAGACCTACAAAGCAGAGGGAGAAGAAGACGAGGAACAGCTTCACGAAGTCGGCACTTAGCAGTCCGCCTGCAGTGCCGGATTCGACCGGTCTGGCAGCAGGACTGCCCGGGACAAGCCCGATCAAGGCCTGAATCAGCACACCGAGCGCGATGCAGGCCAGACCGATCCACGTGAAAATCTGCTGTGGTGGGTTGGTGGCGATCAACTCGCCAAAGAACGGTGGTATCAAGATGCCACAGAGCGCAAATGCGGCCATGACAATTCCGATAGCCAACGCCCGTGCGCGATCCGCAACGCTCGCGGCAAACACCAGTGCGAGCCCATAGGCAAGACCGGCGGCGAGACCGAATGCCAACCCATAGCCGATCAGGAGTGTTCGGTATGACGGGGCTTGCCCGAAGGCAAGAAACCCCAGTGACATAAGTGTGTAAACGATGATGAGATAGCCGCGCCGGCCGGCGCGGGCCCGGAGCCAGGGACACAGAACCATGCCGAAGGTGAAGGTCACAAGCGCCAACGACGGCACGAGGCTCAGATCGCCACGATCGATCCCCAGCTGCCTTTCCAGAGGCAGCAGGAAAAGGCTCCAAGCGTAGAGAAGCCCCGCCGAGAGGTTGAGAATGACGGCCGGAAGCAGCCTCTGTAGCATATTCACCTCCGTAGTCTTGTTGTTTCTCTTGGGCCGCGGGTCATAGTCCTAAATAGACTTCGCGAAGCGTGCGGCTTTCGCCGAGTTCCGCGGCTCCGCCGGTCCAGACCACTTTGCCATGATTGATCAGCGCCAGATGCGCCGCCACTTGTGTGGCGCGGCTGACGTTTTCCTCGACGACCAGGATCGTGAGCCCCCCGGCACGAAGTTCGTGGAAGGTCGAATAGATTTGGTCGATCACGACCGGAGCGAGGCCGAGCGACGGTTCGTCAAGCATAATGAGGCGCGCCTGCGCCAGCATTAGTCCGCGCCCGATCCCAAGCATCCGCCGCTCGCCACCCGAAAGCGCATTTGCCACGACCGGCAACTTCTCCTTCAGCCGCGGGAAGATGGAAATTACCTTCTCAAGTTGGCGCCGGGTGATCGAAGCCGACGAATTGGCGCTGCCGCCCACGAGCAAATTTTCAAGTACGCTCATTCCCTTGTATACAAGATCGCCTTGCGGCACGTGAACGATACCCGCCCGCGCGATCTTGCTCGGTGAGAGCCCCACGAGGCTTTGGCCACAGAATGCGATTTGACCAGTCTGGCGCGGCATGAGGCCCGAAATGGCCCGCAGAAGAGAGGTCTTGCCATGACCATTCGGACCAATCACGGCGAACACCTCGCCTGCCCCCAGCCGCAGCGACACACCGTCGAGTACCGAACCGAGCCCGTAGCTCGCCGTCAGCCCCTCAACTTCCAGAAGCGCAGTCATCATGCGTCCTCTGTGGTGACGCCGAGTGCCGCCGCGCCCGACGTGCCCAGGTAGACTTCAACAACTTTCTTGTCCTGACCCATTCCCGCGATGGTGCCCTCATAGAGCTTGGCACCGTGATGAAGGATCAGCGTACGTTCGGCGACGGCGGTGACAAAGCTCATTACATGCTCGATGACCACGACGGTGAGCCCGTGAAAATCCCGGATGCGTCGGATCACCTCCACGCACCGGCCGACCTCCTCTGCGTTAAGCCCTCCGACCGGTTCGTCGAGCATGAGAATTCGTGGATAGGTGACAATCGCGCTCGCCAACATCAGGAGCTTGCGTTGAAACACAGGAAGCGCGCGCGCCTCGGCTCGGGCTATCCCGGTAATGCCCACCACTTCCATTACTTCGTCTGCCCGAGCGCTCGACTCGCGATCGAAGCGCAAGGCCGGTATCAGGCGCTTTTTGCTGCCAAAGTAGGCGCAGGTCAAAAGATTCTGCTCTACGCTCATGCTGTCGAACACTGCGTTGAGTTGGAAGGTGCGCGAAAGTCCCGCGTGACAAAGCTGCTGCGCCGTCATCCCGGCAATATCCCTGCCGAAGAACTGCACCTGACCTTCGGAAGCAGGTGTCAGACCGGTGATCACGTCAAAGAGCGTCGTCTTGCCCGCGCCGTTGGGCCCGCAGATGCCGAGGACTTCACCCTGCTTAACAACGAAGCTGAGGTCGTTTACGGCAGCCATCGCGCCATAACGCTTGGTGAGACGGCTGACCTCGAGCGCAGGACTCATGGCTTAGCACCACCGCGGCGCGCGATCGCGCGGCTGAAATCGGAAACAAGCCCGGCCAGTCCGCGCGGAAAAAGGATGAGGATCAGGATGAGCGCAACCGCGTACGAAGTGTTGCGCCACTGGGCCAGACTGGTTGTGGACTCCTGGACAATGGCGAGCGCAGCCGTTCCAAGGATCGGCCCCCAGATCTCACCGCGCCCACCCACGATCATCATGGAGAGGAGAAAAAGAAGAGTGGGAAACTCGAGCACCGCAGGCCCGAAGGTGCGTTGGGTGCCGGCATAAACCCCGCCCGCCAGCCCGGTAAATATACCTGCCGCGGCAAAAACAATGAGCTGAAACTTGGCTATATCCACGCCTCGCGCTTTCGCAGCGGTTTCATTGTCCCGCATCGCTTGAAAGGCTTTTCCATAAGGGCTGTGAACCAGTATGATCGCAAACAACGTGCTCGAGGCGAGAAGCAAAAGCGCAACGAGATAGTTCGCGGCCGAGATGAGCTTGTACGGCACGAGGTGGCTGAATCCGAAGTCGCCGTAGCGCGAGAGGCCGCGGGATCCGCCGGTCAGCGAATAACATACCGCTCCCTCCTGCCGAAAGCAGGCCACGTCGGTGACGATCAACTGGTAGAGCACCAGCGCAACCGCAAGCGTCACAACAACCGTATAGGCGCCGCGAAGCCGAAGCGTGGTGAGGCCAAGCAATAGGCTCATCAGGAGCCCGGCCAGCGCGGCTATCGGCAGAGATAGCCAAGGCGAGATGCCGAAATAGAGTCCCAGAAGCGCCACGCTATAACCACCCACAGCAAAAAGCGCCATGTGGCCAATCGAGAATATCCCGGCGACGCCGAGCACGAGGTTCCATTGAGTGACGACCGAAGCCCAAATCAGAAAGAGGATCGCCTGGCCGAGCGTGTAGTTGGAAAGGCCTCCGAATGCGACGGCCGCTGCAAGGGTAAAGAGAACGACCGCAATGGCGAGATCCCGCGATAGCGGAGAGAGATTCTGCCCAATCATACCCGCACCGGCTCACGCGTGCCGAAGAGGCCGTTCGGCCTAATGATCAGTACGGCCACAACAAACAGCAGCAGTGCCGGATTTCCCCATTTGGTGCCAAATTCGAACTGCACCAGGATTTCCATGAATGCGAGCAGGAAAGATGCGGCAAGCGCCCCGGGGATCGAGCCCAGCCCGCCTACGACGCAGATGATGAGTGCCTTGAGGAGGGGGTCGCCTCCCACTGTGGGGTAGACAGTTGTGTTGAAGGTGACAAGGACACCCGAGCCGCCGGCGACAAGCCCGGCAAGCATCATCACCTTGAGCACCACAAGATTTACGGAAAGCCCGTTGAGCTGTGCCGCCGTAGGTTCCTGCGCAACAGCGCGGATCGATCGGCCGAGGGCGGATCGGGCGATCAGAAGGCGCAGGCCGAACACCATGGCAAGGCAGCAGACGACGATTAGCAGCGTTTGCCACGCTATGCCCGAGCCACCAAGATTGATCCGTCCGTCGATGTAGAAAGGCTGACGCGAGGCGGTAGGGCCGATGATGTTGTTGATGAGATCGACGATGATCGTGGAAAGCGCCATCGTAAGGATGATGATGTTGATCTCAAAATTGGGTCGCCCGAAGACTCGGCTCACCAGCAGCACATGGGTGAGAAAGCCCGCGGCCGCCCCGCCCAACGCGCCGGCGGCCAGGCCCGTATACCAAGGGAGGCCCCACGCCTGGACCGCGAGGAGCGAGGCATAGCCGCCAAGCGCGATGAAGGCGCCATGAGCAAGGTTGAGCATCCCGATCGTTCCCCAGACCAAGGCGAGGGCAACGGAACTTGCCGCATAGAGCGCACCCAGGGCGAGCGCGCTCATAAGAATGTCCGCAAGGGCCATCACCCTCTCCTCAATCAAGCATGCTGATAGCTCGGAAGACGCGCTCCGATCACTTGAACCACGGCGGCGTCTCGAACTCCGCCTCGTTATAAGGTTCGGGGAAGATCAGCTTCTTCGGCACCGACGCTTTGGGATCTTTGATCTGATAAAGCAGGTGCGGCATGCCGAGCGTCGGATCCTTCGTCAGCGTCGGATAGGGGATCGCTGCGTTGAACTGCGGATCGTAACGCAAGGTGCCAAATGGGGCGCGATAGACGAAGCGCCGCAAGTTATCCGCGACTTTCCTGTTTTGCTCCACGTCGCCCGGAGCGCCGACACCGCCGGCCAAGGCTGCGGCTATGGCATAATGGTACATCTCAGAATAGGTCGACGCGCCCGGATCGGCCTCCGCCTTCTCGCCAAACCTCGCCCAATAGGCTTTGCGGAATGCATTGCCGAGGTCATCTGGAAGAATGCCGATCACCGAGGATGTAAGCACTCCCTTGGCCGCATCGCCCGCTATATCGGAGAAGGCTTTCAGGAGCGGGCCATACTGATAGTAAAACAGGCTGTTGGTCGGATTCTGGATGAATTGCACCTGGCATTGGGCAATGTCGCCCGGATAGAAGTGCGTATTGGCGATGAAGGCGGGAGACTGCTCCCGAACCTTATTCAGAACAGCACCCCATTCGGTCGTCGGTACCGGGACCACTTCCTCGAAGGAAACTTCGAAACCGTATTTGGGCGCCGTGTCACGAATGGCGTTCGAGATCACAATCGAATAGGGCAGCGAGCCGGTAATGAGAGCGATCTTGTTGTTCGCCGGCTTCCAGACCCCCGACCTTCGCAGCCGATCGAGCATCACCGGCAGGCCGACACCATAATAGTATTCGGCCGGATCGGCCATGAAGATGCCGAAGTAGCGCTTGGGGTCCTTCTGGAATACCTCGTGGTGGCCCACTGACGTATTGTAATGGACATAGATGATCCCGGCGTCGGCGATCGCGTCATATTCCGCTTGGTTGGCTCCCACATTGTAGCCATTGATGATCGCGTTCACCCCGTCACGGTCGATCAGCAGGTTGGCTGCGGAAGACACTTCTTCGGCGGTCTGGTTCTTCGAGTCGATAGTGACCGACTCGACTTTCATCCCGAGGATACCCCCGGCAGCATTGATTTCCTCGATGGCCATTTCCAGTCCATTCCTGTGCTCGATGCCATCGACAGCCAAAGGACCAGTGAGCGAAACCATTTGCCCGATCTTGATCGTTCCCGATTGCGCCGCGCTCGCCTCATTCACCGAAGCCAGGAACGCCGCCCCCATCCCGCAGGCACCGATCCCGCCGAGAAACGCTCTCCGCTTGACATGAGGCGAGGCTAAGATCTTCGTCTTATTGGTCATGTATTCCTCCCTGTTATGTTCTCATTTGATTATTGAGGCGAACTCATCTCATCGCTCGCCGGCGTTGGGCGGTTTCTCGCTCGTTCACCGTCATGTCGCTATTGAGCACCACGCCATACTGCTCGCGGGCGGCATCGATCGAGATGTACTCGTCGAGCACATCGGCAAGCACCTTCTCGACCGGACGCTCCCTTGCCGGACCCCAGCCGCCGCCGCCGGTGCTCTCGAAGACGAATTGCTCGTCATAACCGAAGCGGTGACCGGAGAGCAGCGGACTCGTCCAGTCGCCGTTGTGTGAGAGGCCGCCGATCACCTTCCTTGATCCATCGGGATAAACATGGGTCGAACGCTGCACTGCGGAGTGGCCGCCACCATTGACACCGGGGCTGCCGGCGCGAGTGCGCGAGGTTTCCATGTTGAGCTCGCCCTCGCAGAGGTAGCGAATCTTGAAAACCGCTCCCAAGCCGCCACGGAATTTACCCGGGCCGGCCGAGTCTTGCCGCAGATCAAAGGATTCGTATTCGATTGGAAAGAACAGCTCCGCCGTTTCTGCAGCCATGTTCATGCAATTGCCAAGCGGATCCATGGTCACGTTCATCCCATCGTTGTAGGGCGTTCCGCCCCAGCCGCCGGCGGGCAAATCGGAGAACACATCGACCCGCCCGGACTGGCGGTCGACCGCGGTGGAAACAAACCAGTTGCATTCCGAGCAGGTCGATCCCGTCACCCGCTCTGGAATCGCCTTGGCCAATGCCTGCCAGATTGCCGAGGTGATTTTCGATGAGGCAAGCGTGGTGCAGCCAATGGTCGGAGCGGGCCAGCGGGGGTTGAGCCAGCAGCCCTCCGGGATCACGAGCTTGATCGGCGCGAACATTCCCGCGTTTGACGGCGCGTGGGGCGCCAGAAAAAACTGCAGCGAGTAAAAAGCCGCTGATGCTGTATTTGCATAGGGCGAGTTGATGGACCCCTTGCAGACTGGATCGGTGCCGGTGAAATCGACTGTGATGTCCGATCCCTTTATGATGAGCTTCACCTTGATATTGATCGGATCGGGAGAGAAGCCGTCGGTATCTGCATAGTCTTCGGCGCTGTATTCGCCATCAGGAATTATCTCGATGCTCTTGCGTACTATCCTTTCGGTATAGGCGATGAGCTCTTTCATCGAGAGCTTGACGGTTTCGACCCCGTAGCGTTCGGCCGCCCTGACCAGCTCCTGCTCCGCCGCCTTGAGCGCGCCGAGGTGGGCCTGCAGGTCTCCCTTGATGTAGAAGGGGGTCCGAGTGTTGTTCATGATGATCGCCAGGAAATCCTGGTTGATCTCATAGTTCTCGTAGAGTTTGATCGGCGGCAGCCTGAGACCCTCTGCCGCGATATGGGTCGAGAACGACATGCCCCCCGCCGCTCCACCCCCCAGGTCCATCCAGTGTCCGCGGCTCACGGCAAAGCCAATGATCTCGCCTTTGTAGAAGATCGGCATGGTGAAGGTGATGTCATTCGTGTGAGTGCCGCCCTGATAGGGATCGTTGAGAGCAATGACATCGCCTGGCTTCAACGAGGTCTTGGGGAAGCGAGCAATTGCCGCGTCGGCTGAATACTGCATCGCCGCGAGATGCACCGGGCAGTTCGCGGCCTGAGCAAGGAGCCGCACGTCCGCATCATATATCGCGTTCGAAAAGTCGAGAATGTCGGCGAGGATCGGCGAAAACGACGTGCGCTGCATTATCGTCGTCATCCGCGAACAGGCATATTCGAAGCTGTTGCGGAGAACTTCGAAAGTCACGGGGTCCATGCGATCGGAAACAGCCGCCGTGCCGGAGGATTTTCTGGAGGTCATTTGGTGCTCCCCAATCACGCGTTGATGGAAACGATCAGATTGCCATGCGAGTCAACCTCACCGGAGGTGTCCGGCGGCAGAACCGCGATCGAGTCGGTATATTCGACGATGGCCGGTCCGTAGACCTTTTCGCCTGGCGGCAGATTGCTGGCGTTGCAGAGCGCCGCATCGATCCATTTGCCGTCGAAGTATACCTTGCGTGAGAGAGCCTTGGCCTTCTGCGCCTTGGCGGCAAAGTCGAAAATCGGCGGCTCCTTCAAGGTCCCCACGGCCACCACTCCAAGCGAAACAAAGGCTATGGGGAAGTCGTCAGAGCTCACACCATATTCGCGGCGGTGCGCTTCGTGGAAAGTCTGGGCAATGCCCGCAAGGTGATTCTTGTGGAGTTTGCCTGAGGGGATATCCACATCCACTTCATAGGTTTGCCCCACATAGCGCATCTGCGCGGTGCGATGGATGTTCACTGAGCCGCCTTTTATGCCGTCGCCTTCCAAGCGCTTCTTGGCTCGGCCGGCAAGGTCGTCGAAAATGCGGTTGAGGTCATCCTCATCCACCGAGCCCAGGTCGGCATAGTGAAAGGCTTCGAGATCGTGGCGCACGTTCATCGCCGTGGCGCCGAAGGCCGAGGCGACACCCGCCTGTGCCGGGATGATCACCTTGGGGATGTTCATCGCGCGCGCCACGAAACAGGCGTGCATCGGACCAGCGCCGCCAAAGGACGCGAGCACGAAGTCGCGGGGATCGCGTGCCCGTGCGACCACGACACCCTTCACGGCCTGCGCCATGGTTTCGCAGGAGATTTTTATCATGCCCTCCGCCGTTTCGAGGCGCGAGAGGCCGATCTTGGCAGCCAGGCCGTCGATGGCCTTTTCCGCCGCGGCGACATCGAGCTCAAATTTGTTGGAGAGCGTCGGGTCCAATCGGCCCAGCACGAGATTGGCGTCAGTGATCGTGGGCTCGGTGCCGCCGCGCTTGTAGCAGGCCGGCCCTGGTTCGGAGCCTGCGCTGCGCGGCCCCACACGCAGCGATCCGCCCTCATCGACCCAGCCGATTGATCCGCCACCCGCGCCCACCGAATGAATATCGAGCATCGGCACCGAAACCGGCACTTCCCATTCGAGCTCGTAGCTATGGGTAATGAGCCCGCGCCCATCCTCAACTATGGATGCATCGAAGCTTGTGCCTCCGACGTCGGTATGAATGATGTTGCGGAAGGGCGTGGTTTTCGAGAGGTAGGAGGCATAGGCCACTCCACCCGCCGGACCGGATTCGATGAGCTCTTCGGGCCGCTTCTTCGCGTTTTCCGCACCCATCACGCCGCCGTTCGACTTGAGAATGAGGAATGTGCCCTTGAACCCGCGGTTCTTCAGCGCCCTGTCCAGCTGGTCAAAATAGGCGGTCATCACCGGCATCATGCAGGCGCGAATTGCAGTCGTCGTGAAGCGCGGATGCTCCCGAAAGATCGGCCGGGTTTCCGCCGAGATCACCACATGCGCGTTGGGGTTATGCTTCCGGACAATCTCGCGCATCTGTTCTTCATGGACCGGGTTCACGTAGGAATTGATGAAGCCGATACCCACTGACTGGATCTGCCGCTCTGCGATGATCTTTGCTATTGCAGTGGCTGCATTCTTATCGAGCGGGCGGCGCACATTTCCCTGCACGCTGATCCGCTCGTCGATCGTAAAGCGATTGCGACGCCGGATCATCGGTTCCGGCTTCTGCTGGTAGGGATCGTACAACGCCTTGCGGTGCTGACGCCCGATCTCGATCGTGTCTCGGAAGCCTTGGGTGGAGATGAAGGCGGCGTCTGGATAGGTTCGCTCGATCAGCGAGTTGGTGGCCGTTGTTGTCCCATGCATCAGGAAGGATATCTGATCGAAAGGCAGCCCCGCCGCCTCTATCGATTGGATCACCCCGCGCGAACGGTCGTCTTTGGTCGTTAAAACCTTGGATGTCTTATAGACTTCATTCTTCTCATTCCAGGCAAATAAATCCGTGAAAGTCCCACCAACATCGATGCCAACACGCCACATATGAGCCATTTCCCTCTCTTTATGACCAACTTGGCCGATCCAGACTCAACCAGCCTTTTGTAGTCTTTTTTGAAGGATACAAGCGCACTCGCATATCTGTCAAGCGCAATTGTTGACTTTATTTGAACGGCTGCTTCTACTATCTTCGTGTATTGCCCTTCGGCTACCTTTTGCGCTGGACGGGATTCTTGAAGGACTGGATCGTGAATGGAGACCAAACACCTACCGAACCCAAGGCGGAGGCTACGTCGAAGACCGCCTCGCAAGGTCGTCTCAAGATTTCCGATGTAAGTCGGCTGACGGGCGTGCCTGTTTCAACTCTGCGGTTCTGGAGCGACAATGGCCTTCTCACCCCGCATGTGACTCCGTCGGGGTACAGGCTGTTCGACGAAACTCACGTCACCCAAGCGCTGGACATCAAGCGGCTGCGCACACTCCAGGGCCTTAGCATCACGGCGGTGAAGGCAATACTCGCAACTCCCCACGGCGCTCCGCGGCGAGTCCCAAAACGAGCAGGCAACCTGATTGGCGAAAAGCTCCGGCGTCTGCGGGAGGACGCAAAGCTGACCCTCCGCCAGGTGCACGAGCGCACGGGCATTCCCCTCTCAACTCTCGCCTCCATCGAACGCACATCGCTCGGCATGCAGATCGCCGAAGGAAAAATCCTTGCTTCCTTCTATGGCGTCACAATCACTTCGCTGATGGCTGAGGGCGTCCCTGAAGGCACAGTCGAGACCGTTACCGACGTCCGAGGCGGCGGGCTGTTACCCACACTCGGGAAGGGCCTGCGCATCGAGCAACTCGCCTCCGGCCACAACATGATGGATTGTCAACGCTGGTACATCGAGCCCGGAATCAACAGCCACGGCGCTTACTCCCACGAAGGTGAGGAATTCATCTATGTGCTTCACGGCCAGTTCGAACTGACCCTGGAGACCACTCGCACCATTCGCCTGTCCCAGGGCGAGAGCATGTATTTCCCCTCCACAACCCGCCACTCCTGGAGCAATCCTGGTCAGACCACCGCTGTTGTGCTTTGGGTCAACACACCGCCAACGTTTTGAAGCGGCCAAGTCAGGCAGACATAGTCAAAACGCTCGAGCTTGAGCTTCAGCTTCGCATTCTCAAGGGCAAGATACTTCAAAGGCTTTGACTCGGCGGAGAAAATTCCCGTGACGGGATGGATCGGTGATGCGTCGCATGCGCGCGACAAGGCCACGATAGCGCAGGCCGAATTGCTCGGGCTCCCGGGATTGCGCTGTTGGAGATTCGCAATCAACGTGCCCCTTACGAGGCAGCGTTGCGCGTTCCGGGCCGCTGATCCTGAGTGATTCGCAAAGGGCGGTCATTGGTCTGGCCCCCTAAAAAGGCACGTGAACATATATCTCGGAGCGCTTCCTTATCGCCAAAGTCGTGCAACCCCGGATCGGGTCCGGGGCAGGCCTTTGGCCGGAAGCGCTCCAGCCAAGCCCGGCTGTTTCACTTCGAAGAGATGAAATCGAGCGGCAGCGATGCCGATACGACGACGTTGGGAACGTCCACGAGTTCGCTTATCCTGAGATCGACGGCGACACTGCAAATGGCATAGGCTTGCTGCCGGCCAAATCCTCTTCCCTCGAGATAGGCGATCATCTCCACCAGAGCGCGGCGCGCGGCCAGAGTCGCATTTTCCGAATGGTTCGACCCGTCGTCCGCAAGCGAAAGTCCGGTGGTGATGAAGCAGGGCCCTGCCGGCCGCCCCGCCCCGGCAGTGATGATCCGTGTGCCGGTAACCCGTTCGTTCAGGGCGCGATCGGGATGCAGAACGAGGCGGGCAACAAGCGCGGCGCGCATTTCAACTCCTTGGCCGCAGACCTCGCCGTCGCCCTGGGCGAAATGCGCATCACCGGCGGAGAACAGAGCGCCGTCGACCAGCACCGGAAACTGGATTCTGGCCCCCTTCGCCACTTCCTTGACGTCGAGATTGCCGCCATTCTCGCGTGGAGGGCCGGTACGAAGTCCCTCGCTGCCGATGATTCCCCCAGGGACTGCCCCCCGTGCGTCGGAGGGCGGAAAGACAAACTCGCCGCGAGCCAGGGCAGCGGCCTCGCGCGCCCGCGCCACCTTGAGCAGGGCCCGATCGGGCGCGACGCCAATGGTTCCCATGAAAGGGGCGGCGGGAACGCGGAAGCGCGGGATGTCCGGCGATGTCGCCCAGCCGCCTTCAAGGCGCCATTTGACCAGGAAGGGCTCAGGGAACAGATCGCGCAGGAAGCCGAAACCCCGCTGCTGCAGCGTGTAGCCGAAGCCTGCCGGGGCAATATCGATGATCTCGACTTCAAGCAGGTCGCCGGGTTTCGCCCCTTCGACATGGACAGGACCGGTGAGCGGATGAACGCGGCTCGGATCGACATGCGGGACATCGTCCACCGTCGAGTCGGGACCGATCTGGCCGTCGACGGCATCGCGTGTTTCCATGAGGATGACATCGCCCGAACGGCAATGCGCCACCGGCTTGATATCAGGATGCCACCGATTGTGCCCCGTGCCCCTGTCCTGCCCGAGCGGCAAGGTGGGATGAATCCGAATTTGGACGTTTGTCACTCCGGAACTCCTGTCAACGCTCGGTGCGAATATAGGGCATGCCCAAGGCGGCGGGCGCGCCGGGCAGCCTTGTCGCTCGCATCGATAGAACAATCATGAGCGCAATCGTGAGGAGGTAAGGCGCCATCGCCAGGAAATCGGCGGGAATGCCATGGATGCCGGCCGCTTGCAGGTTGAAGTTCAGGCGCAGGGTCAGGCCGAACACGTAGGCGCCGAGCAGGAGGCGGGCCGGACGCCATGAGGAAAAGACGACAAGCGCGACCGCGATCCAGCCAAGCCCGCTCGTCGTGCCGGCCTGCGACCAGTTGGGTGCCCGTGCGAGCATGAGATAGGCGCCGCTGCTTCCGGCGAGAAGGCCGCCCAAGACCGTATGGATATATTGAACGGTAGTGACCGGGATGCCGGTCACGTCGGCCGTCGCGGGATTCTCGCCTACGGCGCGCACCGCAAGACCGAATTTCGTGTATTTGAGATAGATCGCGGCCAGGAGGACGAGGAGCCAGGACAGATAGACGATCACATCCTGCCGGAAGAGCACGTCGCCGACATAGGGAATGTCGGAAAGAAGAGGGACGGGAGACTTGCCGATCCTCACCGAAAGGGGCTGGCCCTCGATGGGCCGCCCGATAAAAGTGGCGACGCCCGTGCCGAAAATCACCAGAGCGAGGCCCGAGACGATCTGATTGGCCCGCATCGAGATGCAGAGAAACGCGTGGAGCAGAGCGAGAAGCCCGGCAGCGGAAGCTCCGGCCAGAAGACCGAGCGCAATGCTGGAGGTCGCATCCGCGACCAGGAAGGCGGAAACGGCGCCGACCAGCATCATGCCTTCGACGCCCACATTGATGACGCCCGAACGTTCGGTGAGCAATTCGCCGAGGCCTGCGAGCACGAGCGGCGTGCCGGCCGCAACCGCGGCGGCAAGGGCGAGCAGCAGGGCTGTTTCATTCATGCGATGCCTCTTTCGAGTGATGAGCCTTCACGCCGCGCCGCCAGACGAGCCGATAGGCGAGGAATATTTCGGACCCGAGCACAAAGATGAGGACCGCTCCCTGGAGCACCGCGGAGATGGAGTTCGGAAGCGACATGCCGGGAATGGTCTGCAATGAGTTCGCGGCATTGGCGAGGCCCCCCACCAGGAAGGCCACAGGCACGACCACCAGAGGATGATAGCGGGCGAGTGCCGCCACGATGATGCCGGCATAGCCGAAGCCGACGGCAAGTCCTGTGGGATCGAGGCGATGGGCGCGCCCTGCCACTTCCGATGCTCCCGCGAGGCCCGCTATGGCGCCCGACAGTATCAGGACCGTGAAAATGACGGCCTTCACATTGATACCGGCATAGCGGGCGGCGGCGGGGGCGTCCCCGAAGACCCGGGCTTCGAAGCCGATGCGGGTCCAGCGCAGAAGGGCATAGACGATCACCGCGCAAATGACGCCCACGACCAGCCCCAGATGCACGGGGCTTCCTTCCAGATACGGGAGGAAGGCGGCCTCCGGCAGCAGGCGCCCCTGCGGGAAGTTGGTCGAGGTCGGATCGCGCAGCGGACTGCGCGAGCCCAGGATCAGATACCGGGCGAGCAGAATGCCGGCGTAATTGAGCAGCAAGGTGGTGATGATCTCGTTCACGCCGAGCCGAGATCGAGCGACCGCCGGCACCAGCATCCACAGCATCCCGCCAAGAGCTCCGGCAAGTATGACGGTAACGATGCTGAAAAATGCAGGAAAAGTCCCGCCAACCGCGAGACCCGCGGCCGCCGCGCAGATCCCGCCCAGGACCAGCTGGCCTTCGGCGCCGACATTATAGAGCTTGAAGCGGAATGCCACCGATGCGGCAACCCCGGTGAAAATCAAGGGCGTTGCCGAGACAAGCGAGTCCTCGATGCCGTAACGCGTGGCAAACGATGCCTTGGCCATTTCGACATAACTGAACCAGGCGTCAAAGCCGTTGGCGTGCAGAAACGCCGCTCCGAACAGCAAGGCGAGGACGACGGCGCCCAAGGGGACCAGCACATAGAAATATGGCGGTGTCCGCTCACGCCTTTCGAATGTCAGCATGCTTGCCTCGGCGCCGCGCCGGCCATGGCGAGACCGAGTTCGGTTCTCCTGCTCTCGGCTGCCGGGCGTTCAAGAACGAATTCGCCCGAATACATGACGACGATGCGGTCGGCGAGCTTGCAGATTTCATCGAGATCTTCGGAGATGAGCAGTATGGCCGCACCTTTCCTGCGATGCTGGTCGATGAGATCGTGAACGAATTCGGTTGCGGCCACATCGAGTCCCTGGGTCGGAGATGCGATGACGAGAGCGTTCGCGCCCGATCCCAGCTCGCGGCAAAGAAGCACCTTCTGGACGTTTCCGCCCGAGAGGTTGCCGCTTTTCTCGAGCGGTCCGCGCGCCTTGATGTTGAAATCCCTGATCGCATCGGCGGCCTCGGCCTCGGAACGCCGGTTGTCGAGAAGGAACGGCAATGGCCGGGTGAGGCGAAGGTTGTCGGCAACGGAAAGGCCGCGCGCCAGTCCCGTGCCAAGCCGGTCCTGCGGAACATAGGCCAAGCCCGCTCTGCGTGCGGCACGCGGTCCCTTGCCGGTCGTGTCGACGCCATTGACCAGGACCCTGCCTGACAGTGGCGGCGTCAGGCCCGCAAGGGTTTCGGCCAGCTGCAACTGTCCGTTCCCGGCGACACCCGCCACGCCCAGGATCTCGCCCGCGCGGATGGTCAGGTCGAACCCGTGACGATCGGCGTGGCCCCATCTGGGGAGGCGCAGTTTCTCGGCCACGATGACGGCGCCGCCCGAATTGTTGGCGGCTCGCGGCTTGGGCCCGCCCAGGTCCTGGCCCACCATCCATCGCGCCAGCTCGTCGACGGAGGTTCTTGCCGTCGAGACGGTTCCCACGACGCGGCCCTGGCGCATGATCGTCGCCCGATGGGCGATGGCCATGACCTCTTCGAGCTTGTGAGTGATGAGCACGATGGCCTTCCCCATGGCGGCCATGGACCGCAATGTCGCAAAGAGCGATTCGACCTGCTGCGGCGTCAGCACGGCCGTCGGCTCGTCGAGAAACAGGATCTCGACGTCGCGGTGCAGCATCTTGACGATTTCAACCTGCTGACGTTCGCCCATGGACAAGTCGGCCACGCGCGCGTCGGGCTTGACCTTGAGCGCGAACCGTTCGCCCAGCGATGCGACCGTCTCGCTTTGCCTGCGGCGCGCGAAAAATCCCTGGTCGGGGTGGCCCAGCATCACATTTTCGGCGACGGTGAAACTCTCCACGAGATGAAAATGCTGGTGCACCATGCCGATCCGCCGGGCGAGCGCGTCGCCCGGATGGCGGAATTGCACCGCTCGGCCGGCGAGCCGGATCTCGCCGCTGTCGGGATGGTAGAGGCCCGTCAGGATCGAGGCGAGCGTACTCTTGCCGGCGCCATTTTCGCCGAGGAGAGCGTGGATCTCGCCCCGGTGGAGCGAAAAATCCACGGCGGCATTGGCGGCGATGCCGGCGAAGGCCTTGCAAATGCCAAGCGCCTCGAGGATGGGAGCACCATCCCCGAGGGCGCGTTGCGTTTCACCTTGCATCATTGAGCTGGGATCGTGCCCTCGACGCCTTCCACCAGATAATTCGTGTTGAGCAATTCTTCCAGGGTCGCGGCCTTGCCTTCGGGAATGGCCACATTGCCCTTGTTGTCCTTGATCGGGCCCGTGAAGGCGTTGAAGCCCGAGCGTATCGCCTTTTCCGTCTCGGCGATCTTCGCTTTCGCTTCATCCGGAACGCCGTCGCCGAAAGGCGCCAGAGCCATGGTGTCTTCAGCCAGGGTGCCATAGATCGGCGTCGGCTTCCATGTACCGTCGAGCACATCCTGGGTGACCTTGACGTAGATGGTTCCCCAGTTCCACACGGTGCCCGTCACCCAGGCTTGCGGCGCGAATTTGGACATGTCGGCGTTGAAGCCGGTCCACCGGATGCCGGCCTCGGCCGCCACCTGCCCGGTCGAGGGGCTGTCCTGATACTGGGCGAGCAAATCGACACCAGCGCCGGCGAGACTTTCAGCCGCCTGGCGTTCGACATTGGGATCATACCATGTCGATGTCCAGACCAGGCGCACGGTCGCGGCGGGATTCACCGATCTCGCTCCCAGCGTGAAGGCGTTGATGTGGCGAAGGACCTCGGGGATGGGAAACGCCGCCACAAATCCGATCTGTCCCTTCTTGCTGACGGATCCCGCCGCAATTCCTTCCAGATAGCGGACCTGATCCGCCATGATCATATAGGTGCCGAGATTGGGGGCCGTCTTGAAACCCGTAGCGTTCATGAAGATGGTGTCGGGATTCTTCTTGGCGGCATTCTCCATCTGGTCCATGAAACCGAAACTCGTCCCGAAAATGAGCTTATAGCCCTTTCTGGCCAAGTCGTTGAACACGCGCTCGCTTTCCGGACCCTCGGGCACGCTTTCGACGAAGGTCGTTTCGACCTTGTCGCCGAATTTCGCCTCGACGGCCTTGCGGCCCAGGTCGTGCGAGAAGGACCAGCCCGCATCGCCGACCGGACCCACATAGACGAAAGCTATCTTCAGCGTTTCCGCCGCCATCGTGGCGGCAGCGCTCCATGCGATAAGGACCGCGGCGATAGCGGCTCGTGCCATCGTCGCCAATCTTCCGAATGTCGAATTCATAACGATCCTCCCAGAGTTGCCTGTTGTTATTTCTGCCGGCATTGCACGCGGGACCAGAACTCCCCCGCGCCATTTTACCGGATATTGTATGCAATAATTAGATACATGTCGACAATGTAATTTTGCCGCGAAGCGCGGGATTCCGAAACTGCGCCGTGTCCTCCCACCCCGTTGCAGTTTCCAACCGACGGCTCAACGCTCAGCAAGCAAAGGCACGCTTCCCGTCGGTCATCGGCACCAGTCGGCAATGGTGACCGCCATGACCTTGATCGCCGTCATGTAGTCGTCGATGGCGACATACTCGTCGTTTGCATGCATCACCGCCGTCGACCCTGGCCCGAAGATGACGGTCGGCGTCTTGGCATACTTGTTGAGGAAGCGCGTGTCGGCGGCACCCTGACGCCCGCTGATCCGCGGCTCGCGCCCGGTGACAGCCATATAGCTCTGGCAGAGCAACGTCACGATGGGATGGTCCCGCGGGATGTCGGAGGCTTCCGCATCATAGCCCTTGAAGCGTACGACCGGTGGGTGCTCCTTCATCCAAGGGTCGGCCGCAGCCGCCCTCGCAACCTCATCGACAAGGCTGCGCTTCACGCCTTCGTGATCCTCGCCGGGCACCGTCGCGACCGAGCCCTTGAGCAAGCACGTGTCGGGAAAGGCGCTCGGATAATGTCCGGCCGAGAAACTTCCGATGATGCAGGGCAGCGAATCGAGCGCATCGGGGTAGAGCGCATGCGTGACGGTCGCGACGCGGGTCTTCTCGAGCTCCTCCACCGCCTTGACGATCTTGTTGCCGAGCGCGATGCCGCTCACGCCTTCATAGCGCTTTTGGATGCCCGCCGGCTTGCCGCGGATCTCGATCTCGAACCAGATGCGCCCGATGCAAGCGGGCTGCACCGCAAGGTCGCTGGTCTCACCCGAAATGCCGGCATCGGCGCGATAGCCGCGGGCGATCGTATCGAGCGTGCCGTGGCCGCTGACCTCCTCGTCAATGACGATGTTGAGCAGCACGTCGCCCCGGAGAGTGATCCCTACCGCCTTGAGGCACTCGATCGCCATGATGTGGCTCGCGACGCCGCTCTTCATGTCGGCGGTGCCGCGGCCATAGATGCGTCCATCCTTCACGAGCGCCGACCAGGGATCGACGCTCCATCCTTCGCCCTTGCCCACGGGAATGACGTCGGTATGGCCGTTGAGCAGCAATGAGCGGCCACCGCCTTCACCCTTGAAAGTAGCGACGATGTTCGGACGCCCCTCATAGCCACGCTCGACGGGACGGTAGCCCGGATGCTTCTTGAGCTCCTCCCAGTCGGATTCCCACATGTCGACCGAAAGCCCCATGGCGGCGAGGTGCCTGGCCAGGAAGTTCTGAACCGCGGCCTCGTCCCCGGTCACGCTGGGTATGGCAACCATCCGTCTCAGAAACTCGATGGCTTTGTCGCGATTCCGATCGACGGTGTCGATGAGCTTCTGCCGGGTCGCAGTGTCCATGTTCATTGTCCATTGTATGCAATGATAAGATCATAGTATACAGATTCTTGGACGCCTCAAGGGGCTGTTTGCAACGGGATATCTGGCGCATGAATTCGCATCCTCATATCGCCCGGGCGCGGGTCGCCCTGCCGGACCAGGGATGAAGCCGCCGCCCTTCGACTACAGGCGTGCTGACAGCGCCGAGCACGCCCTCGAGCTGCTCAGCCGTGACGCGGGTGATGCCCGCCTCCTCGCCGGCGGCCAGTCGCTGGTGCCGATGATGAACTTGCGCCTGGCGCGCCCCGCGATCCTCATAGATATCGCCCGTCTGCCGCTGGCAGGGATCGCCGCGGCTCCGGGCTCGATCGAGCTCGGCGCGCTCGCCCGGCATTTCGCGGTGCTCGAAAGCGGGGAGATCGCGGCCGTGGCGCCGGTCGTGCCTCGTGCCATGCGCTACATCGCCCATCCGACGATCCGCAATGCCGGAACAGCGGGCGGCAGCATCGCCTATGCCGATCCGACGGCGGAACTCTCGGCGCTCCTGATGCTGCTCGACGGCGATGTCATCGCACGATCGGCAAAGGCAAGCCGCACGATCCCGGCCGGCGAGTTCTTTCTGGGCGCTTTCGAAACCGCCCTGCGCGAGGATGAAATGATCACCGCCTTGCGCTTGCGGCCGCCAGCGGCGCGCCACGGCAGCGCCTTTCTCGAAGTGGCCGAGCGTCACGGCGACTATGCCATCGCCGCCGCCGGCGTCACCCTTGTGGCGGAAAGCGGGCGCGTCAAGGAGGCGCGCATCGTTCTCTCCGGCGCCGAGGCGCGGCCAGTGCGGGCCGGCGAGGCCGAGCGGCTGTTGCACGGCGAGCGCCCTGAAGGCGATGCGGCGCGTGCCGCCGCCGCGGCCGCCATCGCCCGCCACGCCGCCTATGGCGATATTCGCGCCACAGCCCAATATCGCCTGTCGCTGCTTGAAATCCTCACGCGGCGCGCCATCGAGCAGGCCGGGAAGGAGGCCCTCGATGGGCAAGCTTGAACTCACCGTCAACGGCAAGAGCCGCAGCATCGATGTCGAGCCGCGCCGGCTCCTGGCGGATGTCCTGCGTCATGAATTCGGCTGCCTCAGCGTTCACTTCGGCTGCTCGCATGGCGCCTGCGGGTGCTGCACCGTCGAGATCGACGGCCTCGCCCGTCTTTCCTGCCTCACCTTCGCGGCGCAATGCGAGGGTGCGAACATCACCACGCTCGAAGGCATCGGGAAGCCCTCGCTTCACCCGCTGCAACAGGCCCTCATGGAGCACCATGGGCTTCAGTGCGGCTATTGCACGCCTGGCTTCATCATGGCGCTCATCGGCCTCGTCGAGCGTGGCGACACCCTGAGCGATGATGAAATCCGCGAGGCAATGTCGGGCAATGTCTGCCGCTGCACCGGCTATCACGGCATCGTCGACGCGGTGCGTGCGGCAATCACCGTATTCCAGGAGACGCCGCGATGAGCGCGCCCGACCGTCCGAAGTTCGTCGGCGCGGCGGTCAAGCGTGTCGAGGATCGCCGGCTTGTCACCGGGAGCGGCCGTTTCATCGACGACCTGACTTTCCCCGACATGCTGCATCTGCGCCTGGCGCGCTCGCAAGTGGCGCATGCCGGGATCGCGAGCATCGACAAGTCCGCGGCGCTCGAATCTCACCCCGACGCGCTGATCTTCACGGCCGACGACATCGGCGATCTCGCCATTCGCGCAACCGCCGACTTTCCCGAAGCCCGGCCCTCGGCGCAACCCCTGCTCGCCAGGAGCAAGGTCCGCTTTGTCGGCGAGCCCGTCGCCGCCGTCCTCCTCGCCGATGCCTATCTCGCCGAGGATGCCGCCGAGCTCGTCTTCATCGACTATCGCCCGCTTCCGGTTCTCGCCGATGCCAGGACGGCGATGGCGCCCGAAGCCCCACCGTTGTTCGACGGCTGGACGCGCAATGTCTTCATCGAGATGACCCGGCGCGGCGGCGACCTCGATCGGGTGCGGCGTCAGGCGCCACGGTCGCTCACCCGGACCTTCCGCAATCGGCGTCAGGCCGGCGTGCCGATGGAATGCCGGGGCGTCATCGCCATGGTCGATGCGGCGGGCGAGCATCTCACGGTCCACTCATCGACGCAGATCCCGCATCTCCTGCGCACCTATCTGAGCGAAGAGCTCAAATGGCCGGAAAGCCGCATTCGCGTCATCGCACCCGAGGTCGGCGGCGGCTTCGGCGTCAAGGGCCATGTCTTTGCCGAAGAGGTTCTCGTCGCTCATCTCGCCATCCGCACCGGCCGTCCAGTGAAGTGGATCGAAGATCGCCGCGAGCATCTCCTGGCCAGCATTCATGCCCGCGATCACGAGCATGTGCTCGAGGCCTTCTTCACCGATGACGGCCGCGTGCTCGGGCTCAAGGCCGATATCACGGTCGACGCCGGCGCCTATTCGGTATGGCCCTTCACCGCCGGCAGCGATCCGGGTATGGTGGCCAAAGTGCTGCCCGGTCCCTATCGCATCGAAGGCTATGAGGCGACCTGGCGCGCGGTCGCTACCAACAAATGCCCGATCGGGACCTATCGCGGCGTCGGCCGCCCCGCCGCGGTGTTCTCTCTCGAGGTGATGATGGATGAGATCGCGCTCGAGCTCGGCCTCGATCCCCTAGAGCTGCGCCTGCGCAATGTTGCGCGCGACTTCCCCTTCACCAATGTGCTCGGCTTCGACTACGACAAGGGGTCCTATGTCGAATGCCTTGAAAAGGGGCGCGAGCTTCTCGCCGCAGAACGCACGCCGCGCCCGGACAATCCGGCGGTCCGGACCGGCGTCGGTTTTGCCTTCTTCATCGAACAGACGGCGCATGGCACGCCCGATTTCACGCGCCGCCGGGTGCCGATCGAGACCGGTTATGAATCGGCAAGGGTCGAAATGCAACCGGACGGCAGCGTCGTGATCGAGGTCGGAACACAATCGCACGGCCAAGGGCACGAGACCACATTCGCGCAGATCGCCGCCGATGTCCTCGGCCTCGAGCCTCGCGATGTGACCGTCCGCCATGGCGACACGCGCACCAGCCCGTATTCGGTCGGGACCTGGGGGAGCCGCGGCGCGGCCTTGGGCGGCGGCGCGGTGGACAAGGCATCGCGCGTCATCGCGGCGCGGCTTCTCGCCATTGCGGCCCAACACCTTCAGGCGAAAGCCGACGAGCTCGAGCTTGCGCAAAGACATGTCCGGCTGCGCGCGGCGCACGAGCGCGCGATCGCGATCACAAAGCTGGCGCGCATGGCCTATCGCAATGTCGATCAGCTCGAGCCTCAGGGCGAGCCCGGGCTCACGGCCATCGCTTTCGTCGATGGCCCGCGCGATGGGTCCTATTCGAATGCGCTCCACGCGGCGGTCGTCGAGATCGATGTGATGACGGGCACCATGAAGCTCAAGCGCTTCGTCGTCGTCGAAGACTGCGGGACGATCATCAATCCGATGATCGTCGATGGACAAGTGCGCGGCGGCGTCGCGCAGGGCATCGGCTCGGCCATGTGCGAGGAGTTCATCTATTCCGAGGATGGCCAGCCCTTGACCGCGAGCTTCGCCGATTATCTGCTGCCTTTGGCGCCGGAGATTCCGCCGATCGAAGTGCATCATTTCCAGACGCCATCGCCGGTGACGCCGCTCGGAATCAAAGGCCTCGGCGAAGGCGGGGCCATCGGCCCGGCCGCGGCGATCGCCAATGCCGTCGCCGATGCGCTCAAGGTTCCGGTGCGCGAAACGCCGCTGACGCGCTGCCGTATCTGGCAACTCGCGGCACAGGCTCGCGCCGCAAAATAACATCCCATAATTGTATGCAAAGATGTTGATAATGTCTACAATCGTGCTAGACAGCGTGCATGAGGCTTGCGGGAGTATGCCTTGGATCTTGGACTGAGAGGAAAACGGGCCCTGGTGACGGCTGCTTCGCGCGGCCTGGGCTTTGCGACCGCCAGCGCGCTCGCCCATGAAGGGGCGAGGGTCGCCCTCGGCGCCCGCAATTCTTCGCGTCTCGCCGGTGCGGCCGAGGCGCTCACCGGCCCCAGCGGGGCTGAAGTCTTTGCACTCGAGATGGACCTCGCCGACGAGAAGAGCATTGCCGAAGCGGTCGCCACAGTGCATGGTCGCTGGGGCGGGATCGATATTCTCATCGTCAACACGCCAGGTCCCGAGTCGGGACCTTTCCTCACTCTCGATCGCAATGCCTGGAAGCGCGCCATCGACACCGTTCTCATGCCGGCCGTCGATGTCCTCCATGCGGTGTTGCCGGCCATGCGTCGTCATGGCGGGCACGTGCTCCTGATCACCACCGTCGGCGTCAAGGTCGTGCAGCCGGCAATGGTCCTGTCGAACTCCATTCGACTGGCACTGACCGGCATCGCCAAGACCTTGTCGGTCGAACTCGCCCCCGACAATGTGCTCGTCAACTGCCTGTGCCCCGGACCGATCGATACCGATCGCATGAAGGATCTCGTCGCCGCGACGAGCCGCCAGCAGAATATCAGCCCCGAGGCGGCCGAGGCGATCTGGCTGGACGAGGTGCCGCTTCGCCGGATGGGACGCGCGGAAGACTTCGGCAAGCTCGCCGCGGTCATGGTTTCCGATGTCGCCGCCTTCGTGACCGGTGCCGCTCTCCAGGTCGATGGCGGCAAGTCGCGCGCCTATTAGGAAAGCCAGCTCATGCAGAGGACAGGCACCACCACGGCCCAGGGTTCGAACCTTTCTCCGGCAAGGTTCGAAGGCGGCAACCTTCTGGTCCGCGCGCTCCTCGATCTCGGCGTCGAGCAGATATTCTCGGTGTCGGGAGGTCCGCTCAATTCGATCTACCATGCCTGCGCCGTCGAGGGACTGGCGCTCAGGCACACGCGCCATGAGGCCGGCGCCTGTTTCATGGCCGAAGCGGTGAGCCGGGTCAGTGGCTTGCCAGGTGTCGCCGCCGTCACATTGGGGCCGGGCGTCGCCAATGCGGTGACGCCCGCGCTGGTCGCCAAGATGGCGTCCGTCCCGCTCCTCATCATTGGCGCCCAGGCGAATACCGCAAGCTTCGAACGTGGCGCCGGCATGTCGGCCGACCATATTCCGATCATGGCGCCGGTCACCAAATGGTCGGCGCGCGTGCTCGACACCCAGCGCATCCCCGAATACATCGAGATCGCCTGGCGGCGTATGTGGGCCGGCACGCCCGGTCCGGTCTTTCTCGAAATTCCGGTCAATGTGCTCGCGGCCAAGGCGGAACCGCAGGCTCGCATCACGTCTCATCGGCCGGCGGCCGGGTTGGACCTGGGCGATCCGGCCTCCTTGCATCAGACCGTCGAGCATGCCCGCCGGCCGCTCGTCATTCTCGGCAACGATGTGCGCTGGGACAATGGCGGCCATGCCAAATCGCTTGTCGAGAAGCACCATCTGCCCTTCGCGACCGTGCGCCTGGCCCGCGGCGCCATCGACGAGCATCATGACCTCTGGGCCGGGCCCGGCTATTGCCCGTGCAATGCCGCTTTCCGTTCCGCGCTCGCTGAAGCGGATCTCGTCATGCTGATCGGCCATATGTTCGAGTTCGATCTCGACTATGGCCGGTCGGTGGCATCGGGCGCCAAGGTCATCCAGTGCAATCGCGATGCCGACGCCATCGGGCGCAACCACAGAGCGGATTTCGGTTTTGCTTGTGCCGCCAATCTCCTTATCGATGCCTTGGCCGCGATGTCCTTCGCGGCGGTCGACCGCGCCTGGGTTGATGGCGTGACGAATGCCTGGCGGCAGGAACGCGCCGCCCAGCTCCAGTCTCCGGGTCAAACGCCGCTGCATCCGGTCGAAGCGATCGATGCGGTGATCAATGCCCTGCCGCCCGACACCTTGTTCGTGACGTCGCATGGCAATGTGGACTTCTGGGCCGACGCCCGCATCAAGGTGCGCAGCCCCGGAACCTATCTGCGCGCCGGCCAGGCGGGCGCGCTCGGGGCGGAGGTCCCTTATGGGGTGGGCGCTGCCTGCGTGCGGCCGGAAAGCCCGGTCGTCGTCTTCGTCGGCGATGGCGGGGTCGGCTATCACATCACCGAGCTCGAGACCGCGGTGCGGTACAACAAGCAGGTCATTGTCGTCGTGCTCGATGATGAGAAATGGGCGGCGATCGCGCTGCCCCAGCGCGACGCCTATGGCGATGAATATGAAATGGACCTGCCGCGGCGCGACTGGGACAAGGTGGCCCAGGGATTGGGCGGCTTCGGCGCCCGCGCCGACACGATCAAGGGCATCAGGACGGCGATTGGCGCAGCGCTCGCGAGCGGCAAAGCCGGGCTCGTCCAGATACCGGTCCGCGCCGTGCTCAGCCCTTACATGACGTATATTTCCTGACAGGTGAGGCTCGATGAGAATCTGGCGAAATCAGAACCCGGAGACCTTCACGCCGCCGGCCCATTTCGGCGGACTCAAGGTCGCCAACGTCGTGCCGCTCGCCGGCAGCGATTTCTCTGTTCAGGTCTCGACCGCTCCTCCCGGCGGGGGCGGCGAACTGCATCATCATGACGAATGGTCGCAAGTCTTCTTCGTCATTCAGGGGGAGCTCACCTTCGATACCGGCAAGGAACGCTTCACGCTCAGAGCCGGACAAGCGGTCCTCTTCGAGCCCAAGGATCCGCATGCCACCCTCAATGAAGGCTCGGGCGACAGCGTGTCGCTTGTGTTCACGGTCGATCATTCGCGGAAAAGCTGATGGAGATCAGGCAGACCATAAGGGTGTCGCGGCCGCCGGATGAGGTGTGGACGGTCCTCGGCGATGTTCCAGCCGTCGTCGCGTGCATTCCGGGCGCCGAGCTCAGCGCCGCACTCGGCGACAACCGCTATGGCGGCTCGTTCAGGGTCAAGGTCGGGCCGCTCTCGGCCAAGATCGAGGGCGAAGGCGAGATCGCGCGCAATGACGCGGAACGCAAGGGCCGCATCACCGGCCGCGGCGTCGACAAGCGCGGCGGCTCGCGTGTCGGCGTGACGATGGACTTCGCGGTCGCGCCCGACGGCGCCGGCTCCCGGATCACGGTGACGGCCAACACCGACCTCTCCGGTCCGCTGGCGCAGATCGGCCGTACCGGCATCATCGACGATGTCGCCCGCAGGCTCACCGGGGACTTCGCGAAGGCGCTCGAAGCTCATTTGGTCGCGAGGCCGCCCGAGTCCACGCCGTCAAATGCCGCCGCTGCTCCGCGACGCGAAACACGCGCCTTTGACGCAGGTGGCGCGGTGGGCGCCAGCCTCAGGGCCCGCCTGGTCGCGCTCCTCAGGCGTCTTTTCGGCCCCAAATCCTGACCGCAATACTGGGGAGAATTTCTGAACCACCACACCAGCAAACAGGCGCATTGCGAGGGCCCAGCCGCAACGGTACAAGGTTAGATTGAACAGAATTGGACAGAACAGGACACCTATGGCATCGACTGGCGCAACGGCACGTGGCGCAAAGCTCAAGAAGCCGACCCGCTCGGACGACATGGCGCACCGGCTCGAAAGCGAAATCCTGAACGGCACGCTGCCGCCCGGCACGCGCCTTGATGAGCACAGCCTCGCCCGCCGCTTCAGCGTCTCGCGAACGCCGGTGCGCGAGGCTTTGCGCCAACTCGTTTCGAGCGGCCTCGTAAACATCAGGCCGCATCATGGTGCCGTGGTGCGCCAGCTCACCCTCGCCGAGCTCATCGAGATGTTCCAGGTCGTGGCCGAACTCGAGGGCTTGGGCGCCCGTCTCGCGGCCCGGCGGATCAGCAAGGCCGAAAGGGACGAGCTTCGCTCGAGCCATGAGGCTTGCAAGCAGCACGCCAAGAAACGCGATGAAGAGTCCTTCCTCAATGAGAACTACCGCCTTCACGACATACTTCTTCTCGCTTCGAGAAACCGGTTTCTGATCAGCGAGACACGCAAGCTGGTGCGTCGGGTGAACCCTTACCGGCGTTTCGTCACGCAGCGTTCCGGCGTCATGGAGAAGTCGATCCTCGAACATGCCGCCGTTATCGCCGCCGTCGAGAATGGCGATGGCGTCGCGGCGCATGATCTGATGCGCGCCCATCTCAACATTCTGGGCGAGGAAGCAGGCGACCTCGTCATCAGCATGGCCGCGATACCGGTTCCGCCCATGAGTGAAAGCCGCAAGGCAAGCGTCAAGGCAAGCGCTCAGAAAGGCCGGCGCGCCAAATCGGTCGCATCCGGCTGACAGGGACGACCGGACGGACGGGAGCTTACGCCTCTGCGTTGAAGCTCTCGATCAGCCGGTCCCAGAAAGGAACGAGCTTCACCAGATCGTCCCAGAAAGCCGGATCGCGGCGGCGATCGAAGTCGGCGAGCGAGACGCCCTGCTGCTCGACCCAGGTATAGTAACCCAGATTGAAGATGCGCTCGCGCTCTCTTCGCGTGAGCTCGAGCATGTCGCCGGTGCCGATGCCTGAAAGATGCTCACCGAAGATCTCGGCCGCGGCGACGTCGTCGAAAGCGCGGCCGAGGCCGGCCCGCGTCTTTTCGAGCTGCGAGCCGTACATCCGAGCGCCGTCGGTCGCCACCGTCAGCACGGCATCGTCGCGGCCGAGCCCCAGATATTTCGCGAGCTTGATGGCGGCGACGATGTTGGCGATGCCGGACAGGCCGAAATGGTCCAGGCGGCGGATGAACCCGTCCGCGATCCCTTTGCGGTCACGCAGAAAACGCCGTCCAACTTCGGTGTTGAACAGCACGTTCAAGCTGTCAGAAGAGCGATCGGAGACGCCGATCACATAGTCGGTGTTGAAGACATTGTGGATGAACGGTATGTGCTTGTCGCCAATGCCCTGGATATTGTGCTCGCCATATCCGTTGCGAAGCAAGGTCGGGCACTCGACGGCCTCGACGGCGGTGATGGCAGTGCCGAACATCTCCTTGAGATAGTCGCCGGCGGCCAGCGTTCCGGCGGAACCCGAGGCTGAAACGAAGGCGCGCGCTCTGAGCGGGCCTTCACCCTTGACCGTCCTGAAGATGGCGGCGAGGGCGGGGCCGGTGACCGCGCGATGAACGACATAGTTTCCGAACTCACTGAACTGATTGAGTATGACGTTTTGAGGATCTTTCGCGAGCTCATGGCAAGCGTCGTAGATCTCCTTGAGATTGCTCTCGCTTCCCGGCGTGCGAACGATGTCGCCGGGATCGGTGGTCCACTTTTCAAGCCACTTGAAACGCTCCGTGCTCATGCCTTCGGGAAGCACCGCCACGCTGCGGCAGCCGAGGATGCGCGAGATCGCAACGCCGCCGCGGCAATAGTTGCCGGTCGATGGCCATACCGCGCGGTGGCGCTCAGGATCAAACCGACCGGTGACGATCCGGGGAACGAGGCAAGCATAGGCGGCGAGCACCTTGTGCGCGCCGATCAGGGGAAAGCAGTCGCCGAGCGCCACGATGATCTGGGCATCGGTGCCCGTCAGCTCGCGCGGCAGCACCGCATGCTCGGGCACCCTGGCGCGTCCGCGGCGGTCGGCGGCGTTGAACCAGTGAACGCGGAAGAGATTTTGCGGATCGGCGCTATCTGGATCGACGGAGACCAGGCCGTCGACCGTCCGACGGGCGATCTTCCGGGGGTCCGAGAGCTCGCTGATCAGCGGCAGGCGCACGCTATTCCTGTGAAAATGAGCCTGGGCGCGGCGGCGGACGGCGGGGTGAACGATTTCCACCGCGAAAGCATCTTTCATTTGAGTACCTGTGGTCGCGCAGCGCCGCCGGCATCACGTGCCGTGATCTGCTGCCTGCTGTTTTTGGTTTCCCGGCTCATGAGCACCTGCTTGCCTGGAGCCGCCCGTGCGGCTCATGAAATGTATACAATAATGGCGCTATTGAATACAAGTCGCCTCGTAACAAACCCCCAACCAACTGACATCAGCGGCCACACTTGGTTGGCCCGGCGAGGCGTTGCCTGCTTGCCAAAAGCCCTCTTGACCTTACCATGATGGGAACCTCTATCTGTCTTCGCAGCCCGCCTGGAAAGGGAGTTGCAGGACATGAATGCCTTTACGCAAAATCTGGTCTCCGGATCTGTTCCGGCTGCCGCGTCAAGCCTACAGATCGGCATAAGGGGAATGACCTGCGCTTCCTGCGTTCGCCGCGTCGAAAAGGCGATCGCGGCGGTTCCGGGGGTGGCGCGCGCCTCGGTCAACCTGGCGACAGAAAGAGCGGAGGTAACCTTTGGCAGCAAGCCGGACTTTGAAGCCGTTGTCGCCGCCATCGCGGATGTGGGTTATGCCACCCACGAAAAAACGATGGAGCTTTCGATTGACGGCATGAGCTGCGCTTCCTGCGTTGCACGCATCGAGAAGGCGCTCAAGGCTGTGCCAGGTGTAACAGGCGCCAGCGTCAATCTCGCGACCGAGCGTGCCACAGTCCGTGCCGTATCAGGAGCGGTTGATGCGGCCGGGCTGGAAAAAGCGGTCGCCGCCATAGGCTACAAGGCCCATGCGATTTCGACCGGGGCCGCTGATGACCGGGAAAGAAACAGCCGGGAGGTCGAGAGGCAAAGTCTCGCCCGGGCGTTCGGCGCTGCCGCGGTGCTGACCTTGCCGGTCGTCGTCCTGGCGATGGGCCCCCATCTTTCCCCGGCATTCCACCATTGGGTGATACAGACGATCGGCGACTGGGATTGGCGTCTGCAGTTCATCCTGACGACCATCGTGCTTTTCGGCCCGGGACTAGGCTTCTTCAAGAAGGGAATTCCAGCCCTTCTCAAGGGGGTGCCCGACATGAATGCGCTGGTCGCGTTGGGCACGGGCGCCGCCTGGGCTTACTCAGTCGTTGCCACCTTTGCCCCCGACCTGATGCCAGCAGGAATCAACAATGTCTACTACTACGAGGCGGCAGCGGTGATTGTGACGCTGATACTCGCCGGGCGCGCGCTGGAAGCGCGTACCAAGGGCCGAACAGGTGAGGCCATCAGGAAATTGGTCGGGCTGCAGGCCAAGACAGCGCGGATCCTGAGGAACGGCGAGCCCGTCGAAGTTCCGCTCGCTGAGGTGCGGACCGGCGACCTCGTGGTGGTGCGGCCTGGCGAAAAGATCGCGGTCGACGGCGAGATCGTCGAGGGTTCATCTTTTGTCGACGAGGCAATGATCACTGGCGAACCGATGCCGGTCGCCAAGGGTCTGAGTTCGGAAGTCGTTGGCGGCACCATCAACAAGACGGGAAGCTTCACCTTCCGGGCCACGAAGGTAGGTTCCGAGACGCTGCTCTCCCAGATCATTCGCATGGTCGAGGAGGCGCAAGGTGCGAAGTTGCCGATCCAGGCGCTGGTCGACAAGGTGACGGCGTGGTTCGTCCCGGCCGTGATCGCCGCCGCTGTGCTGACCTTCGGCATTTGGCTGGTCTTCGGACCAGAGCCCGCGCTGTCTTTTGCGCTGGTCAACGCGGTCGCCGTGCTGATCATCGCTTGCCCATGCGCCATGGGTCTTGCCACGCCGACCTCTATCATGGTCGGCACGGGTCGTGCCGCCGAGCTCGGCGTGCTGTTCCGCAAAGGGGATGCGCTGCAAACCCTGCGTGATGCAAACGTGATTGCGCTGGACAAGACCGGCACGCTTACGGAGGGCCGACCCGAGCTGACCGACTTCACCATCTCCGCAGGCCAAGCGGAAGAAGAGGTGCTGAGACTGGTCGCCTCGGTCGAGGCGCGCTCGGAGCATCCGGTCGCCGAAGCTGTCTTGCGGGCTGCCAAACGGCACCGTCTGATGCTCGCCGCCGTCGTGGATTTCGAGGCCATCCCTGGCTTCGGCGTGCGCGGTACTGTGGAAGGCCGGCGAATCGAGGTCGGAGCTGACCGCCTGATGGCGAGGCTTGGTTTCGACGTCGCAGCCTTCGGTGAAGACGCAACGCGCCTGGCTGACGAGGGCAAGACCCCCCTCTATGCGGCCATCGATGGCCGGCTCGCCGCCATTATTGCCGTCGCCGACCCCGTCAAGGCGTCAACACCTGCTGCGATCCGGGCACTGCACGCGCTCGGCCTCAAGACGGTGATGGTGACAGGCGACAACCGGCGCACGGCGAGTGCCATCGCGCGGCGCGTCGGCATCGACGAAATCGTCGCCGAAGTCCTTCCGGATGGAAAGGTCGATGCGATAAAGAAGCTTTCCAGCAACGGCGCCCGCGTCGCCTTCGTCGGCGACGGCATCAACGACGCGCCCGCGCTGGCCGCGGCTGACGTCGGCATCGCCATCGGCACTGGCACCGACATCGCCATCGAAAGCGCCGACGTGGTCCTCATGTCAGGCGACCTCACCGGCGTGGCGAATGCCATTGCGCTTTCCAAAGCGACGATCCGCAATATTGGCCAGAATTTGTTCTGGGCGTTCGCCTACAACGTCGCGCTGATCCCGGTGGCGGCCGGCCTGCTCTATCCGCTGAACGGTACGCTGCTTTCGCCGATACTGGCGGCCGGCGCCATGGCCCTGTCGAGTGTATTTGTGTTGGCCAACGCGCTGCGGCTCAGGCGCTTTCGCGTGCCGATCACAGCGGGCCGATGGAACGAAGTCGCGCTCGAGCTGTCGCCGGCGAAGTGACCGCTGAAGCCCGCACCGCCATGTCGAGGGTCGGCAATCAGCGGGCTGCGTGAGGGAAAAATGAATAAAGTCCATCTGCCCCAGCTTGGCCGCACCGTCGAAATAACCCGCGACCAGACCGTCCTCGGCGGTGCGCTCGCGGCTGGGATAAACTACCCGCATGGCTGCCGCTCGGGCCGGTGCGGGGCCTGCAAATCCAGGCTCGTCGCCGGCACGGTCGACTTGCTGATGCACACGCCGTTCGCCCTCTCCGCGGAAGAGAAGGCGTCTGGATTGATTCTTGCCTGCCGGGCACAACCTCGCTCCGACGTCACCATAACCTGGCTCGGGGAAACGGACGAAGTGGCCGACGTCCCGGTCGGCCGCTTTCATGGCGAGATCGTTCTGGTCGAAGACGCTACCCATGACATCAAGCGCATCCTGGTGCGTCTGGACCGCAGAGAAGCGTTCGCCTTCAGGGCGGGCCAGTATGCCAGGTTGTCCTTCGCGGACGCGCCCAGACGCGATTATTCGATGGCGAGCCGCCCCGACGAAGCTCTCCTGGAGTTTCATATTCGCCGAGTTCCGGGCGGGGCGACCAGCGAGCGAATTGCTGCGATGTCGGAGCGCGGCGTTCACCTGGAGCTCGAAGGGCCGTTCGGCTCGGCGTTTCTGCGGGACAAGCACGCCGGACCAATCCTCGCAATAGCCGGTGGCTCCGGGCTGGCACCTGTCAAAGCCATTGTCGAGACGGCCCTCGCTCAGAACTTCAAGCAGCCCATCCATGTCTATTTTGGCGTCCGAGCACAGCGCGACCTCTACATGACGGGCCGCTTTGGCGAACTGGCCGACGGGCATCCCAACCTTCGTTTTGTGCCCGTCCTATCGGAAGGCGATGGCGAGCGGACAGGATATGTTACCGATGCCGTCGCATTCGACCTCGATGATCTCGACGGCTGGAAGGTTTACATGGCCGGCCCGCCGGCCATGGTCGATGCCGCCGGTCCGGTCCTCGCCGCCCGTGGCGCTCGGATCGATGATATCCATGCCGACGTATTTTTCACCCCGGATTCAACTGGAAGTTCTCAGCCTGCAGGAGTTCGATCATGAACATCGGCGAAGCGGCGGCCTCTTCGGGCGTGTCGGCCAAAATGATTCGCTACTACGAATCGATCGGCCTTATTTCGAATGCGTCGCGATCCAACGCGGGCTACCGGATCTATTCGGAAGCTGACGTGCACAAGCTCCGTTTCATCCGCCGGTCGCGCGATCTCGGCTTCTCGGTCGAGCAAATGGGTGAACTGTTGGCGCTATGGAGTGACCGATCACGCGCCAGCGCGGACGTCAAGCGCATCGCGCTCGAACATATCACCGAGCTCGAGCAGAAAATGCGCGAGCTGCGTCAGATGACCAAGACGCTTCGTCACCTCGCCGATCATTGCCACGGTGACGGCCGCCCGCATTGCCCAATCATTGAGGATCTTTCCAGGGGTCACGACGCTGGGCCGCCGAAGCCGAAGCGGGCCAAGCATCGCATTGATCCCGGCGCACGCAACGAGCCCGCATGATACGGTTCGAGACGCGATGATATAAAGAAAGCGATCAGGTTTATGAGTTTGGATCGCAACGATCCAAACTCATCGTGATCCATGTGGACAACCTATCGAAAGCACACATCCGGCGTTGGAGCGGGGTGCGGCTGCGCAATCCACGCGGCCGCTGCTTCTGGGATCAGCGGGCAATGGGTTCCGGAGTATAGCCGGCACTGCGAATAGCGTTCTCGGCGCGAGCCGCATCGCCTTCAATTGTGACGCGGGAATTGGCGAGGTCTATGTGAAATCTGGCACCCGGCAACGATTGTTCGAGCGCCTTTGTCACAACGCCGGCGCAGTGCCCGCAGGTCATATCGGATACCAGAAAAGTTACGCCGCTGGCGGACCTCGGCGTCGCACCTTTGGTGGAATTGTGCTGTTGATGAGCTTCGCACATAGTGTTTCTCCAGTTGGTAGGGTCGAGGCAATCCCACTGCCGGATACCAACGTGGGAAGGTCAAGCCCTATCTTGCGCGTAACGCCAAGCATCCCGAAGCAGCGAAAAGGCTCTTGCTTCCCGGGCTTTCTGGAGCCGCGGCGTATGGTCGGGGGCGATTGGCCCGGTCCATGGATCGATACCGCCCATTTGAAGGTGGGCCACACGCAACGTTCGCCGGCGCGCTGGTTTCGCGTGAGACCCCGCGTGCCGCATGCCAGTCCCGCTTCAGCCGAACCGACTTACCGGACTTCCTCCGGAGCCGAATGCACATTCTGTTCAGGGCTCCAGACGCCATGTCTGTGCTCCTGCTGGAAGCGGATACATCGCGTGAAATGACCTTTTGTCACCTCCACCAATTCAGCCTCGACCTGGGAGCAGAGAGGCTTGGCAAACGGACACCGCTCCACCAGTCGGCAGTGTCGCGGCGGATCGATGGACGAGGCTGCCTCGCCAACAAGCCCCACGCGCCGCTTGACCTCGCGCGGATGCTCGACCGGAGTCGCCGAGACAAGACCCTGCGTGTAAGGGTGAAACCCGCCCGCCAGGACCTGCTCTGTCGGCCCGGCTTCGACAATTTGTCCCAAGTACATCACGGCCACCCGATTGGCGAGTGACCGGACCACGCTCAGATCGTGCGATATGAACAGAAAAGCCAGGTTGAACCGACTCTGCAGGTCGATCAGAAGGTTCAGCACCTGCGCTTCGACGGAAACATCAAGGGCGGAGGTCGGCTCATCGAGCACGATCAGCGCCGGGTTGGTGGCGAGTGCGCGTGCGACAGCGACACGCTGTTGCTGACCGCCTGAAAGTTGATGAGCATAGCTATCGATGTGTTCCTCACGCAGGCCGACCTGCTCGAACAGTTGGGTGACCCGCGCACGCGCCCTGTCCGGCGGCTCGATCCCGTGGATCAGCAAGGGCTCTCCGACCAACTTGCCGACCCTGTGGCGCGGATTTAGCGAGTCCAGCGGATCCTGAAATACCATCTGCATACGCGGCCGTAATCCGCGCAGCGCGTTCACAGACATCCTGCGGACATCCTGCCCCTCGAATTCGACGGTTCCATCGCTCGGCTCCTCCAGCCGCAACACGCAGCGCCCTACCGTCGACTTGCCGCTTCCGCTCTCGCCCACCAGTGCCAGCGTCTCACCTGCGGCAATCTCCAGATCTATGCCGTCTGCGGCGACCAGTTGGCGATGTTTGAATAGGCCATGCCGCACAGGATAGTGCTTGCTGAGATGGCGGACTCTGAGCAGAACCTGGTTCATGAGATTTGCTTATGGAAATGGCAGGCGACGCCATGCCCGCCGTCGCGCTCGAGCGGTGGGGCCGCTTCGGAACAGATATCACGGGCGTAGGCGCAACGCGGATGGAACTGACAGCCAGAGGGGCGGTCGCGAAGGTCCGGCACCTGGCCGGGAATCGTCTGCCGCCGGCCGCCCGCAGCCCCATGCCTGCGCACGGCCAGCAATCCACGTGTGTACGGATGGCGCGGGTCGTCAAAGATATCGAGTGTCGAGCCTTCTTCGACAATGTTCCCGGCATACATCACGGCCAAGCGGGTGCACAGCTCGGCGGCGACCCCCAGATTGTGTGTGATCACTATCTGGGCCAGGCCGGTCTCCGCGCGCAGACGCGAGAGGAGTTGAATGATCTGATACTGGATTGTCACGTCCAGTGCCGTGGTGGGCTCGTCGGCGATCAACAGGCTGGGTTTGGAGGCCAGCGCCAGCGTAATCATTATCCGCTGTGCCATCCCGCCCGAAACCTGGTGCGGGAATCGCTTGAGCAGGGAGGCGGCATCGGCCAGTCCCACATCGGCAAACAGCTCGATCGCCCGAGCGTCGGAGGCTCTGCGGTTCAGGCCGTTGTGCACCCTCAACACCTCGCGCAGGGTCTGGCCTATGCGCAAGACCGGGTTGAGCGACGAGCGCGGATTTTGAAAGATCATCGAGATCTCGTTGCCCCGGATCTTTTGCATCTCCGCCGCGCTGAGCCCGACGAGGTCGGTGCCGCGGTATCGGATGGAACCGCGCGTTATCCGCCCTGTCCCGCCGAGCAGGCGAATTATGGACATGGCAGTGACCGATTTGCCCGAACCGCTCTCGCCAACGAGACCCAGTATTTCGCCCGGCGCGATTGAAATATTCACCCCCTGCAGCACGCGGGCGGCACCCGAAGGCGAATCGAAATCGACGTTCAGATCCTTCACCTCCAGCAGCGGGGCCGTGCGGCCGTCGACTGCCGCTTCCGGGAAAGGGCGGGCGGCATGTTTCGTTTCCGAGACATCGGAGCGCGAGGCGGGACCCGAACTCATCGCTTCCTCGGGTCGAAGAGATCCTGCAGGCCATCGCCGATCAGATTGAATCCCATGACGGTGACGGCGATGGCCAGACCCGGAAAGAAGGCTATCCACCAATTGCCGGAAATGATCTGAGTTACGCCGAGGCTGATCATCGATCCCCATTCCGGCATGGGGATCTGAACGCCCAGCCCGATGAAGCTTAGCCCCGCTGCGTCAAGGACGGCCCAGCCGAACTGCAGTGTCGATTGCACGAAGATCGGCGCCAGACTGTTGGGCAGCAGGTGCCACCACAGCACGCGCCACCGCGACGCGCCGACGCCCCGGGCCGCCATCGCATAGGTCGAACTGCGAATGACCAGGAAGCGGGCCCGCATGAGCCTGGCGTAAACCGGAACATTGACGATGCCGATGGCGATAATGAGATTGGGGATGCTCGGCCCGAGTATGCCCGCGATCGCCATGGCGAGGATGAAGCTGGGGAACGCCGCGATGATGTCCATCGACCGCATGCCCACCTCGTCGACTATGCCGCCGAAGAAGCCGGCCAGCGCTCCAACCAGGCAGCCGGCAAGCAACGCAATGGCCACGGCACCGGCGCCGATCCCCAAGTCGATCCGCGCTCCATAGAGCACGCGCGAGAAAATGTCCTCGCCGAACAGGCCCGTCCCGAACAAATGCCGCCAGGAAGGCGCCTGCATGGATTCCTGCGGATTGAGCGCATACGGATCATAGGGTGCGATCAGCGGCGCCAGCAGGCCCAAGGTCAGAATCGTCAAGACAATGAGGAGACCGGCCGCGGTGACGGGATTGCGCCGCACCCAGAGTATCACCTGGACAAGGCGCCTGTCCCGGACACCCGGAGGCACGGAAGCGCGTTGATCGAGCGCAGGATCCGGGACGATACCCATGTTAAAGCCTCACCCTCGGATCGAGCACAACATACAGGACGTCGACGACCAGGAACAGCAGGACATAGACGGTCGTCGAGTAGAGTATGAACCCCTGTATTGCCGGGTAGTCGCTGGAGGTGATCGCAATGAACACATATCGGCCGAGGCCCGGCCAGGCGAAGACATTCTCGACCAGCACCACGCCGCCCAGCATGTACCCGTAGACGAACGCGGTCATGGTCAGCAATGGCAACAGGGCATTGCGGAAAGCATGGCGTAAGACCACGGAATGAGCCTTGAGCCCCAGAGCGCGCGCCGCGCGGATATAGTCGGAGTCCAGCGCATCCACCATGCCAGCGCGTGTCATGCGCGCAAGCGGCGCCATCGCCGCGAAGGCCAGCACCCCCGCTGGCATGATAATCGCCGCGAAGGAAGCTTTGAATGCCGGCCAGTTGCCGGTGAGCAAAGAATCCAGCGTATAGAGACCGGTGATCGCTGTTGGCGGATCGATATACGCGGTGATCCTCCCCTGCGGCGCCGGGAGCCATTGGAGCTGAAAATAGAAGAAATAGATGGCCACCAACCCTACCCAGAAAACCGGCATGCCAACCCCGACAACGGCGATGACACGGGCGAGATGATCGACCCAGCTGCCGCGCCATACCGCAGCGGCGATACCGAGCGGGACCGCTGCGCCGATCGCGAGCATCATGGCTGCCAAAGTGAGTTCGACGGTCGGCAGTAAGCGGGAGGTAAGGTCGGCTATCACCGGCTGGCTGGTGACGAAGGAGTCGCCGAGATCCCCGCGAAAAATCTGGGCGGTATAATGCAGATATTGCAACCAGACGGGATCGTTGAGTCCGGCCTCCTCGACGATCCGCGCGCGGACATCGGGGCTGGCCATGGGGTCCACCATAAGATCGATCGGATTGCCCGGAATTACCCGCGTCAGCACGAATGTGATCAGGGCAACTCCGAACAGGACCGGTACCAGCAGCAGCAGCCGGCGGGCGACATACACAATCAATCTTCACCTCGTTACGGTGTCGGCGTGAAGTAAAAAGGCACGGCGGACCAGGGCAATCGCCAGTGTGGCGGTTCAGAAATTCCCTCCAGTATTGCGGTCAGGATTTGAGGGGATTTCTGAACCAGAACCACACTGGAGTCCTGGATTTTCCAGTGTCCCTTCGAATCCGAAGCTCGCCCGGAAGGCGCGGCGATATGATGCGAACTTCGGATTCGGGACACTGGATACGACTACTCCATCATATGACGTCTTCCGCGGCGGCGAGACCGGAGCTCACCGCCGCGGAACATGAGTGCCGCTACTCTTTGTACAGATATTTATAGCGAGTGAACGTGTCGACCGAATAGTAGACATAGCCCTTGACGTTCGAGCGGGTCGCAAAGATGTGATCCGGCTGGTAGAGGAACGCCCAGGGAGCATCATCCGCGATCTGTTTCTGGGCTGTTACGAGGGCCGCATTCCGCGCATCGGCATCCGTACTCAGCATGTAGGTGTCGATCATCTGGTCCAGTTCCGCATTCTTGTAGTTGGTGTAGTTGCAGCAAGAAGAATGCAAGTTGAAGAAGAGATGATAGAACGGATCATTGTTGAAAGATATCCATTGGCCAATGAAGAAACCGAGCGTGCGTTTCTGCAACTGCTCCATGTGAGCGGCACCGGGCATTTCCTGAATGGTGATCTGAATGCCAGCCGCGCGGAGCGATTGTTGCACATAGACGGCGATCTCCTTGGCCTGCTGTGTACCGGCCGGGATTTGCAGAGTGGTTGAAAGCCCTTCAGGGAAGCCGGCCTTGGCCAGGAGTTCCTTCGCCTTCTCCGGATCATTCTTATAGACGAAGAATTCGCCGGTATGCGTGGGCGTGCCCTCCGGAATCGGGCTTGTGAGCTGGATCGCGTAGCCGTTCATCACCTGATTGATGACAACATCGTAGGGGAGTGCGTACGAAATAGCCTGACGCACCAGCTTGTTGTCGAAAGGCGGGGTGTTGTTGTTCATGCCCAAATAGACGACCTCGCGGGAGACATTGCGATGCACCGTGACGTCGGGGTTGCCCTCCAGCATCTTTATGTCGCGCAGCGGCAAGTCGTAGGCGACATCAACCGCCCCACTGGCGAGCTGAGCGAGCCGGCTGGAGGGATCCGGGATGATCTTGAACACGACCCGGCTCAACTTCGCCGGAGTGCCCCAGTAATTCTCATTGCGCTCCAGCACCCATTGAATGCCAGGTTCCCAGCTCGCGAGGCGGAACGGCCCGCTCTCGGTTCCTTTCGTGCTGATCTTCAGCCATTCATGAGCAAACGGGTCAGCAGCGGTCATATGCGGCCGCACGACATTCGAGTTCAATGTTGAGTTGCCGAATTGCCACAGATTGGCGAACAGGATCGGGTTCGCCTTGTCAACATCCATCTCGATCGTCCGCGGATCGATCACTCTTATGTAGTCTTTGTTGGTCACGCCCGCCATGCCAATGAGCAGCGCCGAGACGCCTTTCTGATCGAAGATGCGGTCATAGGTAAACTTTACGGCGGCAGCGTCAATCGGGTCGCCGTTGGAGAACTTCAGCCCTTCGCGCAGCTTGAACGTGACGCGTTTGCCGTCTGGGCTCCAATCGAATTTCTCCGCAAGCGCGCCGGCGAAGTCGGTGGCGGAGGCCGTCCTGGTGCCATCCGGGTTGTCCGTGACCGCTATGTTGATCAGCGGCTCATAGACGTTGGTCAGCATTTCCTGAGTGGCGTTGTCGCCGCTGTTGAGCGTCGGATCGAGATTCGTGATGTCCCTCGGAACCGCAACGATAAGCGTGTCCGTGTTTGACTGAGCCAAGCCCGGCAAGGCTGCAGTGGCGCCGAGCCCGATCGACAGCAGGAGGACGACGGCGGATCGAAGCAGGGTTTGTATCGATGAAAATAACAAAGTTGCCTCCATGTTTGAGCGTCTTTTGTCATCCGGTAAGCAGAAGCGACTGAGCGATGCTGCGACGATCCGCACCTCGGGAGCGTCGTTGCCCAGCGAGAGAAGCAATCAGAGCGTACGGCGCCGCGCACAGTGCGACGCTCGCGGTAATCACGACAGAGAACGGGATAAGGCAGGCAAGACGTTGTCGCTTTGGCGAGTCCGGCCGTCTCGATGTTGATCGATGTCCAGAGCGGCGCAGCGCCTAGTTATCGTGCATCAAATCCTTGGCCCCTCCCTGATCTGTTTTTCGGTGCTTCGGCGACTTGCGGCCGGCCAGGGCCGTGGACTCATGCCAGCATGATTGCATATCCTTACGGCATTGTCCACATAATTGTATACTAAAATTAGATATTACTGTGTACAGTAACTCTGCAAGCTAGGAAAAAATAGATGCCACCTCCAATACTTCGCTGAGTGGAACTTACAAATCGCTTTCAGGTCGAATGCCGTCCGGAGAGTGGAAAAATCCTTCGGGCACCCGAGAGAGCGGTCCATGCACCTAGGGAAATCGCGCGACTCTTCACCCGCGTAAGGAGAGCCGGGCTTTCGTAATTAGAGTGAGTGGCGGAGCGGAGAGGATTCGAACAGTGGCCCTGGCTACATGTTCCTCTGCATAGCGGAGGAACATCGAACCACAGATTCACCAGGTGGTTCAGCTTTACAACCGGATACGCAGGCGCGTGTACCACGCTTTGGGCCAACTGAGAAAAGGCGCCGTCGGCGCAACCAGAAAGCTTCTCAGTGCAGAATGCCCGCCTATGGCGATGCTGAGGAGAGGAAAAATGCCGAATTTGCCGGCGCTTCGCACGTATTTTTCGATTCCCTAGAAAATTATGCAGTGATCTCGAGCAGTGATGGCAGAGAGGGAGGAATTCGAACCCCCGATACAGTTGCCCTTATGCCGAATTTCGAGTGCGGTGCTTTCACCCGCTCAGCCACCTCTCCGCGGACATATGAGACTCGCATTTGGGCGGTTGGCGCACACAGTCTGCCGCGAGGCGGTGCCGGCACTTGTTTCGACCGGACCCGATAAGACTACACGATGCGTTAGTCTCGAGACCATCGCACATGCCCGTCGGCGTAGCGCTTAAGGCGCGCAGTCATGAACTCCTGTTAGAAACAAGTTGCGCGCTGCTGGCGTAGCGCAGCTGCCCGCAACGGTCACTCAAACGAGAGCCGTTACTTCTTCTTCGCAAGAGCGCCACGTGGCTTGTTCGAAAGGCGGCGCTTTACCCAAAAGCTGAACCTTCGGGGAAGCGGCAGCCGCGGAAGCTCAAAAACATTCTGTCTCGCCACAGCGATCATATTGATATAGCGCCTATACGCGTCGGTGGGCGGACGCGGTGTCACACCATGGACAGAGTGCTCTGAGTTTACGAAAGTAACGAGACGATTAGGAGCATAGGAAATCTTCTTGTCCTCAACCAAATCGCTCATTTCGGCATAATGTGCTCCAAATCTCGGCGGACTCTTGAAGTGGTAAAGGGACAGATCTCCCCCTCCTGTCGTGTCATCGTCAGACCGCATGTAGAACAGGCCGGCGAAGATTTCATTCTCTGAATCGACATGCGGTGGCCGCACCGAGCTTTCTTTTCTTACGGGAGTATTCACCACAAAAAGGGTGTCGAGCGTCACGTCGCCGGACTGCTTCGACCCTCGAACCGTAACGACAAAGTCCTCCAGTTTCTTGCCGAACATACTCTCAAGGTTAGGGTGGGTGATACGGATCTCATCTCCCATCAGAGCGACGAGTTCGAGCCAAAACTGTCTTGAGGTATGATACCGGAAGAATTCCTGCCAAAGCGGGTCAAATTCAGGATTACCTATGACATCGACAGCCGCAATGCGAATTGCCTGGTTGCTATTATTGTTTGATCCCGTGACGAAGCGGTCTGGTGTCGGGAAGGCAGCCGCGAGCTTGGCGTACATTTCGCCTGAATATACACCCTCGCGAACGAGATGAGCGAACGGCACGTTTTGTACGTCGCTTTTGCTCAAGCCATGTAGAACTGAGATGCTCATGAATCAACTTATTGCATGCACGCAACGCACGGACAAGGAGCCCGACAAACTTAGTGACATGGCGGACCACTGCTTGACGGACGACCTGTCAATGCAACACCATAGGATTAAAATCTGATGACGCATTTATCCTCCCGCTTATCCTGCGTGGCTTTCCCCAACTACCCCTGAGCCTGGATGTGTCAGGACAATAGGAAAACCCTCCGAAAAAATCAGGGGGTTTGAGCCCGGTTGACCCTTGAGGATACTGGACAGTACCAAGGTGGCGGTGC
>CAZICN010000002.1:0-62174 GCA_964537655.1 uncultured Aestuariivirga sp.
GCCGACCTGATCGCGCGCTCGATGAAGCCCTGTCAGGCGGCGATCAAGGACGCGGGCGTCTCCAAGGACCAGATCGACGAGGTCGTGCTCGTCGGCGGCATGACCCGCATGCCGAAGGTCATCGAAACGGTGAAGCAGTTCTTCGGCAAGGAGCCGCATAAGGGCGTCAACCCGGACGAAGTCGTGGCTATGGGCGCTGCCATCCAGGCCGGCGTGCTCAAGGGCGAAGTGAAGGACGTTCTCCTTCTCGACGTGACCCCGCTTTCGCTGGGCATCGAGACTTTGGGCGGTGTGTTCACCCGTCTCATCGAGCGCAACACCACGATCCCGACCAAGAAGAGCCAGGTGTTCTCGACGGCTGACGACAATCAGACCGCCGTGACCATCCGCGTCTTCCAGGGCGAGCGCGAGATGGCGGCCGACAACAAGATGCTGGGCCAGTTCGATCTCATGGGCCTGCCGCCGGCACCGCGCGGCATGCCGCAGATCGAGGTCACATTCGACATCGACGCCAACGGCATCGTCAATGTGTCGGCCAAGGACAAGGCGACCAACAAGGAGCAGCAGATCCGCATCCAGGCTTCCGGCGGTCTCTCCGACGCGGAAGTCGAGAAGATGGTTAAGGACGCCGAAGCCAATGCCGCCGAAGACAAGAAGCGCAAGGACCTTGTCGAAGCGAAGAATCACGGCGAGAGCCTGATTCATTCGACGCAGAAATCCCTTGCCGAGCATGGCGGCAAGGTCTCCGATGCCGACAAGTCGACGATCGAGGCCGCCATTGCCGATCTCAAATCGGCGATGGAAGGCGACGATGCCGAAGCGATCAAGGAAAAGACCAACGCCCTGGCACAGGCCGCCATGAAGCTCGGCGAAGCGATCTACAAGTCGCAGAGCCAGGCTGGCGGCAACGGGCCGGATGCTGACGCCGGAGCTTCCGGGGCGCAAAGCGGCGCCGATGACGTCGTCGATGCCGATTTCACCGAAGTCAAGGATGACGACTCCAAGAAGTCGGCGTAGATCACGATGACTTTGGATTCTCCAATCCAAAGTCATGAACGTGATCGATTCTTTAATGATCGAGCGGGCTTCATGCGAAAAACCGGCATCCACTTTTTCGCAGCCCGCTCGATGGAGATGGCCTGCAACGGTCTGAAGAATCTTCTCCCCGCTTCTGCGGGGAGAAGACTCTTTTTCAGTGCCGGGCAAACGGACTAAAGAGAGCTGGGCGGACGGGTCAGCATGGCCAAGCGCGATTTTTACGAGACACTGGGTGTCCAGAAGGGCGCCGACGACAAGGAGCTGAAAAGCGCCTTCCGCAAGCTCGCCAAACAGTTTCACCCCGACGCCAATCCGGGTGACAAGACGGCCGAGCACAAGTTCAAGGAAATCAACGAGGCCTATGACATCCTGAAGGACCCGCAGAAGAAGGCGGCCTATGACCGTTTCGGCCATGCGGCTTTCGAAGGCGGCATGGGCGGGCGCCCGGGCGGCCAGGGCGCCGGCTTCGGCCCCGAATTCACGTCCTCGATGTCCGACATCTTCGAGGACCTGTTCGGCGAGTTCATGGGCGGCGGGCGTGGCCGCGGCGGCGGACGCGGCGGCAGAGGGGGCTCGTCTGCGGCGCGCGGCTCCGATCTGCGCTACAACATGGAAATCAGCCTGACCGAGGCCTTCGCCGGCAAGACGGCGCAAATCAGGGTGCCGACGGCGACCGCCTGCGAGGTCTGCAAGGGCTCGGGCGCCAAGCCCGGATCGCATCCCAAGACCTGCGGCACCTGCGGCGGCCAGGGGGCGGTCAGGGCCACCCAAGGCTTCTTCACCGTCGAACGCACCTGCCCCACCTGCCACGGGACCGGCCAGGTGATCTCCGACCCTTGTGCCAATTGTGGTGGCCAGGGCCGGATCACCCGCGAGCGCACCTTGTCAGTCAATATTCCGGCGGGCGTGGAGGACGGCACGCGCATCAGGCTGGCCGGCGAGGGCGAAGCGGGCCTGCGCGGCGGCTCGGCCGGCGATCTCTACATCTTCCTCTCCGTGCGGCCGCACGAGTTCTTCCAGCGCGACGGCGCCGATCTCTTCTGCAAGGTGCCGGTCTCGATGACGACGGCCTCGCTCGGCGGCGACATCGAAGTGCCGACCATCGACGGCAAGAAGGCGCGCGTGTCGATCCCCGAGGGCGCCCAGACCGGCAAGCAGTTCCGCCTCAAGAGCAAGGGCATGCCGATCCTGAGATCCAACCAACTGGGCGACATGTACATCCAGGTGACGGTCGAGACGCCGGTCAACCTGTCGCGCCGCCAGCGCGAGCTTCTGAAGGAGTTCGAGAAGGACGCGCGCAACAACTCGCCCGAGTCGGAAGGTTTCTTCGCCAAGGCGCGCGCCTTCTGGGAAGGCTTCGGGAGTTAGTCTAGGTCATACCGCTCCCTCGTCCTCGATATGGAGGACGCGTCCGCAATGCTTGCAATGGACGGCATCGGCATCGTGGCGCTTGAGCCCGCAGTCCGGGCATTTGTGCTCGACCTTGTGCGGCCGGATCAGGATTTGGATGAGGCGCAGGAACAGCGACACGCCGAAGATCATGATCAGGATCGACAACAGCCGGCCCCAATGGCCCTGCAGGGTGATGTCGCCGAAGCCGGTGGTGGTCAGCGTCGACACGGTGAAATAGAGCGCATCGGCATAGTTGGTGATGTGTTCGTTGAGGCCGCGCTGGCTTTCATAGACGATCGCCGTGGTGACGAAGATGAAGAGGCCCAGATTGAGGGCCGCCATCACCGTCTGCTCGTTCTCGCGGAAGAGATCGGAATCCTTGCGCAGGCGCCGCAGCACGTGGGGCGAGCGCATGATGCGCAGGACCCGGACCACGCGCAGGAAGGCAAGGCCTTCCCCGGCGATGGGCGCCAGCAAGGAGGCGATGACCACGATGTCGGCGAGATTGGCGGGATGTCCCAGATAGGCGAGCCGGGTCGTGCTGATCCAGAAGCGCGCCAGGAAATCGGAGAGGATCAGGACACCGATGACGGTGTCGAGCGCCTCGAGCGCCGGCGTGCGGTCGAGGAAGGATGAAACCACAAGGAAGACGATCGTTCCGATATCGAAGCTGATGAGGCCGTAGCGGAAGCGATGCGCCCGGACGCTGTCGCCTTCGTAGAGTTCCCGAACGATGTTTTTCAGCGCCATTGACCGCCCCGAGCCTTTCACTTAACCAGACCTGCTAAAGCGCTTCCCGCCAAAGTTGCCCGACTTTGGCGATAAGGAAGCGCTCCGAATGTTTAGGCCCCGCTATGGGGCCGAATGCAGGGGAGAGGCAGCATGCCCAAGGCCTATTGGATTGCGCAAGTCCCCGTATCCAATCCCGACCAGTACAAGCTTTATGCCGAAAGCGCACCTTTGGCGTTCAAGAAATACGGCGCCCAGATCCTGGCGCGCGGCGGCCGCTCCGGCCAGATGGAGGGCGACGGCCGGCCGCGCAATGTGGTGATCGAGTTCCCGTCCTATGACGACGCGGTCGCCTGCTACAACTCGCCCGAATATCAATCGGCCAAAGCCAGGCGCAAGGGTGCGGGCGAAGCCAATATCGTGATCGTCGAGGGCGTGTGATGACGGCCAAGGGCTATTGGATGGTGCGCGTCACGGTTAAGGACCCGGAGCGCTACAAGGACTATGTCGCCGCCAACAAGGCGCCGCTGGAGAAATTCGGCGCCAAGTTCATCGTCCGCGGCGGCGCCTATGAGGTGGTCAACGGTTCTTCGCGCGACCGTCATGTGATTCTGGAATTTGACTCACTAGCCACCGCCAAGGCGTGTTTCTTCTCGCCGGAATATCAAGCGGCACTTGATATCTTCAAGACCTGCGCCGAGAGCGATGTCGTCATTATCGAAGGTGTGCCATGAAGATTGCCATTGCCGGCGCCTCGGGGCGCATGGGCCGCGTCCTCACCCGCATCGTGCACGAGACGGAAGGCCTCGACATCGCCGGTGGCCTCGAACCGAAAGGCTCGGCCTCGGTCGGCGTCGACATCGGCGAACTCGCCGGCATCGGAACGCTCGGTGTCGCCATAACCGATGATCCGCTGCCGCTCTTCACCAGGATTGACGGCATCATCGATTTCACCGTTCCCCAGGCGACGCTGGCTCTGTGTGAATTGTCGGCGCAGGCGCGCATCGTGCATGTCATCGGCACGACCGGCATCGATAAGGCGGGTGACGAGAAGATCAGGGCGGCGGCCCGTCATGCCCGCATCGTGAAATCGGGCAATATGAGCCTGGGGGTCAATCTGCTGGCCGCCCTGGTGCGGAAGGTCGCCGCCAGCCTGGGCGAGGATTTCGATATCGAGATCCTCGAGATGCACCACAAGCACAAGATCGACGCGCCCTCGGGCACCGCCCTGCTTCTCGGGCAGGCGGCGGCCGAAGGACGCAAGGTCGATCTGGCGAAAACCTCTGTGCGTTCGCGTGACGGCCATACCGGGGCGAGGCCCCAGGGCCATATCGGCTTCGCCACCTTGCGCGGCGGCAGCGTCGTCGGCGAGCATACCGTGATGTTTTCCGGTCCCGATGAGCGCATCGAGCTCACCCACAAGGCTGCGAGCCGTGAAATCTTCGCCAGAGGCGCGGTGCGGGCCATGCTGTGGGCCAAGGACAAGAAACCCGGCCTCTATTCGATGGCTGACATATTGGGACTGGAGTAGTTGATGGATCGCATATTGGTGCTTGTCCGCCACGGGCAGAGCGAGTGGAATCTGAAGAACCTGTTCACGGGCTGGAAGGATCCAGGCCTCACCGAGAAGGGAATTGCCGAGGCGAAGGCGGCGGGCGAGCGTCTCAGGAAGAAGGGCCTCAAATTCGACATCGCCTATACCAGCGCCTTGACCCGCGCCCAGCACACCCTCACGCTGATGCTCGACGAACTCGGCCAGAAGGGTCTCGCGACGATCAAGGACCAGGCGCTCAATGAGCGCGACTATGGCGATCTGACCGGCCTCAACAAGGACGAGGCACGCAAGAAGTGGGGCGAGGAACAGGTTCATGTCTGGCGGCGCTCCTATGACGTCCCGCCGCCCGGCGGCGAAAGCCTCAAGGACACGCTGGCCCGCGCTCTCCCCTATTACATGAAGCACATTCAGCCGGACGTATTGTCGGGCAGATGCGTGCTGGTCTCGGCGCATGGCAATTCGTTGCGCGCGCTGATCATGGCGATCGAGGGCCTTACGCCCGAGCAGATACTCAAGCGTGAGCTCGATACCGGCGTTCCGGTGTTCTATCGGCTCAAGGCGGATTCGCGTCCCGAGAAGGTCGAGATCCTGAACGGTTGATTACGCCGCCAGAGCAAATCCCGCCAAAGTTGAAGACTTTGGCGAAAAGGATTGCTCCAGATATCGATTGGCGCGTGATCGGACGGAAAACCGGCATCACTTTTCCTGATCACGCTGCTTTGGCGCTGATGCCGGCCTCCCAGCCAAGAATGGCGCGCTTGCGCGTCAGTCCCCAGTGATAGCCGCACAGGCTTCCCGATTTGCCGAGCACGCGGTGACAGGGCACGACGAAGGAGACCGGATTGCGCCCGACCGCGGCGCCGACGGCGCGCGCCGCCTTGGGCTTGCCGATATGGTTGGCGACATCGGAATAGGTCGAGCGCTTGCCGAGCGGGATGCGCAACAGCGTCTCCCATACGCGGATCTCGAAATCCGTGCCGATGAAGACGACGCGCAGCGGCTGGTCGCGGCGCCAGTTCTCCGGCTTGAAGATGCGGTCGGCATAGGGCTTGGTGGCAAGCCAGTCCTCGATATAGGCGGCTCCTGGCCAGCGCGACTGCATGTCGAGGAGCGTATCCTTCTCTTGGCCGTCATCGGCGAAGGCGAGGCCGGCAAGGCCCTGGTCGGTGATCATCACCAGCGCGCGCCCGAAGGGACAATCATGGAAGCCGAAGCGCAGGGTGAGACCCTTGCCGCCGAGTTTGTAGAAGCCAGGCGTCATGCCTTCATGGGTGACGAAGAGATCATGCAGGCGGCCCGGACCCGACAGGCCCACCTCATAGGCGGTGTCGAGGATCGAGGCTGAATCGCGCAGAAGGCTGCGCGCATGGTCGAGAGTCACCGCCTGCAGGAACGCCTTGGGGCTGAGGCCCGCCCAGCGCGTGAACAGCCTTTGCAGATGCGTCGGGCTGAGCTCGGCCTGCTCGGCGATCGCATCGAGCGAGGGCTGCTCGCGCCAGTTCTCGTGAATGAAGGCGAGCGTCTTCTTCACGATCTCATAGTCGCGGGCGGGCGTGGAGAGGGTTTCGATCTCGGTCATGCGCCAAATCTAGGAAGTCTCCGGTGCCTAGACCACCCGATTCTTGCCGTCTCTAAATCATTCTAAATATGGGGTTTTGCCAGCGCGTGGCGCAGCAGGCGGGCGAATTCCGCACGCTCATGGGCGGCTAGGAACCGGCCGATCTCGGTGCGCTGTCCCTTGAAGCGCAGGAACAGGCTGCCGATCAGCTCGCGCGCCTTGTCTTCCTCGAGCTCGACCTTGACCCAGGCGCGGGTGAAGTGCAGCTCTTCGCGCTGGTGATCGTGGTCGAAGCGCCTGAGCACCAGCTCGTGCTCGTTCACCTCGATCCGCTCCTCCCTGAGCGCGTCGGAATAGTTCTTGCGGAAGGCCCACCATACCAGGGCGACATCGAGGCCGAGGAAAGGAGCCACCGGCCAGGCGCCGAGCAGATAGAAGGCCGTGCCGGCCACGAAATTGAGGCCGATGAGCCCCGCCATCAGGATCACGAATCCCTTCCGGCTCAACGAGCGGTGCGGCCGCAGCGTCGCGCGGAAGATCTGGGACGGGTCTCTCTCCATGGCTTGATCTTAGCGCCAAGCTGGGCTCTGGTCACCAAAGGGAGGGAGGCAAGAATCATGGCGCCGCGGCGGCTCAAACCCGATCAGATCGCTGAGATGTTTCGTCGCTTCGCCGAGGCCGATCCGGCGCCTGAAGGCGAGCTCGACTATGTAAATCCCTATACGCTCCTGGTGGCGGTCGTCCTTTCCGCGCAAGCCACCGACATTGGCGTCAACCGCGCGACGGGCCCCCTGTTCAAGGTCGCCGACACGCCGGAAAAAATGGTCGAGCTCGGCGAAGCGGAGCTCATCTCCCATATCCGCACCATCGGCCTCTATCGCATGAAAGCGAAGAATGTGATCCGCCTGTCCGAAATCCTGATCGAGAAACATGGGAGCGAAGTGCCGCGCGACCGCGCTCAGCTCGAAGAGCTGCCGGGAGTCGGCCGCAAGACCGCCAATGTCGTCCTGAACATAGCCTTCGGCGAGCCCACCATTGCCGTCGACACCCATCTCTTCCGCCTCGGCAACCGCACCGGCCTCGCGCCCGGCAAGACGCCGCTCGAGGTGGAATTGAAGCTCGAAAAGACCGTGCCCGCCGAATACAAGCGCCACGCCCATCACTGGCTGATCCTGCATGGCCGCTATGTCTGCAAGGCGCGCAAGCCCGAATGCCCGCGCTGCCTGATCGCCGATCTCTGCCTGTTCACGCCGAAGACCGCTTCAGCCCCTTGAAGATGTGCACGAAATAGCTGGTCGAGAACAAGGGCACGGCGAGATTGACGAAGGGGACGAGGGCGAGCGCCGCCGGGACAAGGCCGGCGGCGAAGATCTGCGGCGCGTTTTCCTTGCGCAGCAGCCTCGCCTCTTCCATCGGCATGTGGCGCATCGCCGCCATCTCGAAATATTCGCGGCTGAGCAGATAGGCATTGACGAGGAGCAGGATGATGGCGCCGATGCCGAACAGCAGCATCGGCAGCACCGCCAGATTGACGATGAGGACGAGAAGGCCGAATTGCAGGCCGAGCATGATCGCCTTGATGGTCGGCAATTCGCGCCCGGGCTGGTCCTTCGGATAGTGCTTGCGCTCGACGAGTGCCGCGATGCGATCGAGATAGAGCCCGGCGAACAACGCCGTCACCGGCGCGATCATGAAGAAGGCGAGCATCGTCATGCCGAGGCCGGCCACGACCTCGATGATGTTGTTGCCCCAGCCCCAGGGCGCGAGCTTCAGCATGTCGAGCAGGATCACCGTGCCGGCGATGACCGCGATGAGGAGGGCGACGGCAAGGCCGATCGCCTTGAAAAGGACGTTACGGAAGTCAGGGGACAGGACGTCGGCGAGGGCGGTGAATGCGGCTTTGATCATGGCTGCCAAGATAATGGGCCGTCATGTTGGTTTGAAGGGGAACCCTTGATTGCGCTTGCGAGGTTTATCGCATAGCTTGGGTTGTCGAGGCGCAGTGGTGGTTAATACGAGGGCGGCGATGCGGAAGCTGGCAAGTGGTCTCATTCTTGTGGCGGCCCTTTCTCTCGGCACGGCAGAGGCCCAGCAGCAGGCGGCACCTCCGGCGGTCGTCGTCGAGCCGGCGCAGATGCAGGTGATCGCGCAGCGCGCCGACTTTGTCGGCCGCGTCGAGGCCATCGAGAAGGTGGAGTTGCGCGCCCGTGTCGAGGGCTTCCTGAAAGCGGTCGAATTCAAGGATGGCGACACCGTCACGGAGGGTCAGACGCTGTTCGCGATCGAGCCCGATCCGTTCCAGGCGACCATCGACCAGCGCGAGGCCCAGCTCGCCTCCGCCAAGGCGGATCTCGAGAATGCCGAGCTCAATCTGCAGCGCGGCCTCGACCTCCTGAAATCGAAGACCATCGCCCTGTCCCAAGTCGATCAGCGCAAGGCGGATGCGGCAAAGGCCAGGGCATCGGTCCTGCAGATGGAGGCGGCGCTGCGCGAGGCCCAGATCCAATTGTCCTACACGACGGTCAAGGCGCCGATTCCCGGCCGTGTCGGGCGGACCGCCTTCACCAAGGGCAATCTGGTCGATCCGTCCTCGGGCGTCCTCGCGACCATCGTGCGCGACGACGAGATACGCGCCGTCTTCCAGGTCACCCAGCGCGAGGTGCTCGATTATCGCAAGAGCGGTGGCGGCGAGGTCACGGTCAGGCTGAGGCTCGCCGATGGCAGTCTGTATGAGCAGGCAGGCAAGATCGATTTCGTCGATGTGGTCGTCGATGACAAGACCGACAGCCAGTTGATCCGAGCGGTCTTCCCCAACCCCCAGCATGTCCTGACCGACGGTCAGACGATCAGGGTCGTGGTCGAGCGCGCCAATGAGGCGCCGTCGGTCGTCGTGCCGCAAGCGGCGTTGGCGGTCGATCAGGCCGGATCCTATCTCTTCGTCGTCGATCAGGCGAACAAGGTCGAGCAGCGCCGGGTCAAGACCGGCGCGCAGCGCGAGGGCCGGATCGTGATCACTGACGGGCTCAAGGAGGGCGAGCTGGTCATCACCGAAGGCCTGCAGCGCGTCCGGGCCGGCATGGAAGTCGCCGCGCAGCGCGCCGAGCCTGTCAACTAGCGGCGGGAGGGGCACATGATCTCTTCCGTCTTCATCCGCAGGCCGAGGCTGGCCTTCGTGATATCGATCGTCATCACCATTGCCGGCATCATCGCCTATTTCGCCTTGCCGGTGGCGCAGTTCCCCGACATCGTGCCGCCGCAGGTGCAGGTTTCGGCCGTCTATCCAGGTGCTGACGCTGCGGCCGTCGAGGCTTCGGTCGCCCAGATCATCGAGCCCGCCGCCAATGGCGTCGACAAGATGCTCTATATGAAATCGACCTCGGGCGCCGACGGCACCTATACGCTGAGCATCAGCTTCGCCGTAGGCTCCGATCCCGATCTCAACGCCGTCAATGTCTCGAACCGGGTCAACCAGGTTCTGTCACAGCTGCCCGCCGAAGTGCAGCGCAACGGCGTCGTGGTGCAGAAGAAGTCATCGGCCATGCTGCAGGTCGTGAGCTTCTACTCGCCTAACGGCACGCGTGACGCGCTGTTCCTGTCGAACTACGTGACCATCAACATCATCGACCGCCTTGGCCGCGTGCCGGGCGTCGGACAGGCTTCGATGTTCGGCGCCCAGGACTATTCGATGCGCGTCTGGCTCGACATGGATCGCCTGGCGAGCCTGGGGCTGACTTCGACCGACGTGGTTGCGGCGATCCAGCAGCAGAATGTGCAGGCGGCCGTCGGGCGCATCGGTGCCGCACCTCTGGTCAAGGATACCGCACTGCAGATCAACCTCACCGCCCAGGGACGGCTGGTCGATCCGGCCGAGTTCGAGAAGATCGTCATCCGAGCCACATCGGCGGGCGGCCTCGTCACCGTCAAGGACGTCGCCCGTGTCGAACTCGGGTCCAAGCAGTCGGACGCCAACGCGCAATTCAATGGCAAGCCGACGGCTGGCGTCGGCATCTACCAGGCGCCGGGCGCCAATGCGCTGGCGACCGCCGAAGGAGTCCGCCGGACGCTGGAAGCGCTCAAGGCGGATTTTCCCGAGGATATCGACTACGCCGTCGCCTATGACTCGACCGTCTTCGTCGAGAAGATGATGGAGAGCGTCAAGGCTACGCTGATCGAGGCCTTCGTGCTGGTGGCGCTGGTCGTGCTGGTGTTTCTCGGCAATTTCCGCGCCACCTTCATCCCGATCATCGCCGTGCCGGTCGCTCTCGTCGGCACTCTGGCGGTGCTGCTTGCCGCCGGCTTCTCGCTCAACACGATCTCGCTGCTGGCGCTCGTGCTGGCGATCGGCATCGTCGTCGATGATGCGATCGTCGTCGTCGAGAATGTCGAGCATGTCCTCGAGCAGCATCCCGAGCTGTCGCCCGCCGAGGCGACAGAGAAGGCGATGGGCCAGATCACCGGTCCGATCATCGCCATCACGCTGGTGCTGCTCTCGGTCTTCGTGCCGACCGCCTTCATCCCGGGCATCACCGGCCAGCTCTATATGCAATTCGCCGTCGCCGTTTCGGTGGCGATGGTGATCTCGGCCATCAATGCGCTGAGCCTGTCGCCGGCGCTGTGCGCGCTGCTTCTTCGCCATCGCGGCCCGCCGCGCGGAATATTCAAGCTGTTCAACCGGGGCGTCGAGGGGGCGAAAGGCGGCTATGTGGCGCTGGTGCGTCCGCTGGCGCGGCGCGCCGTGCTGGCGCTGGTGCTGGTCGGCGTCTTTGCCGGCTCCGCCGGCTGGCTCGCCAAGACGATCCCGACCGGCTTTCTCCCCAATGAGGACCAGGGCGCCTTCATGGGCGAGATTCAACTGCCTGATTCCGCTTCCACCGAGCGCACCGCAGCGATCGTCAAGCGCGTCGAGGCGCTGATCGCCGAGAAGCCGTGGACGCAATCCTATTTCACCGTCAGCGGCTACAGCATCCTCGACGGGCTGGCTCTGCCGAACAAGGCGTTCTTCGTCGTCCTCCTCAAGCCGTTCGAGGAGCGCAAGAGCCCCGACATGACGGCCTTCGCCGCCATCGCGCAATTGCGCCAAGACCTGCAGTCGATCGCCGCGGCCAGCATCTTCCCCTTCAATCCGCCGCCGATCCAGGGCCTCGGCACCGGCTCCGGCTTCGAGTTCCAGTTGCAGAGCGACGGCGGCGCGCCGCCGGCCGATATCGCCGCCGTGGCGCGCGGCCTGAGCATCGCCGCCAATCAGGATCCCCGTCTTGCCGGCGTGTTCACCACTTTCAGCGCCGCCACGCCGCAATTCACCGTCAAGGTCGACCGTGAGCGCGCCCAGACGCTGGGCGTTGCCATTGTCGACATCTACAACGCTCTGCAGATCGCGCTGGGCGGCAGTTATGTGAACGACTTCAATCTTTTCGGCCGCACCTGGCAGGTCAAGGTGCAGGCCGACGCCGAAAGCCGCATGACTCCTGACGACATCTACCTGGTGCGGGTGCGCTCGAGCTCGGGCGAACTCGTCTCGCTGCGGGCCTTGGCCGACATCGAGCTCTCCTTCGCCCCTTCCGGCATGACCCGCTACAACAATCTGCGCTCCGTCACCATCAATGGCGGCCCGGCGCCAGGCCTCTCATCCGGCGAAGCGATCGCCGCCATGGAAGAAGTCGCGCGAGCGACACTGCCGCCGGGCTACAGCTATGAGTGGACGGGCACCGCCCTGCAGGAGAAGGAGGCGGGCGGCCAGACGGCGGCCATCCTGGCGCTGGCGGTGCTGTTCGCCTATCTCTTCCTCGTCGCCCTCTATGAGAGCTGGACCATTCCCCTGGCCGTCCTCGTCTCGGTCGCCGCGGGTCTCCTTGGCGCAATGCTGGCGCTGAAATTCGCCGGCCTCGACAACAATGTCTATGCTCAGATCGGCATCGTCGTACTGATCGCCCTGGCCGCCAAGAACGCGATCCTCATCGTCGAATTCGCGATGGAGCAGCGCCGCCTGGGCGTCGCCATAGCCGATGCCGCGATCGAGGGCGCCAATCTGCGCTTCCGGGCCGTGATGATGACGTCCTTCGCTTTCATCCTCGGCCTAGTGCCGCTGGTGATAGCGTCCGGCGCGGGCGCCGCTACCCAGCGCGCCGTCGGCACGGCGGTGTTCGGTGGCATGATCGCGGCGAGCCTGCTCGGCATCTTCGTCATTCCGGGCCTCTATGTCATCGCCCAGGGCGGCCGTGAATTCGTCCATCGCCAGCTGGGTGGCAGAGGCAAGACGTCGGCGGAGCCGGGGACGCCGGAGGGTCCGGAGCCGCGCGCGCACAAGACCGAGGCCTGAGCGCCCGTCTTGCCTGAGGGGGTGTGATCCTGTAGGGGCTCGGCCTCTCACTCAATCTCCCCATAGGCAATCATGACCAAGCCGACTTTCGATGTCCTTACCATCGGCAATGCAATTGTCGACGTCTTCTCGCGTGTCGAGGAGAGCTTCCTCGCCCGCCACAACGTCACCAAGGGCATGATGCGCCTTCTCTCCGAGAAGGAGTCCGCCGAACTCTTCGACGACATGGGACCCTCGACCCAGATTTCCGGCGGCTCGGGCGCCAATACCGCTGTCGGCGTCGCCTCCTTTGGCGGCAAGGTGGCGTTCATCGGCAAGGTCAAGGCCGATCCGCTCGGCAAGGTCTTCACCCATGACACGCAGTCGGCGGGCGTACATTTCGCCACCCCGCATGCGACATCGGGGCCGGCGACCGCGAGTTCCCTCATTCTCATCACGCCCGATGGCGAGCGCACGATGAACACGTTTCTTGGCGCCTGCGTCCATCTGGCGCCCGGCGATATAGATGAGGCCGTCGTCGCCGCGGCCAGGGTCACCTATCTCGAAGGCTATTTGTGGGATCCGCCGCTCGCCAAGGAGGCCTTCAAGAAAGCGGCGCGCATCGCCCGCAGTGCCGGGCGCCTCGTTTCCATCACGCTTTCCGATTCCTTCTGCGTCGATCGTCACCGCGACAGTTTCCTCGACCTGATCCGCAGCGACATCGACATCGTCTTCGCCAATGAGAAGGAGATCAAGTCGCTCTATCAGGTCGACACTTTTGATGACGCAATGCAGCGCGTGCGCCGCGATTGCTCGATCGCGGCACTGACCCGCTCGGAGGCCGGCTGCGTCATCGTGAAGGGTGATGAGATCCATGTCGTCGAGGCGCATCCGGTGGCGCAAGTGGTCGACGCGACCGGAGCCGGCGATCTCTTCGCCTCGGGCTTTCTCTATGGTTTCACGCGCGATCTGCCCCTGGCGCATTGCGCGCGGCTCGGGGCGCTCGGCGCGGCGGAGGTCATTTCGCATGTCGGGGCCCGACCGCAGATACCGCTCAATGCATATGCGAAAGCGAACGGTCTGTTGTCGTAGCTCCGCGGGACGACGCAGGCAGAGCCACGAGAGACTGCTGCTTCAATCCTCGGCGCAGGGCCAGTGAGCCGGTGCGGTGAGGCCGGCCGGCAATTTCGTCTGCGCATCGCCGCACGCCATGTCGACTTGCGCCTGGGTCAGGTTCGTCGTCTGGCTCAGATCGACGCCTTCGAAGCGCGCCCAATAGAGATAGGTGCGCTTGAGGGAGGCACCGGTGAGGTTGGCCTCGCGGAAATTGGCCCGTTGCAGCATGGCGCCTGAAAGATTGGCGCCGGCGAGATTCGCCTTGTTGAAGCTGTTGCGCGAGAATTCGCCATCCGAAAGATCGGCGCCGGAAAGATCGGCGCCATCGAAGCTCACCCGAAGGAATTCGGCCTTGACGAGGCGGGTGCCTTTCATGATGGCGCCGGCGAAATTGGCCCGGCTCGACAGGCTCTTTTCGAGATTGGCGCCGGAGAGGTCAGTCGCCTCGAACGAGGTGCGCACCAGTTCGCTGCGTTGGAGATTGGCGTTGACGAGCTTGGCCGATGAGAAGCCGGTGCCGGACAGGAAGGCGCCCTCGAGATTGGCTGCCGTCAGGTCGTTGCCGTCGAGTTGCAGGAGCTGCTTGTTGCAGCCGGACCAGTCGACGGACGGCGCTGGCGGACTCTTGCATCCGGCTTGCGCGCCGGCAACGAACGATCCCAGGAACAGGAGTGAAAAGCCAAGTCTGGTCAGAGTTACACGCACGCTCGGGGCCTCCCATGAAGCCTGCCCATTCGGGCGAAGGCTCGATTTGCTTCCTTGCGTCAAAGACCAGCGACTTTGACGGCAGCGCTCTGGATCGCACTGGACCTTATTATACGCATGGAGCCGGAAAAAAGCTCCATGCGTATCTGTCGTAGACACGTGATCTCTGATTGCGGTTTAGTTGCCTGAATAGCTGAGTTTGAGGCCGGCGATGCCAGCCGCGACATTGAGGCCTTCCTGGCCTTGAACGCTGAGCGGCTGCAGCGCGATCGTCTTCTTGAAGCCGCCGACCAGGACATTGGCGCCAAGGCCGACACCGATCGTCGCTTCCGCGGAGGCGCCGCCATAGCTGCCGGCAAGGGCCCCACGCTTGGTCTTGCCGCCAGCGAACACGGCCCAGGTCATATAGCTTTTGTTGGTGAAGCCGATATCGATGCCGAGGCGGCTGATCCTCCCCGTATAGCGTTCAACCCTGCCGCCGCCCGCCGGGCTGAAGCGGCAGGTCATCTTCTTGGACGATCCGAGAATCAGCCCGACACCGGCTGATACCTTGCAGTTGAGTGCGCCGATCTTGATGCCGCTCTTGGCCGACGCCGGGTTTGCGCCCAAGAGGGCTCCGGCGATGGCGAGCGCGCCGGCTGTGATCATCCATTTTTTCATGACTTTGTCCTTCCAGGTTTTACGGAAATCATTCTCGAAAACGCCGCTGTGAACCGGCGGTTCCATGATATTTTATCAATAATTACAAGGCATTACATCTTGTCTGAGAGATTTTAAGCCCACCGGGAGGTCGGGGAACTCTCCTTGCGTGACAAAAGGGCCACACCTTGGCGGAATTGTGATGAATAGGCGGGTGACAGCATTGGAATTACTTTGAGTAAACAGTATCCTGCAACCTAGGGGTATGCCAGACGGGGAAAGTTTCATGAAATACCTGGCACATACGGGCATTGTCATCACCGGAACCATGGCGGGCCTGTTCGGGTCGACCGCGCTGGCGGCGGATATCGAGCCCGGCTGCGTGCCCGCAGTCTCTGGCTTCAACGGTAAGCTCGAGGCGGCCGGGGGTTATATCGAGGATCTCGAAGACGGTGCGCGCTATCATGGCGTCGGCACGCTCAGCCTGCCCTTGGGCTGCCTGTTCGGCGCCCAGATCGATGTCGCCGGCGGCGATCTGGATGGCACGGACTTTTATGGCGTGGGCGGCCATCTTTTCATGCGCGATCCGCAGAGCTACCTTCTCGGTGTCCACGCCCAGTACATCGATCTCGACGGCTTCGACATCTTTCGTATCGGCCCGGAAGCGGAACTCTACTTCGGCAACGTTACTCTCTCGGCTTTTGCCGGGCTCGAGGATGCCCAGGGCCTGAGCGATGATGTGGTCGCCGATATCGAAGCCGCCTATTACATCACCGAAGACTTCAAGGTCTCGGGCGGCTATCGCCGCTTCCTCAATATCGATGCGGGGGCCGTCGGACTTGAGTTTCAGCCGGGCATCGGCTTCCCGGTGTCGCTGTTCGCCGATGCCATGTTCGGGTCGGACGATTACACCTCGATCATGGGTGGCATTCGCATCTATTTCGGCGGCGACGACAAGAGCCTGATGGCGCGCCACCGCGAAGACGACCCGCCGCATCTGTTCAACCTGCTGCGCCAGGTGGGCGATCTGGGCATTGGCGAAGACTGCCCGCCGCCGGTCGCCGATGATGGACAGTCGCTGCCCTCCGAGTGCGTTCAGCGCAAGGAAGAGGATTAATAGCCGTCAGCCCTTGCGGCCGCCGCTTTGATTGACAAAGGCGAGAAATTTGCCGCCGGCTCCGGGTCCCAGCGCCGCAACCTCCGCAGGAGTGACCGCGATCTTGCCTCCCAGCGCTGATCGGACATGGTGTGCCGCCGCTACGGCGTCGACGTCGTTGCCGGCTGGCAGCCGCATATAGCGCAGTTCCGCCTTCCTCGCCGATGTCTGCACCACTTGCCAGCGGCTGTCGGGAAGATGCCGTTCGATCTCGTCGCTGGCGAGATCGGGACGCATCCAGGCCGATTTGCCGGCACGCAGCAGATTGGACGGCCTTCCATAGACAAGCTCGATCAATGGGTGACGGCGCCCGCATCTGCAATCCCCCTTGAGCCTGGCGAGGTCGCCCGTGTCGAAGCGGATCAGCGGCGTGGCGAAATTGTACAGCGGCGTAATGACGACGCGCCCCCAATGTCCGGCCCTGACCGGCCGGTTGCGTTGATCGAGGAGCTCGATGCGCGCCAGCTCCATTTGCAGGTGATATCCCTGCCCGGCCGGACACTCGCAGGCAATGATCCCGCCTTCGGCATTCGAGACGAGATCGCGGCAAGGACAGCCGAGCCGCGCTTCGACCTCGCGGCGGACGTCCAGTGTTACGGGTTCGCCCGCAGTCAGGATGGCGAGGAGGTCAGGCTTCGCTCTGCCGGTTCTTCTGACATGCCGTGCCAAAGCCAATGCGTTCGACGGGAATGTGTTGAGATAGACGGGGCCGAGGCCGTTGAGCCAGTCGAGCTGCGCGTCGAGAGCTGTGAAGACACTGAGCCGATGGATGGTGCCGAGACCCTCGCGCGGCATCCATCCTGGTCCCCAGCTTTCTCTCTGCGACGGCGCCTTCTGCCTCCGGCGAAAGCGCAGCAGGGCCGGATCGAAGGCGCGGATAAGGGCAAGATCCTTGCTCCAGTCGAAACCCATTGCCGAGACATGGCGATGCTGACAGCATGTGACGGCGAGGTCGGCGAGCTCGCTGCGATAGTAGGCGAGCGATGAGCCGGTCGTGCCCGATGTCTGATAGCGGAAAATTCGGCCATGTTCCTTGGGTATTGCCGCAGCGCGCAGTGCTTCACTCTGCGTGACGGCATCGGCCTGGGAGAGTATCGGGACCTTGTGCCAATTCGCGAGATCGGCTTTGCCGTTGGCATCGATGACCGGCTTCAGACGCTTGCGGTAGAATTCATTCTGCGCCGCAACGGTCTCGACCAAGTCCTCGAGCACGTTCTCCTGGAAAGTCGTGAGAGTTTCCACGGGCGCGTATTGCAGCGCCATCAGCGCGTCGTAGAATTTCTTCGCCAGAGACGACTGTTCGCTTCCCGACGCCTTCGGCTCTTCCGCTGAATTCGCGTGCATGGAATGATAAAAGCTGCAAATCTTGGCGACCGCAAGGATCATTCCTGTCACCGAGGCGCGGTCGGAGCTGTTCGAATGGCGACGAGAAGGCCCGCAAGACCACGCCGATCGGAAAGCGTCGCCCTCTGCGGCCTCGACAGCTCCTATTCGGCGGAGATTCTGGAGACGCTGGCGCGCCTCCGCATCGGCGTCGTCGCCGGAATACTGATGGGAAGGAGCGAATGGAGCATGCGCGGTTTCCGTACCGTGCTGCGCCAGGAGGAGGTCTCGGATCTCCTTGTGAGACTCCCTCTGGTCTTCTCCAATGTCGCCCCGAAGCGTCGCCAGGCGTCCGTCACCTGGGCCCTGGCCAGAGGGTTCACTGCTTTCCCGCGCGTCGTCGATCCGCTCGCTCATATATCGCCCTCGGCCTATGTCGAGACGGGTGTGTCGGTGGCTGCAGGCAGCACTCTCGGGGCGGCCACCGAGCTCGACCGGTTCGTCCTGGTCAACCGTCAGGCCTCGATTGGTCATCACAGCGTGCTGGAGGAATTCGTCACCGTCGGCCCGGGCGTGACCATCGCCTCGCATTGCCGCATAGGGCCGGGAGTCATGATCGGCACGGGTGCCGTGATTGCGCCCTCGCTCACCATTGGCGCCAATGCGATGATCGGCGCGGGTGCTGTCGTGTTGCGGCCGGTTCCCCCGGAGGTCACCGTCATCGGCAATCCGGCGCGCATCGCCAAGGCAGAAACGGGCAAACCGGAGTCTCCCGAGCCGGAAGTCGGAGCTTAGTTTTTCCTCACGCCGCTGGAAGGATTCCGGATGAGATGGCTACCGACGGGGCTCCCACAGGCGCACGCCGCGGATCACAGCCAGCGCCACGAGTTGCAACGTGGTCAGCGGATTGCCATTCACCCAGTAGAGCGATGTTTGTGATCCGTCCCGAAACACGATGTAGCCGCGCTGGCGAAGGCCCGCATAGGCTCGGTTGACCACGGGCCGCGGCCCCAGATGCAGGTCCCTTACGATCCGGTCCATGTTCCGCATACAGAATGTTCCATGGGGCCGTGTAGAACGGCAGACCGTCAGAAGCTGTCAGGAGCAGAGTCTTAGCCGGTAGCGGACAGCGGCCATTGAGCGTATCTACGAGGCTCCGACTTTTAGGCACTGGAGGGTGGAGTGGCTGGATGAGTTACTGCATTATCTGGGAATTCGAGGTCGCCGATGCGCAGCAACCGGCCTTCGAAGCTGCCTATGGATCGGATGGACCATGGGCCCGTCTGTTTCGCAGATCCGAGGGGTTTCTGGGCACACAGCTCTATCGCAGTTGTGGCGGGACCGGTGTCTACCTCACCATTGATCGGTGGAGTTCCGAAGAGGCCTTTGGCGCGTTTCGTCGGAATTTTGCCACGGATTATGAGGCACTGGACAGGCACCTCGAGGGAATAGCGAGCCGGGAAACCCGAATAGGCGCTGTTGTCGCGCTCTAATCTCTCTGCTCGAGCGCTTTGCCGCCGGTCAATGGACGCGTGAGACCGGCGATTCGCCGGCGCATTTTTTTAAGCCAGCCGGGCTTGCGGGCGCGCTCGCCGGACACGCAACTGTCGCATGCTCCGGCGTCTTTGAAGTTCGGAAACATCCGCATGGCATAGGCTCGCGCTTCAGAGAGCGTTCTGAAAGCGGGTGACCAGCCGGTATTCTTCTGGATATTCCGGTCGACTGCCTGTCCCTCTCTGCAATCCGGGCAAGTGCCCAGATGAATCTGACGTCTCTGGGCAACCGAGGAAAACGATACGTAGAAAGCCATTCCGTCCCGAATCATTCTGTTGTGAGGCAGCGTGAGCGCTTCTCTGCACTGGAACGTGTCGCCGATGCAACGGATATCGGAGAGTGCCGCGTCTTTTGATGCCGAACGCTACCACTTGCGCAGGGAAGATGGCTTCGGCGCGCCCGTGAACTCGATGCCCGCCCTCTCTCCCTTGCGCCATCGTGTAACGGCTGGGTAGAGCTTGCTCTCTGAAACAACCAGGAACCCGTAGGAGTCCGGGAGGATGGTGCCGATCGGCAGTTCAACGAGCGCGCCGGACTGGCTCAAATCCCGGATGCGGACGTCAATGGCGCCATGCAGGTTTGTGGAAACGATCTTTCCGTCCTTCAGGACCTTGCGCCGAGGTTCCTTGCGTTCCTGGTGCTGGGTGGCCATTCGATCTGCCTGCCTTCAGGAAAACCTTATCGTCAACAGTTTCCGGCGAGCGGTCTGGAAGCCTTGTAACAGGCATTGCCGATGCTCCGAAAGGCACGATTTGGGCGGCGGCTGGAAACTCGGGCCAGGAAAGGTCAGGGGACGCGATCGTGAGAATGGCGGAAGAGGAGGGATTCGAACCCTCGATACGCTTTCACGTATACACACTTTCCAGGCGTGCGCCTTAAGCCACTCGGCCACCCTTCCGTGGACGGCTGACCGCCCGTATTCGGCGCGCACTATAGCCAGAGCGCGACGCCGTTCAAGCATCCGTTGCGGGCCCGTGTGATCGAGCCGCAGAAGGGAGTCCTGGGAGCGCGGGTGCGGGTCCTCCAAGGCAATCCGCCGGGGGGACGGCCTGAATCATGAGGTCTTTGGCGCACCTGCATTACCTCGACGACAAGTTCTACAAGGCCTATTTTGACCCAAAGTGACTTTTCCTCCGGTCAATATTTGGTGATCTCAAATATATACTGGTGGATCGAAAGAATATGGAAATATTCGCAAAGTAATTATTCAGAAAAAACCTGCAGAATAAATAGAAAATCCGGAGAATGAATCACTCGTTAAGTAAATACTTCGCATTTTAGATTTATTGGAAACCGCCGGCTAACCATTTGTCTTAGAAGTTGTATGCCAGGTGCCGCAAAGCCGCCGGATTTACTACCCGTTAAAGGCTCGGGCCTAGGGTCATCCCCGGTTCACGAAGACAGCAATGCAAAACGCATCCTGACGTGGGCCGGTGCTGTTAAGAGAATCAAACTGGAGAGACAGATGAACAAGCTTATGCGTTTTGTGAAGGACGAATCGGGTGCGACCGCCATCGAGTACGGTCTTCTGGCCGCGGGCATCGGCCTCGTGCTGATCCTGGCCGTGACGAACCTCGGAACCACGCTGCAGGGCGTCTTCAACGACATCGACACCGGCATCGGTGGCATCGGCGCTGCTCCTGCTCCGGCCCCGTAATTCCATCTAACAGGGAAGCTCGGGAAACCGCCGGTCAAAAGCCGGCGGTTTTCCTTTGGCGCCATGCCTGCGTTCCCTTAACGCGGCCTTTACGCCATCCGTGGGACGTTGCCGGACGGCGCTGACCCCGATTGATCTCTGGCGCGACGGGGCCAGATGGAGGGATGGATCACATGATTATCTTTTTGTCCCAGACTTTGCTGCCGTTTCTGGTCGTCGCGGCCGGCGCGAGCGATTTCCTCACCTTGCGCATCCCGAACTGGCTGAACGCTCTAATAGCGCTCGCTTTCTTCCCCATGGCGCTGGTCACCGGCATGCCTGCCGAAACCATCTTCTGGCACAGCCTCGCGGCCATGATTGTCCTCGTCTTCGGTTTTACCCTCTTCTCCTTCGGTCTCCTCGGGGGCGGGGACGCCAAGCTCCTGGCCGCCGCCGGCCTGTGGTTCGGTTGGCCGGCGCTCGCTCCCTTCCTCATCTTCACCACCCTCGCCGGCGGTGTCCTCGCGATCGTGATGAAGGTCTGGCAGATGGTCCAGGTAGAGCGCGAGGTGCGCGACGAAGGCTGGATGAAGCGCTGGCTCAGTTTCAAGATGGACCTGCCCTATGGGGTTGCCATCGCGGCCGGTGGAATCCTCGCTTTTCCCGGCACTTGGTGGATGCCGCTGGCCTCGTAAGTTTCAAAAGACAGCAAAAGCTTAACGGTAATTTGACCATTCGAAGCGAAAGTAAATGCAAAGCGCGGCATCGCCCGATCTGCGCGAGTGAGGTTGTCCGATGAACAAGACGCGTCTTGCCGTTCTGGCCGTGGCGATAGGCTCCGCCGGCCTTGCAATCTACATGGCGAAGGGCCTGGTCGGGAAACGCGAGACCAAGGTCGAGACCGTCGAAGTCACGAAATTCGAAACCGTCGATGTCCTGGTCGCGACCAAAAACGTGCAAATGGGCGAGCGTCTGGTCGGCGGCTCCATCGGCTGGCAGTCATGGCCCAAGTCGGCGACGTCGAGCCTGATGATCACCAGCCAGGCCCAGCCCGACGCCAAGACGAAATACGAAATGGCGCGGGCGCGCGGCGCCATTTTCGAAGGTGAGCCGATCCTCGACAAGAAACTCGTGATGCCCAATGAGAACGGCTTCATGTCGGCGATCCTGCCGAAGGGCATGCGCGCGATTTCGGTGACTGTTTCGGCGGAAACCGGGGCCGGCGGCTTCATTCTTCCCAACGACCGGGTCGACGTGCTGTTGACCCGCAAGGTCGATGACGGATCCAACCAGAAGGCCGCTTCGAGCGAAACCCTGCTGACCAATGTGCGGGTGCTGGCGATCGACCAGACCTTCCGGCCCAAGGGCGAGGAGGACAAGGAATTCGTCGTCGCCGACAAGACCGCGACCCTGGAACTCGACCCGCGCCAGACCGAGGTGATCTCGATGGCGCAGGACATCGGCCAGCTTTCGCTGACACTGCGCTCGATCCGCGAGAACGATGGCGTTCCGCTTGCCGACGTCGCTCCGAAGCTCAGCGAGAAATACGTGAACGGCAAGGAAAGCAGCGAAATGACCATCATCAAATATGGCGTGGCACGCCGCATCTCGCTCAATTGAATGCATTTGGGGACATGGCTGGGATGATGAAGATATCAGACAATCGCGGTACGAGCGCCAGGGCCATCGGGCGCCGGCTGCTGGCCGGCCTGGCGTTGGCGGCGGCTCTCTTTCTCGCCCCTTCAGGGCTCCAGCACGCAGCGATCGCCGGCGACTACGCCACGTCGGTCCATGCCGCAGATGCCAATGGCGGCCGCTTCGTGCGCATCGGCCTCAACAAATCCATCGTCATCAAGCTGCCGGCCGAAGCCCGCGACGTGCTGGTCGGCAATCCCGACATCGTCGATGCGGTGGTGCGTACCAGGAACACCGCCTATCTGTTTGCCCGCGCCATCGGCCAGACCAACATCTTCTTCTTCGACGCAAATGGCCAGCAGATACTGAGCCTCGATCTGGAAGTCGCGCAGGACATGACCGCCCTGCAGAAGCTCATTCGCCGGACGATACCCGGCTCGCGCATCACGGTCGATACGGTCGGCGACAATGTCGTTCTCTCCGGCACCGCAAAAACGCCGTCGGAAGCCAAGCTCGCCTTCGACCTCGCGGCGAAGTTCACCGGCGATGCCGATGGCAAGAAGGTCCTGTCCACCATCAATGTGCTGGGCAGGGAGCAGGTCATGCTCAAGGTCAGGATCGCCGAGGTCCAGCGCAATGTCCTCAAGCAGCTCGGCATCAACACGACGGCGCTGTTCTCGATCGGCAACTTCGCGTTCAACCTGCAGAACCTCAATCCCTTCACCAATCCCCTGATCGGCCCCGGCGTTTATCAGGGCGGCTGGTCGAGTGGCGGCGACCAGGCCAATGTCTTCCTTCGTGCCATGGAACGTGACGGCTTGCTGCGCACCCTCGCCGAACCGACGCTGACCGCGATTTCAGGCGAGGCCGCCAACTTCCTCGCCGGCGGCGAGTTTCCAATTCCGGTCGCCGGCAGCAACGACGAGCCGCCGTCGATCGAGTTCAAGAAATTCGGCGTGGGCCTGGGCTTCACGCCCATCGTCATGTCCGAGGGACGCATCTCGCTGAAGATCAGCACGGAGGTCAGCGATATCGCGACGGACCTCACTGTCTCGCTCGGTGGCGACTCGTCCATTCCTTCGCTGAACGTCCGCCGCGCCGAAACGACTGTCGAGCTGCCGAGCGGCGGTTCGATCGCCATGGCCGGCCTCATCAAGGACTCGACCCGCGCCGACATCACCGGAACGCCCGGTCTCAAGAACCTGCCGATCCTTGGCGCCCTGTTCCGCAGCCGGGACTTCCAGCAGAACCAGAGCGAACTGGTCGTCATCGTGACGCCTTACGTGGTCAACCCGGTCCAGGAGCAGGAGCTTGCCATGCCGACCGAAGGGTTGATCCCTGCCACCGACAGGCAAGGGATCCTGTTTGGCCGGCTGAACAAGGTCTACGGGTCGCCGGGCAAGAAGCCGGCCGGCGTCTATCATGGAAATGTCGGTTACATCGTCGATTGATGCTGAGGGTAGGACAGATGAAGATGCTGGGTTCAATGAATGGGTGGAAGCTGCTGGCTCTTGGCGGCATCGCCGTGATCGTCGCCGGCTGCAAGGCCGAGGAGCCCGACATTGACGATCTCTATACGCCGACCGCGCATTATGAGCGTCACCCGATCGTCGTGACGAAGTCCGGCGCGCATGCGAAGGAATGCGGCGCCTGGCCGGAAGACATGACCCAGACGTCGCAGAATACTCCTTACGAGAATTTCGGCTGTTCGCAGCAGAGCAACATCGCCGCGATGGTCGCCAATCCGCAGGACCTGGTGAAGCCGCGTGCGACGGCGCCGTCCGATCCGATGCGCCGCTCCAAGGTCTTCGACAGTTACCGTGCGGGTACCGAGGTCTCCTCGGCCGACGAGCAGAAGCAGAAAATCAAAATCTCCGATGTTGTCCAGTGATGCGGACAGAGGTGCTTGGGTCATGAATCATGCCGTTTTGAGTACCGACGATGATGCCTATGCAGGCCAGCAGGTCGTGGCTTCGGTGCCGCATATCAACATCCGGGCATTCTGCGACGACCAGCGTACCGTGCAGGCGATCCAGGCCGCCGCCGCCGACCGGCGCATGTCGCGCGCCCATGTCCAGATCCATATGGGTGGAATTCCAGCCGCCGTGCAGGTTTTCCAGAGCGAGCTGACACCGAATGTCATCGTCGTCGAGACGATGGCCAATCGCGATACCGCCGTGATGGAACTGTCGCAGCTGGCGCAGGTATGCGGACCGGAAACCAAGGTGGTTGTCATCGGCCATCTCAATGACGTCCTCCTTTACCGCGAACTGATGCGCCTCGGGGTTAGCGAATATCTCGTGGCGCCGGTCCATCAGCTGCAAATCATCGAGTCGATTGCTTCCCTGTTCCACGATCCGGCCGCCAAGCCGCTTGGCCGCATCTTCGCCTTTGTCGGCTCGAAGGGCGGCGTCGGATCGAGCACGCTCGCCCACAATGTCGGGTGGTACCTGTCGCGTCAGCTCGATACCGATACGGTGATCACCGATCTCGATCTTGCCTTCGGCACCGCCGGCCTCAACTTCAATCAGGAAACCTCGCAAGGCATTGCCGATGCCCTGGGGCAGCCGGATCGCGTCGACCAGATGCTGCTCGACCGGCTGTTGACGAAATGCGGCGACAAGCTCAGCCTTCTGGCGTCACCGGGCGCCATAGACCGCGACGTGCATGTCGAAGCCTCTTCGATCGAGGTCATTCTCAACACCGTGCGCAACAGCGTGCCCTGCGTGATCGTCGATGTGCCCAATATGTGGGCGCCTTGGATCAAGTACACGCTGCTGCAGGCCGACGAGGTCGTCATCACCGCGACGCCGGAGCTGGCCAGCCTGCGCAACACCAAGAATCTCGTCGATCTTCTCAAGCAGGCACGTCCGAATGACCGGCCGCCACGCCTGGTGATGAACCAGGTCGGCATCCCCAAGCGCCCGGAGATTCCGGTCGCCGACTTCGCCAAGGCGATCAATCTCGAGCCGGCACTGACCATAGCCTATGACGCACAGACCTTCGGCACGGCGGCCTCGAACGGCCAGATGCTGGCCGAGGTCTCCGCCAAGGCCAAGGCGGCCGAGGCGATCGCCCTCCTCGCCCAGTCGCTGCTTGGCCAGGAGAAGCCGGTCAAGCCCGCCAAGTTCACGCTCCCCTTCGCCGGCAAGCTGCTGAGGAAGAAATAATGTTCGGAAAGCGCGGCGAGCCGGGCAGCTTCACGCATCAGGGAATGCCTGCGCCGCATCCGTCGAACGGACAATACGCGCGCCCGGGCGGCACGTCCGAGCACATACCCGATCTGAAGGTCCAGCCCGGCATTCCGCCCATGCCGCCATCGCCCGCGCCGGTCCGCCCGGCGATGCCGCAACCGCCCGCCGGGCAGCGGACCGGCCTGCCGCAGACCATAGCGCCCCCGGCGCAGAAGCCCCTTGCCGGCGCGCCGCCGCGCCGCTCGGACAATTATTACGACATCAAGTCGACGATCTTCAACGCGCTGATCGACGCCATCGACCTCACGCAGTTGAGCCAGCTCGACCGCGAGGGCGCCCGCGACGAGATCCGCGACATCGTCAACGAGATCATCACCCTCAAGGATGTCGCGATGTCGATCGCCGAGCAGGAAGATCTGCTCGAGGACATCTGCAACGACGTGCTGGGCTATGGTCCGCTCGAGCCCCTGCTGGCGCGCGACGACATCGCCGACGTCATGGTCAACGGCGCCGATACCTGCTTCATCGAAGTCGCCGGCAAGATGGAAAAGACGGGAGTCCGCTTCCGCGACAACTCCCAGCTCCTGAACATCTGCCAGCGTATCGTGAGTCAGGTCGGCCGCCGTGTCGATGAGTCCTCGCCGATCTGCGATGCTCGGCTGGCCGACGGCTCGCGCGTCAACGTCATCGTGCCGCCGCTCGCCATCGATGGCCCGACCCTCACCATCCGCAAGTTCAAGAAGGACCGGCTCAAGCTTCCCGATCTGGTGAAATTCCAGACCATAACGCCGGAAGGCGCGACGATCCTCGAGATCATCGGGCGGGTGCGCTGCAACGTCCTGATCTCGGGCGGCACGGGCTCCGGCAAGACGACGCTTCTCAATTGCCTCACCGGTTACATCGATCAGGACGAACGCATCATCACCTGCGAGGACGCGGCCGAGCTCCAGCTGCAGCAGCCGCATGTGGTTCGCCTGGAAACGCGCCCGCCCAATCTCGAGGGCGAAGGCGAAGTGACGATGCGCGACCTGGTCAAGAACTGCCTGCGCATGCGGCCCGAGCGCATCATCGTCGGCGAAGTCCGCGGCCCCGAGGCCTTCGACCTCTTGCAGGCGATGAATACGGGCCATGACGGGTCGATGGGAACGCTGCACTCCAACAGTCCGCGCGAGGCCATTTCGCGCCTCGAATCGATGATCACCATGGGCGGCTTCGCCCTGCCGTCGAAGACGATCAAGGAGATGATCGTCGGCTCCATCGACGTGATCATCCAGGCGACCCGCCTGCGCGACGGTTCGCGCCGCATCACCCACATCACCGAGGTGATCGGCATGGAAGGCGAAGTGATCATCACCCAGGATCTGTTCGTCTATGAGATCATGGGCGAGGATGCCAACGGTCGCATTATCGGCCGGCATCGCTCGACCGGCATAGCCCGGCCGCATTTCTGGGATCGGGCGAGATATTTCAACGAGGAGAAACGGTTGGCTGACGCGCTGGAGCGCGCCGAAGCACGCACCGACAGCCAAGGCTGAGACGGCGGACCGGGCATAGAGGCGTTCGCCGAGGAGAAGCTGAATGGAGTTGGACGGCCTGCGGCAATTGGGATTCCTCGCCATGGTGGCGGTGGCCGTCGGCGGGCTGCTGCTTGCCGTTCTCTACCCCTATTTCTCCGGCGCCAGGCACGCCGAGAAGCGCGTCAAGAACCTCGTATCAGACGCCAAGGCGATGCCCAAGCAAGGCCTGCGCGCCCGCCTCATGGCGGAAGATCCCAAGGATGCCCGCCGCAAGCAGCTGCAGGAATCGCTCAATCAGCTCGAAGAGCGTGAAAAGCAGCGCCGACAGAAGCTGACGCTGCGCGTCCTGCTGTCGCAAGCGGGACTGGAGACCTCGCCGAGGGCGTTCTACATGGTCGCCCTCGTCATCGGGACCGTCATCGGCCTCGGCACGCTGATCGCCGGCGTGCCGTGGTATGTGGCGCTTGTCGCCGGTATCGTCGGTTTCCTCGGCCTGCCACGCTGGGTGTTGAAATTCCTGCGCCGGCGCCGCCAACAGGTCTTTCTCAACGATTTCGCCGATGCCATCGACATCATGGTCCGCGGTCTCAAGTCGGGCCTCCCGATCCATGACGCGATGAAGGTCATTGCCGCCGAAACGCCGGCTCCGGTAGGCCCTGAGTTCCTGGAGATCGTCGAGGGTCAGCGGGTCGGCATCTCCATCGAGCAGGGGATCGAGCGCATGTATGAGCACATGCCTCTGGCGGAAGTGAACTTTCTCGCCATCGTGATGGCCATCCAGTCCAAGACGGGCGGCAATCTGTCCGAGGCCCTCAACAACCTGTCCAAGGTCCTGCGCGATCGCAAGAAGATGAAGGCGAAGATCAGAGCGATGAGCCAGGAGGCGAAATCCTCGGCCGCCATCATCGGCTCGCTGCCTTTCATCATCATGGGCGCGCTCACCGTTCTTAATCCCGCTTACCTCAATCCGCTGTGGAACACGACCCTGGGCAATATCATGGTCATCGGTTCAGGCATCTGGATGCTGCTCGGCATCCTGGTCATGCGTAAGATGATCAATTTCGATTTCTAAAGGCGCTGTCATGGATTTCGCTTTCTTCTTCAAGCCTGAGGGTCTGATCACCCTGCTCATCGGATTGTCGGCCTTTGCGACCATCCTGACGCTTGCGGCTCCCTTGCTTCAGGGCGATCAGATGAAGTCGCGCATGAAGAGCATCGCGACCGAGCGCGACCGCCTGCGCGCCGCCCATCGTGCCGCGCTCGGCAATGAGGTCGGGCGCCTGCGCGACCGTCCTCATCCCGGTCTCCTGACCCAGCTGGTCGAAGGCCTGAACCTGCGCAAGTTGTTCGAGGCCGAATCGTCGCGCGACAGCCTTCGCCAGGCGGGTTACCGCAGCGAGCGCCACCTGGTCTATTTCCTGGCATGGCGGCTCGTCACGCCCTTCGTCCTGAGTGTCCTGTTCTTCATCTATTCGACCACGGTCTTCGGCGACAAGGTCCCGACCAATATGCGCTTCGCCGCTATGATCGTGGGTCTGGTGGCCGGCTATTACCTGCCCAACCTGTTTATCAAGAACAAGATCAGCCGGCGTCAGCTCTCCATCAAGCGTGCCTGGTCGGATGCGCTCGATCTTCTGCTGATCTGCGTCGAATCCGGCATGTCGATCGAAGCCGCCTTGCAGCGCGTCGCGCGCGAAATCGGCAGCCAGTCGGTTCCCCTCGCGGAGGAGCTGACATTGACCTGCGCCGAGCTCTCCTACCTTCCCGATCGGCGCAAGGCCTTCGAGAATCTGGGCAAGCGCACCGGAATCCCGATCGTCAAGTCGGTGGTGACAAGCCTCATCCAGTCGGAACGCTACGGCACGCCGCTGGGCCAGGCCTTGCGCGTGCTGGCTCAGGAAAACCGCGACATGCGCATGTCGGAAGCCGAGAAGCGCGCCGCGGCCCTGCCGCCCAAGCTCACCGTCCCGATGATGCTGTTCTTCCTGCCGGTGATCTTCATCGTGATCCTCGGACCCTCGGCGATCCTGGTGATGAAGCTGCAATAGGCCGAAGGCGCGACCGTCGCGGCCTGATGCTCTCGATGAAAGCGGAGAGGGGTGTCGGCTGGCGGTGACTATCCCGCCGGCTGCTCGGTCAACTGCTGCCAGGTATTGGGCTGCGCCAGCATCTTCTGCAGATAAGCCATGTTGGCCTCGACCTGGTCGGGCGGTAGGTCGGCGCTGGCGATCTGCCTTGCTTCGTCGAAACGACCCTGGAGGCCGACGACAAGCGCCAGATTCTGCCGAAGCCGCGGCTCGCTCTTGCCCGCCGGCAGATCGGAAGCCTCTTTCAGTGTCGTTTCCGCCTGCTTCAGATTGCCCTCGAGGGCGTAGGACATGCCGAGATTGTTCAGGATTGCGGGGGTGCCCGGCGCAATCTTGAGGGCGCGCCCATAGTAGTCGCGCGCCTCTGCATATTTCGACTGCTGGTCGAGGGCTGAGCCCATGGCCGAATAGACCTTCCAGTCGGTGCTGCCCAGGGCGATGACCCGGGAGAGAATATCCTGGGCCTCGGCCGACCGCCCGGCCTGGGCGAGCTCACGGCCGTAGCGCGTCAGCAGCGCCTGGTCCTGGGGGTGGTGCTGGGCGAGGGTAGCCAGGACCTGCAATTGCTGATCGGTCTGCCCGAGGCCCTTGAGCTGGTTGGCATAGGCAAGGCCGAGGCGCAGATTCTTGGGATCGGCTTCCCAGCCCTTGGCAAGCTTGGCGGTTTCCTTGAGCGAGACGGGGGCGGTGCTGCCCGTCGTCAGGGGATCGACCCCATCCAGTCCCTCCGATTTGTTCTGGCAGGCGCCTAGCGCCATGGCGGAGGCGACAAGCAACGCCGCAAGACCCGCACGCCTTGCAAAGTGAGATCGACAGGAACCCGGCATACGCCCTCTACTCCGACATTCGCGGGCGCCTTCCCACAAGCGCTCGTCCGGGCCTCATCTTCGGGGCCAGACCTCAATAAATCATTAACCATAGGCAGGCTTTGGTCTAATGAGGCTGCTTCCAGACTGTCTCCCCACGCCTTCGAGGAATCCCATGCCAGATCCGTCGCTTGTCCTTTTGCCCGCCGCAAAGAGCCGCGCCGCCATCCCGATCATTCCGGTGACGCCCAAATCCTGGCCGGCGATCGAGCGCAGCCTCGACAAGGCCGGCCGTACCTGGCTCAAGACCACGGGTTTCACCGGCCAGCCGGGGCGCCATGCACTCCTGCCGGGCAGGTCGGGCAATCTAGAGAAGGTCTTCTATGGCGCGGCGGACGGGGGCGATCCTTTTGAATTTGCCAGGCTCGTCCGCCTCCTGCCCGAGGCTTCCTACCGCATCGATGGCGATCTGCCGGACAAACGCGGCGCCGTCCTCGGATGGCTGCTCGAAACCTACCGCTTCGAGCGCTACCGGTCCTCGTCCACGCCCTCTCCCCGTCTCGTCTGCCCGCTGGATCTGGACCGCGCCGGCTTGCTGCGCGCGGCAGCGGCGCATTTCATGGTGCGCGACCTCGTCAACACGCCCTCGGCCGACATGGGCCCGGACGAGCTCGAGGCGGCGGCGCGCAAGGTGGCGGCGAAACATCGCGCCAGGCTTCGCGTGGTGGCTGGCGAGCGTCTGCGCCGTGAGTTTCCGATGGTCCACACCGTCGGCCAGGCGAGCACAAGGAAGCCGCGGCTCATCGATTTCACCTGGGGGCCGGCAAAGGCGCCGAAGCTGACGCTGGTCGGCAAGGGTGTGTGCTTCGACACGGGCGGCCTCGACATCAAGCCCGCCTCCGGCATGCTGACCATGAAGAAGGACATGGGCGGTGCGGCGAATGTCCTGGGCCTCGCCCAGATGATCATGGAGGCGAGGCTCAAGCTCCGTCTGCGCGTGATCATTCCGGCGGTCGAGAATTCCATCGCCGGCAATGCCTTCAGGCCGGGCGATGTGCTGGTGAGCCGCAAGGGCATAAGGGTGGAGATCGGCAACACCGACGCCGAGGGCCGCCTGATCCTCGGTGATGCCCTGGCGCTGGCGGATGAGGAAAGCCCGGACCTTCTGATCGACATGGCGACGCTCACCGGCGCGGCCCGGGTCGCGCTCGGGCCGGATCTGCCGCCCTTCTATACGAGCGATGACGGCCTCGCGGCATCGCTCGCGCGGCATTCCACGGCGGCCAATGATCCGGTCTGGCGCATGCCGCTGTGGACACCTTATTACGCGCTGATCGAATCGTCCGTCGCGGAACTCAACAATGCCGGTGAATCGGGTTTCGCCGGATCAGTGACCGCGGCCCTGTTTCTCAAGCGCTTCGTCGAGCGCGCCAGGGCCTATGTTCATTTCGACATCTTCGCCTGGACGCCTTCGGCCAAGCCCGGCCGGCCGCGCGGCGGCGAGGCGCAGGCCATTCACGCCCTTTTTGGCCTGATCAGTGAGCGCTACGCCAAATAGCTTGCAGTCGCGGGCGCCTTGATACAAAATGAAACGGCTCCGAAACGATTGGGCAAAGGAGCGGTGGGTATCGTTATATGAGCGTCACTCTGTCGGCGGCGCAGGCTTTGCAGCTTTGGCATGACGTGAATCTTGATTTGGTTCGCGGCGACGAGCCCGATCTTTCCACGCGCCAGATCACCTTGCTGCTGACGGTCTATCTGGAAGCGCCGCCGCACACGGTGCGCGATCTGGCGCAGAAGCTCGGGGTCTCCAAGCCGGTGATCACGCGAGCGCTTGATTCGCTCGGCAAGCTCGATCTCCTGGCGCGCCGGCGTGACGAGACGGACCGCCGCAACGTGCTGGTGCAACGAACTGTAAAGGGCGTGCTCTATCTCGAGCGCCTGGCCGAAACAGTTGGCAAGCTCGCCAAGCAGGTCTAATCGATTTTAGATGAACACTGTTGATCCTCGTTTGCACGCCATTCGTCCCGACATTGCCGACGCCCGCCTGGGGGCGAAGGTCACGGGCTCCCAGCGGCTCGTCGAAGGCGAGCCCAAGGAAGTCGCGGCACCGCTGCTCTCGCTGCATCGTGAGCCGCGCTTCGATGCCCGCCTCGACACGCAGGCCCTGATGGGCGAGAGATTGCGCGTCTTCGAGATGCGGGAGGGGTGGGCCTGGCTGCAGCTCGAGACCGATGGCTATGTCGGCTACGCCGCGCAGGATGATCTCGCCTCGGTCGGCGCGGCGGCGACGCACCGCGTTGCCGTCCCTTCGACCTTTATGTTTCCGGCTCCCGACATCAAGTCGCAGCCCACCGTGACCTTGACCCTGAACGCCGCGTTGCGCGTCACAGGCAAGGATGAGCGCTTTGCCCATCTCGCCAATGGCCGATTTGTCGTCGCCCATCATCTGGCGCCACTGGGCGAAAGCGCCGCCGATTTCGTCGCGGTAGCCGAAGCCTATCGTCATGTGCCTTATCTCTGGGGCGGTAAGTCGGTCCTTGGCCTCGATTGCTCCGGTCTCGTGCAGCTGTCGCTCCAGGCCGCGGGCCGGTCTTGCCCGCGCGATTCCGACATGCAGGAAGAGCAGTTGGGCCACCCGCTGCCGAAGGACGATCTCGATGGCCTGAAGCGGGGAGATTTGGTCTTCTGGAGCGGGCATGTCGGCATCATGGCCGATGAGCGCATGCTGCTGCATGCCAATGGCCATTTCATGCAAGTGACGCTGGAGCCGCTGAGGATCGCGGTCGATCGGATCGCCGCGCGTCACAGCAGGATCACATCGATCAAGCGGCTGGACTGATCCTTAGTGTGGTGGTTCAGAAATTCCCTCCAGCATTGCGGTCAGGATTTGAGGGAATTTCTGAACCAAAACCACACTAGAATCTTGGATTTTCTAGTGTCCTTTCGAATCCGAAGTTCGCTCGGAAGGCGCGGCGATATGATGCGAACTTCGGATTCGGGACACTAGTATCCCCTGTCGCGGTCGACCAAATTCTCGACCGGCAGTCCGCTTTGATGCCGGCGGATCTGGCTCAGCACATAGGCGTTGATCGCGTCGGGATCGGAATCGGCCGCCGCATGCGGGGTCACGATGACCTTGGGATGGGTCCAGAGCGGGCTGTCCTTGGGCAGGGGCTCGGTCTCGAAGACATCGAGGGTTACGGCATGCAAGGCCCCCGAATCGAGAGCGGCGAGAATGTCACTCTCGACGTGCTGCTTGCCGCGTCCGGCATTGATGAAGATAGGCGCGCCGAAGGGGCCGTTGCGCGCGAGCTTGGTGATGACATCGCGGTTGACAAGTCCGGTCGTCTCAGACGTATGCGGCAGGAGAGACACGAGAACATCGGTTCGTTCCAGGAACGAATCGAATTCCCCGGCTCCGGCAAAACATTCTACATCCGGAACGACCCGGCGCGAACGGCTCCACCCCGCTACCTTGAATCCCAGCATGGCGAGTTTTCGAGCCGCGTCGCCGCCCAGCACGCCAAGCCCCATGATGCCGACGCGAAGCGCCGAAGCAGCATGGGTCGGGAAACTGTCCCACACTTTGTAGCGCTGATTCTCGTCCAGACGGCGCTGCTGGCGGTGATGCATGAGCACGTGCAGGACCACATATTCGCTCATCCGCATGGTGAGATCGGGGTCGTTGACGCGCGCGATCAGCACGCCCGCGGGCAGGGCCGGATCCTTCATGATCGCATCGACGCCGGCCCCCAGCGAGAAGATCACCTTGAGGCTGGGCAGGTTCCTGAGCACATTGGCCGGTGGCAGCCAGGCGGCCGCATATTCGATGTCTTCGCTGCGGCCGATCTTGTCCGGCCACGTCCGAATGTCGATGTCGGGCGCTTGCCGGCGCATGGACCGCGTCCATATGTCGACCGGCCAGGTTGGCGTGATATAGAGCAGGGCCATGGCTATTGCTTGACGGTTCCTGAGGGTGCCGTGCGCAGATGCAGTGCCGCGGCGATGAGGGCTTTCGTATAATCGGTTTGCGGCGCATCGAAGATCTGCGCCGTGCCGCCTTGCTCGACCGCGATCCCGTTGCGCATCACGATGACCTCGTTGGCGAGGGCCCGCACCACCTTGAGATCGTGGCTGATGAACAGGTAAGCGAGATTGTGCCTCTCCTGGAGCTTGCGCAGAAGATCGACGATCTGCGCTTGGACCGACATGTCGAGCGCGCTGGTCGGCTCGTCGAGGACGATGAAGCGCGGCTCGAGCGCCAAAGCGCGGGCAATGGCGATGCGCTGGCGCTGTCCGCCGGAGAATTCGTGCGGGTAGCGCTCCATGGTGGAGGGATCGAGGCCGACCTCGCTGAGAGCCTGAGCGACGCGCTCGTTCCTTTGCTCTACGGTGAGTTCCTTGCCTTGGACGATGAGTCCTTCTTCGACGATCTGGCGCACCGACAGACGCGGCGACAGCGACCCGTAAGGGTCCTGGAACACGACCTGCATTTCCTTGCGCAAGGGCCGCATGGCGCGTGCATTGAAGCCGTCGATGCGCCGACCGGAATAGACGATCGGGCCCTCGGAAGCGATGAGGCGCAGAAGGGCGAGCCCCATCGTCGTCTTGCCCGATCCCGATTCGCCGACGATGCCGAGCGTCTGGCCGGCCCTGACCGTGACGTCGACGCCGTCGACCGCCTTGATGTGGCCGACGGTCCTGCGGAAGAAGCCGCGCTTGATCGGAAACCAGATCTTGAGTCGATCGGCCGAAACGACGACGGGCGCCGCGGTGTCCGTTTCGGGCGGCTTGCCCTTGGGCTCCGCCGCCAGCAGCATCTTCGTGTAAGCATGCTCGGGCTGCGTGAACACTTTCTCCGTCTGGCCGGCTTCGACGATCTTGCCGCGCTGCATGACGCAGACCTTGTCGGCCATATGCCGCACGATACCGAGATCGTGGGTGATGAGGAGCAGCGCCATCTGGGTCTCGGCCTGGAGATCCTTGAGCAATTTCAGGATCTGCGCCTGAACCGTCACATCGAGGGCGGTGGTCGGCTCATCAGCGATCAGCAGGTCGGGGTTGTTGGCGAGCGCCATGGCGATCATCACGCGCTGGCGCTGGCCGCCCGAAAGCTGGTGCGGAAAGTCCTCTAGCCTGGTCTCGGGGTCGCGGATGCCGACCTTGGTCAGGAGGTCGATGATGCGCCGCCGCCGGGCCAAGCCCGACAGGCCCTGATGGATCTCGAGGATTTCGCCGATTTGCCGCTCGACCGAGTGCAGCGGGTTGAGCGACGTCATCGGCTCCTGGAAGATCATGGTGATGTCGTTGCCGCGCACCTTGCGCAAGGCGTTCTCATCGGCGTGCAGTAGCTCCTGACCCTTGAAATGGATCTCGCCCGATGGATGCGAGGCCGATGGATAGGGCAGGAGTTTCATCACCGAGAGCGCCGAGACCGACTTGCCCGATCCCGATTCGCCGACCAGCGCCAGAGTTTCGCCCTTGCTGATGGAGAACGACACCTGATCGACGGCGAGGGTGGTCTTGCCGCCTTGCGTAAAGGCGACCGAGAGATCCCTGACCTCGAGGAGGGGGGCGCTCATTGGAAGGTCTTTCGGGGATCGAGCGCGTCGCGCACCGCTTCGCCGATGAAGACGAGGAGCGACAGCATTACCGAGGTGACGGCAAAGGCGGTGATGCCGAGCCACGGCGCCTGCAGGTTCTGCTTGCCCTGGTTGAGGAGCTCACCTAGCGAAGGCGAACCCGGCGGCAGGCCGAAGCCCAGATAGTCGAGCGCCGTCAGCGTGGTCACGGAGGCTGCGACGATGAAGGGCATGAAGGTGACGGTCGAAACCAGCGCATTGGGCAACAGGTGCTTGAACATGATCTTGGTGTTGGTGAGACCGAGCGCGCGCGCCGCCCGCACATATTCGAAGTTGCGAGCGCGGTAGAACTCGGCCCGGACCACGCCGACCAGCGACGTCCAGGAGAACAACACCAGAATGAACAGAAGAATCCAGAAGCTCGGCTCGATGAAGGCGGCGAGGATGATGAGGAGGTAAATGAGCGGAATGGCTGTCCATATGTCGATGAAGCGCTGGAACAGAAGATCGACCCAGCCGCCGTAGTATCCTTGCACCGCGCCGGCGGCTACCCCCAGGATCGAGGAGATGACGGTGAGGATCAGCCCGAAGAATACCGAAATACGGAAGCCGTAAAGCAGTCTCGCTATCACATCTCGGCCCTGATCATCGGTGCCGAGCCAGTTGAGATTGCCTGCCACGCAATTGGGATCGGCGGCCTGTTGGGGATACTTGGCGCAAGCTTCATCCCGAGCCATCTCGAAGGCAGGCTTCGAGGGGGCCGGCATCGGCAGCTCATTGTTGACGGTATCGAAGGTGTAGCGCAGTGGCGGCCAGATCGCCCATCCGTTGGCCTTGATCTCGTCCTGAATGAAGGGATCGCGGAAATCGGTGCGCGCCAGGAAGCCGCCGAATTTTTCCTCCGGATATTCGGAGAAAGGCGGGAACAGTAATTCACCCTTATATGACGCGATGATCGGGCGGTCATTGGAGAGGATCGGCGCGAATACGCTGATCACGAACAGGGCGAGGAATATCCAGAGCGACCAGAAGCCGCGCCGATTGGCCTTGAACAAGGTCCAGCGACGCTGATTCAATCCGGAGAGCTTGAGCAAAGTCATGAAATTAGAGGTCTCGGGACTCGAAATCGATTCTAGGGTCGACCCATGTGTAGGTGAGATCGCTGATCAGCGCCACCACCAGCCCGACCAGAGTGAAGATGTAAAGATTGGCAAAGAAGACGGGATAGTCCCGGTTGAGCGCCGAATTGAAGGTCAGGAGGCCCAGCCCGTCGAGGGAAAAAATCTGCTCGATCAGCAGGGATCCGGTGAAGAAGGCGCCGAGAAAGGCGCCGGGAAAGCCGGCGATGACGATCAGCATGGCATTGCGGAAGACATGGCCGTACAACACGCGGCTCTCGGTGAGGCCTTTGGCGCGTGCGGTGACCACATATTGCTTGCGGATCTCGTCGAGGAAGGAGTTCTTGGTAAGAAGTGTCGTCGTCGCGAATCCGCCGATGCCGAGGGCGATCAGCGGCAAGACGAGATGCCAGGCATAGTCGGTCGCCTTGCCGAAGAACGACAGGCTGTCGAAATCATCCGAGGTCAGTCCGCGCAGCGGAAACCAGTTGAAGTAGCTGCCGCCGGCAAAGACCACGATCAGGAAGACGGCCAGGATGAAGCTCGGTATGGCATAGCCCACAATGATGACACCTGATGTCCAGATGTCGAATGTGCTGCCGTCCTTCACCGCCTTGCGGATGCCCAAGGGAATAGAGACGAAGTTGGTGATCAGCACCAGCCACAGGCCGAGCGAGATCGATACCGGCATCTTTTCGATGATGAGATCGACCACAGGTTTATCGCGGAAATAGCTCTCGCCGAAATTGAAGGTGAGATAGTTCTTCATCATCAGGAAGAACCGCTCATGAGCAGGTTTGTCGAAGCCGAACTGAACCTCGAGCTTCTTGATGAATTCGGGATCGAGACCCTGGGCGCCACGATATTTGACGGCGATCGAGCTGCTGCCGAGGCTGCCGGCATCCTGCCCGCGCCCGACTTCGCCGCCGGACTGGCCGCCGATGCGCGCCGTGGCCTCGACGGCGGTACCCTGAATTTGCGCGATGATACGCTCGATCGGTCCGCCAGGCACGAATTGGATGACGCCGAAGGTCATCAGCATGATGCCGAACAGCGTCGGGATCATCAGTAGAAAGCGTTTGGCGATATAGGCGCCCATTTATGCCGTCCTAGTTGCCGCGCTTCAGGGTCTTCGCCTTGTCGGCATTGATCCACCAAGTATCGAGGATAGCTCTGTCATAATCGGGTTTAATTTTGGGCTTTTCGAAGATGTCCCAGCGCACGATCCAGTGGCTGGCCTTGCTCCATTGCGGGACCCAGATATGCTCGGCCCTCAGCACCCGGTCGAGGGCGCGGCCGGTGAACATGAGCTCCTCGCGCGATTTGGCGTTGATCATCTTGTCGATGAGCGCATCGACCACGGGAGAGGCGATGCCCGAGATATTGTAGCTGCCCTTGGCTTTGGCGGATTGCGAGCCGAGCGGCCCGCGCAATTCGACGCCGGGTGTCTGACCGCCCACCAGCCGCATCGTCTCAACGTCGAAATCGAAGTCCTTCATCCGCTGCTCCATCTGCGCCGGGTCGATGTTGCGCATCGTGGCCTCTATGCCGAGCAGTTTCAGATTTTTGACATAGGGCGCGATGAAGCGTTCGGTTGCCGGGTCGTCGATGAAGAACTCGATGCTGAGCTTCTCGCCCTTGGCGTTCGCCAGCTGCGTGCCCTTGCGTGTCCAGCCGGCCTCGGCGAGAAGTTGGGCCGCCTGCTTCAGAAGTTTGCGGTCCTGGCCCGAGCCGTCGGAAGCCGGCGGCACATAGGCCTCTTCGAACACCTCGGGCCTGAGATCCTTGCGGAATGGTTCGAGGATGGCGAGTTCTTCGGTTGAAGGTTTGCCTTCCGCCTTGAGAGCCGAGTTCTCGAAGAAGCTCGCGGTCCTCTGGTAGGAACCGTAGAAGATATTGGCGTTGGTCCACTCGAAATCGAAGGCGAGATCGAGCGCTTTGCGCACTCTGATATCCTGAAATTGCGGGCGCCTGAGATTGATGTAGAAGCCCTGGGCGCCGGAGGGCGTGCCGTCGGGCAGCACTTCTTTGATCAGGCGACCCTCTCTTACCGACTTGATGTCGTAGGCGGTCGCCCAGTTGCGCGATGTAAACTCTTCGTGCAGGTCGAGCAGGCCGGCCTTCAAGGCTTCCACCACGGCGGTGCGGTCCTTGAAATACTCCACGCGGATTTCATCGAAATTGTAACGACCCTTGTTCACCGGCAGGTCGGCTGCCCAATAATCGGGACGCCGGCGATAAGAGACATATTGGCCCTGCTTGTAGTCGCCGATCTTGTAGGGACCCGAGCCGAGCGGCGGATCGAGTGTCGATTTGGTGAAGTCGACCTTGCTGTAGTAGGCTTTGGACAAGATCGGCAGCTCGGCGATGGCGAGCGGCAGGTCGCGCGTATTCTCGCCCTTGAAGCTGTAGCGCACTTGGTAAGGGGACAGCACCTCGCATTTCTCCACGTCGCGGATAACGATGCGGATGCGTTCATGACCCTCGGTGGAGATGAGACGGAAACTGTCGCAGACATCATCGGCGGTCAGCTTGGAGCCGTCCGAGAAGCGGGCTTCCTCGCGCAGCTGGAAAGTCACGCTCTTCTTGTCGGCGGCGAGATCGGCCGTCTTCGCGACCAACCCGTACATGGCGTCGGGCTCGTCATTGGCGCGCACCATCAGTGTGTCGAACAGCAGCTCGAGATTCTGGGCGCGATTGCCCTTGAGAATGTAGCCGTTGAAGCTGTCGAACGTGTCGATCGCCGCGGTGCCGCGGCTGGCGAGGCGCCCGCCTTTCGGCGCGTCCGGGTTCACATAGTCGAAATGCTTGAAATCAGCTGGATATTTGAGGTCACCGAAGGCCGATAGTCCATGCCGCGGTTCGGCAAGGACGGGAGTGACAAAAAGGACGAAAGCGAGACAGGCAGGTGCCGCGTATCTCATTTGTTGGCTGCCGTCGCCTTGGCCTTGGCGTCGTCCCACCACCACAAGATAGGAAAGCCGACATTGTAGTCTGGAGTTTTCTCCGGCAGACCGAAGCGATTCCAATGTGGGAACCATTTGTCGGCACGATAGAAGTCGGGTAGGATGTAGTAGTTCCACAACAATACGCGATCTATGGCCCGCGTCGCCGCCACCAGATCCTCGCGACTCTGTGCGAAGATGATGAGGTCGATGATCTTGTCGACCACAGGGTTCTTGATGCCGATGCTGTTGCGGCTGCCTGGGCGGTCGGCGGCGGCAGAACCCCAATATTCGCGCTGCTCGTTGCCCGGCGAAAGGCTTTGCGCGAAGACGCCGGTGATGACGTCGTAATCGAAATCGCGCGTCCGGTTCTCATACTGCGCCGAATCGACGGTGCGCACTGTGATCTTGATGCCAAGGCGTTCGAGGCTGGGCTTGAAGGCGAGCGCCACATCTTCGAAAGTCGGATCGTCAAGCAAGAACTCGATGCTCATGACTTCGCCGGTCTTGTCGCTCGTCAGCGCATTGTTCTTGATCGACCAGCCTGCATCCTTCAAAAGGCCAACCGCCTTGCGCAGATTGTCGCGGATGTTCTGCGGCGTGCCGTTGATCGGGTTCAGATACTCTGTGGTGAAAACTTCATCCGGGATGCTGCCCTTGAACTGGGTGAGGATTTCCAGCTCGCGACCCTGCGGCAAGCCCTTTGCGGCAAGCTCGGAGTTCTCGAAAAAGCTCTGAGTGCGCTTGTTGTAATCGCCAAAAGACAGAATGCGCATCCGACCTTCGAAATCATAGGCGAGATTGAAAGCGTGACGCACCCGCGGATCGACGAATTTTGACTTCCTTAGATTGAAGACAAAACCCTGCATCGGCTCCGCATTCTTGGTGCGTAGGCTTGTCTTGATAATATTCCCCTTCTTGAAAGCGGGGAAATCATACTGGGTATCCCATTCCTTGGTGCCGCCGCCGAGCCGGACGTCCACCTGGTCGCTCTTGAACGCCTCGAAGATGACGACGCGGTCGCGGAAATAGATGAGTTCGATCTCATCGAGATTGTTCGTGCCGACATTCACCGGCAGGTTGTTGCCCCAATAGTCCTTGACCCGCTCGAGGGTGATAGACTGGCCGGGCTTGACAGTCCTAATACGGTATTGACCCGATCCCAAGGGTGGTTCGAGCGTGGTCTCGTTGATATTGCGCTTCTTGCCTGAGGCATCGGTGCCTTCCCAATAGTGTTTGGGCACGATGGTCTGCTGACCCATGATGCTGGGCAGTTCGCGATTGCCCTTGCTGTCGAAGATAAAGGTGACCTCGTTATCACCCGTCTGCTCCACCTTCTGAACGTTCTTGTAATAAAACTGGTATTGCGGATTGTTCTCTTTCAGGAAGGTGAAGCCGTAGAGGACGTCGGCGACGGTAATTGGCGTACCATCATGCCAGCGCGCTTCCTTGCGCAGGCGGAAAGCGACAGATGAGAAATCATCGGGATGATAGGTGCTTTCGGCAACGAGGCCATACTCGGAGCCGACCTCATCATAGCTCTGCGTCGTCAGCGTTTCCATTATGTAGGAAAGACCGGCCGCCTGGTCGCCTTTGATGATGTAGGGGTTGAGACTGTCGAACGAGCCAGTGACGCCAAGCCGCAGCCTGCCGCCCTTCGGCGCATTGGGGTTCACATAGTCGAAATGCTTGAAATCGGCGGGGTATTTGAGCTGGCCATAAATGTTACTGCCATGCTTGAAGACCCGTTCGTCCGTTTGCGCCTCTGCCGGTTCGATCGACAGGACCTTAAAACCCGCGAGCGGCCCCAGCCCGAGAAGGGATGCCGTCTTGATGAGGCTGCGCCGGGTAAGGATCATCGTTCAGGGCACTCCGCTGATTTGCTTTACCCGAAGATACGCATTCCTGGCCGGAAAGCAAAACGCCTGCGGGCTCGCGGGCCGGTTAAATCTTTGTGAGATTCGCGCATGAAAAAGGCCAGCCCGGGGGCTGGCCTTGAAGGTAGTAAAACTAATCGAACCAGCGGCTTACGGGGCCGGAAACGGCTTCGGGCTGTCCGACAGGGTGCGCAGATAGGCAAGGAGGTCGGCCCGCGCCGCATCGCGCTTGATGCCGCCGAAGGTCATCTTGGTCTTGGGCGCCACCGATTTCGGGTTCTTGATGAATTCGTTCAGCATATCGAAGGTCCACTTCTCGCTGGACTTCTCCTTGAGCGAGTCGGAATAGGCGAAGCCCTCATACGAGGCGATCGGGCGCTCGACCACGTCCCAGAGATCGGGCCCGGTCTTGTTCGGCCCGCCCTTCTCGAAGACATGGCAGGCCAGGCAGGCTTTGGCCTGCGCCTGTCCCTTGGTCGGATCGGCCTTGGCCAGGAGCGACCCCAATGATTCTGTGACCGTTTCGCCGCCGCCAGCCTCGCCGCCGCCCGATTCCGCGACCTCGATGGCATAACCCTGCTTTTCCGGGGCTTCGGCATCATAGATCATGCCCGTGACCGTCTTGAGCCCGAACACCAGAAGCGCCGTTCCGAGAACCGCACCGGCAATCTTGTTGAGTTCCATATTCATATTGGTAGGCCGGATGACCGGTTCCCTGTATTTTCGCGACGTGGCCGCGGAAACTAATTGTTTCTCGAATGGCCCGCAATACGTTAAAGCTCGCCTGACCAATTTGCCGCGCCCTGCCTTAACCCCATGATTGAGCACCAGAATACCATCGTCATCATTCCGGCCCGGATGGCCTCGACCAGGCTTCCCGGCAAGCCCCTGGCCGACATCCATGGCAGCCCGATGATCGTCCATGTGTGGAAACGGGCGGTCGAGGCCAATGTCGGGCAGGTCCTGGTGGCCTGCGCGGAGATGGAAATAGCCCGTGCCATCAAGGCCCATGGCGGCGATGCCATCGTGACCGAGCCCGGCCTCGCTTCGGGGTCCGACCGGGTTTTCGCCGCCCTGTCGCTGCGCGATCCCGGGCGCCGGTTCCGCTTCGTGGTCAACCTGCAGGGCGACCTGCCGACCATCACCCCGCTCGACGTGCAGCGCTGCCTCGGCGGACTCGTCAACGAGGCGGTGGATATCTCGACCGTCGCGGCACCCATCACCGATGAAGCCGATGTCGCCAATCCGAATATCGTCAAGGCCATCGCCCCCTTGAGCGATGAGCGCGAGGTTGCCTTCGCCCGGGATTTCCAGCGCCGGCCGGCGCCCGAGCTGGGCCCGCGCTTCTGGCATCATATCGGCATCTATGCCTACCGCCGCGAAGCCCTCGAGCGCTTCGTCGGGCTCGCGCCCAGCGAACGCGAGATCGACCGCCGTCTCGAGCAGATGCGCGCCCTCGACAACGGCATGAGCATTGCCGTGGTGCGCGTTGACTCGGTGCCCCTGGGTGTCGATACTCCGGCCGATCTCGAGGCGGCGCGCCAGATGCTGAAGGCGAGCCGCTTTTGATTTGAGGGACAGTTCCAACATGACAGCGAAAATCGCCTATCAGGGCGAGCCCGGCGCCAATTCGCATATTGCCTGCCGTGAAGCCTATCCCGGCCATGAGGCGATCGCCTGCGGGACGTTCGAGGATGCCTTCGCCGCGGTGAAGGAAGGCGAGGTCGATCTCGCCATGATCCCTATCGACAATTCCGTCGCCGGTCGCGTCGCCGACATCCATCATCTCCTGCCCGCGTCCAATCTCTATATCGTCGGCGAGCACTTCCTGCGCGTCCATCACCAGCTCCTCCTGGTCCCGGGCGCCAAGCCCGCGGACCTGAAATCGGTGCACAGCCACGTCCATGCGCTGGGGCAATGCCGCAAGGTGATCCGTGCGATGAAGCTGAAGCCGGTGGTCGCCGCCGACACGGCCGGTGCGGCGCGCGAGCTCGCCGAGGCGAAGGACAAGACGAAGGCGGCGATCGCGACGCGCCTCGCCGCCGAGATCTATGGCCTCGAGATCTTGAAGGAGAACATCGAGGACGAGGAGCATAATACGACGCGCTTCATCGTGCTCTCGCCGACGCCGCATGATGCCGAGCCCGAGGACGCGCCGGTCGTCACCAGCTTCGTCTTTCGCGTGCGCAACGTGCCGGCGGCGCTCTACAAGGCGATGGGCGGCTTCGCCACCAACGGCGTCAACATGACGAAGCTCGAATCCTATCAACTCGAGGGTCAGTTCTCGGCGACACAGTTCTATGCCGATGTCGAGGGCCACCCCTCGGAGCGCAATGTCAGGCTGGCGCTCGAGGAACTCGAATTCTTCACCTCGCATCTGCGGGTGCTGGGCGTCTACAAGGCGAGCCCCTATCGCGCCGAGATCGCGCGCCGCATGGCGGGATTTGCCAAATAAGCAAGGGGAGCAGGCCTTTGCGAGGCCTGCCCCCTTCAATCTGAAGCCATCATTTTCAGTCGATTGCCTCCGTCCAGGCCGATGCGCGGGCCGGCAGCATCGGCGTATCGAGGGTTGCGCCGCGCCGGTCGTTGTCCAGGAGGCTCGATGCGCCGATGGCAAAGTTCAAGCCGGCCAGGACGGCATGCTCCTCGCCGGCCTCGGTGTCATCGTCAGACCCGTAAGCGCCGCCGCGATATTCGAGAGTGCCGTAGATCGGCATGGATTCGGAGAGGCGCATCTTGCCTTCGACACCCCAGTTCCAGATCTCGCCGCCGTCGACGCCGTCGACATATGAACCTGTCTCGCCATAGCTGGCCTCGGCCTGGACCATGATGTCCTCGGTGAGGAAGTAGCGGGCGACCCCGCGCGCGAACCATCCATTGGTGAAGCCTTCGTCATCGGGATCGGCGTCATCGACGGAAAAATCGCCATAGCCTCCTTGCGCATAGAAAGTGAAACTGTCGAGATAGAGCTGGGCCTCGAGGCCGACGAGATAGCCGATCCCCTGTCCTCCGGCTCCGCTGTCGTTGTTCATGCCGGCACCGGCGCCGCCGAAAATGCCGATCAATCCCAGGCCCGGATCGCGCAGGCTCAAATGCCCGCCGAGCATATGCGCTCCCTGCGGATTGTCTTCGCCATTGTCGGCCCGGTCATAGTATTCCGACTGGAGATCGAGCTGGGCCGAGAAGGCATTGTTGAACGGGATGTTGACATAGGCTTCGGCGCTCAGCGTCAGCCTGGTGCCTTCGGAGAGGTCGATATCGGGGTCGGTTTCCGACGCATCCTGGGCGCCGGCGGCAAGCCCGAACAGTCCGACGAACAGCAAGTCATCGTCGGGCGCCGAAGGATCGGCGCCGAAAGCAGGCGACGCCAGGAGACCGGCCAGCGCGGCCGACATGAATAGCTTGTACAGGATAGATTTCGACATCTCGCATTCCCCTTCAGGCTCTTTGCGCTTCAAGGGCGCGAGGTTTAACCGCTTTTGGCTTCCTATCCACGCAGGAAGAGGCGCGGCAAGTCGTATTAGCGGCTTGTGTGTTTAATATACAACGTATTGCGACTGTTTTGGAGTTCTCTTTCGCTACGGATCGCTCTTCAGTGCACTATGGTCCGGCTTTGACGCGAGCGTCTCAAGGAAATCTGAAGATCAGCGCCGCCCTAAAGGGCCGCTTCGAGAATCCTGTGGGCGATCGCCATCGGCGGGGGGACGCTCAGGGCATCGGGATGACGCTCGCCCAGCATCTGGGTGATTTCCCCGCGCGAGAACCAGCGTGCGTGCTCGATCTCGGTCTTGTCGATGACGATGTCGCGGTTGAGCGCCTCGCCGATGAGTCCGATCATCAGGCTCGACGGATAGGGCCAGGGCTGGCTTGCCACATAGTGGATCGTGCCGACGCGAATTCCCGATTCTTCCAGGACTTCCCGGCGCGCCGCTTCTTCGATCGTCTCGCCCGGTTCCATGAAACCGGCCAGCGCCGAATAGCGTCCCTCGGGCCAGGAGGATTGCCGGCCGAGCAGGACATCATCGCCTGCCCGCACGATGATGATGATCACCGGATCGGTACGCGGGAAATGCTCTGCGGTGCAGCGCGGACAGTGGCGGCGATAGCCGCCGTCCTTCATCTCGGTCTCGTTGCCGCAATTGGCGCAGAAGCGATGGCGCTGATGCCAGTGCAGCAGGGAGCGCGCCTGCGCCAGGGTGGCGAGGTCGGCGGGGTCGAGCCTGCCGTCGATGGCAAGACTGCGCAGATCCTGCGCCCCGTCCAGGGGCCCGGCTGATTCGCCCGCGAAGATTGCATGGCCCGAGGCGTCGAGGCCGAGGAAGATGGCCTCCTCGCCGACCGGCGACTCGTAACGGAGGGCATTGCCCGCGATCAGGGTCTTGTCGCCATTGAGGCGGATGAGCTTCGCCGCGGGTGCCGCCCGGTGCGCCGCAATCCAGGCCGGATCGCCACGGAAAACGGCGGCCCGATCCAACGAGCCGCCGCAAAATCCCAGACTCTGGGAGCGAATTATCGCTCCCGTGTCATTCGGCATTGGCAACGCGCCGCGGCGTGGCTTCGGCGGCTTCGCGTTCCTTCAGCATGCCGTCGACGACCGTGATGGTCTTTTCGAGGTCGCCGATCGCGTCTTCGAGCTCGAGGCGCTGCTTGCGCAGAGCTTCGAGACGCTCGCGGAACTTGGTCGAGGATACGCGCAACTGGGTCAGCTGACCGTCGCGCAGATTGTAGAGATCGAGCATTTCCTTGATCTCTTCCAGGGAGAAGCCGACCTTCTTGCCGCGCAGGATCAATTGCAGCCTGGCGCGGTCACGGTAGCTGAACAGCCGCGTCCAGCCGCGGCGGTCGGGGTGAAGCAGCCCCTTTTGCTCATAAAAGCGTAAAGTACGCGGTGTGACATCGAACTCTCTGCAAAGTTCGGTGATGGAATAGGTTCGATCCCGATTCGACCGGTCAGCAACCGTCGATTGAGCCATTGTGCTCTCCGTTCTTTTTGTGCCCCCAGGGGCGATTGCCGTCGCGTCCTATTATATAGGTACCGGGCGGCGATTCATAACCCCCAGCCACGTTAAATCATGGAAAGGCAGCAAGGCTGCCATAGGGGTACAGCATGGCTATAGCCCAAAAGAGGCAAAGGCGTGGCAGCAACCTTAACGGAAATTTTACCTAAAACGTTAACCTTTAGGACGATTTAGAGGTCGCAATCCGCCATGGGGGTTGAGTCGCGGTCCGAGAGGGTAAGAGCGGGTATGAAGCCTGGTATTCCGTGGAGCGTGAAGGGCATCGACAGCGAGGCGCGCGAAGCCGCCAAGCATGCCGCGCGCCGTTCCGGCATGACTTTGGGAGAATGGCTGAACACCGTCATTCGCGAACAGGCCGAAGACGGCGAGCCGCGCCGGCCCGCACCGCGCAATGCCGCGCTCGACATTCAAAGCAAGCTCGATCACCTCTCCGAGCAGCTGACCCGCATGGCGAACCGGGATCAGGACACGGCCGCCGGTCGCTTTTACGAGCGCGCTCGACCGGCGCCGGCCGAACACTCGCTCGCCGATATCCTGGCCCGGGTCGAGGCCAGCGAGCGTCAGGCGACGGAGAGCTTCGCTCATTTCGGCGAACGCCTCGATTCGCTCGGCGACAAGCTCGCCAAGGGCGCCGACCGTTTTCCGCAGCATCCTGAGGACGTTCCCGGCTACCGCTCGCTCGAGACCGCGGTGCGCAACATCGTCGATCATATCGAGGTGAGCGACCGCAAGACGCGCGATACGCTGAAGGCGGTGCAGGAGCGCCTGAATGACGTCGCCTATGCGGCGACCGCCCCCATCGACAGTGACCGCCTGCTTGTCGACGCACCGGTGATCGCGCGCCTCGAAAACCGCATCGCCGACCTCGCCAACCGAGTGACCGGCCATGAGGAGGCGGCCCAGGAGGATCTGCGCAAGCTCGTCCAGAGTGAATTCGGCAAGCTTGCCACCCGCATAGATTCGGTGAAGCAGGCCTCGGAAGCCTCGGCCCAGCGCGCCCAGAGCCAGGCCGTCCAGACGGCGCAGAAGGACCTGCGCGATTTCGAAGGCCGCATGCAGAGCTTCTTCAGCGATGCGCGGGCGACCGCCCACCGCCACGACGGTGGCGAACTGGGCCGCTTGCGGGCCGAAATGGAGAGCCTCGGCCAGAGGGTCGATGATCTGAAGGCGGAAGCCGCCTCCGAGCACGATCTGAGATCGCTGAGGGTGGTGATCGAGCAGCTCTCGGCGCGGGTCGCCCAGGGGCCTGATCTGAGGCCGCTTGCCGATCTCGACCGCCGCCTGACGGACATCACCAAATGGCTGGAGCAGGGCCGCGGCGAGCAGGTCGGCAGCCAGATCGCCGAACTCGAGCAGCGCGTCTTCGATCTCGACAACCGCATTGCCGCCTCGATGCGCCAGGGCCCGCCGGCCGACGCCTGGGCCGGCATCGAGCGCGAGTTCGCCGGCGTCTCCGATCGCCTCGCCCATACCGAGCAGCAGCTGCAGCACATAGCGACCCTCGAGCAATCGATCCATCAGCTCTATCAGAGCATGGAGCAGAACCGCAACCTGGCCCGCGACGTGGCCGAGGATGCAGCCAGCCGCATGGCGAGCCGCCTCATGCAGGATTGGCCGGCCGGAAGTCAGGCCGCGCCGTCCAGCGAGTTGCAGGCGCTGGAGAATGCGCTTGCCACGGTCAGGAGCAATTATGAAAGTGCCGACCAGCGCAACCAGGAAACGCTGGGCGCCGTGCATGAGACGCTCGAGCAGATCGTCAACAAGCTGACCGAGCTCGAGCAGCTGCGCGACCAGCCGGCAGCACCCGTGGCGCAGGCCAGGCCCTTTGTCGAAGCCGCACCTGAAATGCCGCAGGCCACCGCCGGCATCGACACCTGGCCCGACCTCAGGGCGCAGCCCGGCCTTGAAGCCTATCGGCCGGTCGATGCGCCGCCGCCGGAGCCGGTGGAACCGGTGCAGCCCGCCATCCAGGATGATTTCATCGCCGCCGCAAGGCGCGCCGCCCAGGCGGCGGCCCAGCAGACGCCTGGTCCTTCGGCCGCCGGGTTCCTCGGCCGCAAGAAAGCGGCTGAGGCGGCGGCGAAGCCCGCCTCGCGATTCTCGCTGCGCTTCCGCAAGCGCCTGAAGCCGGCCGCGGCCATGAGCGCCGCGCCCGTGGCGGCCGCTGCCCCGAAAGCCGCCGATCCCGGCAGGCGCCGGCGCCTGATCCTGATCGGCCTGGTCCTTCTCGCCGCCGCATCGGCCCTGGCCTACAACAATTTCATCAGGAAGCCGGCTGGAAAGGCCCCGGCGACGCCGCCCGCCGTCGAGCAGACGAAGCCTTCGACCGGCAGCTCCAGCGCCTTCGAGCACCTGAACCAGACACTCGCCAAAGCCGACGCCCTCATGGACAACGGCAACTTCATCAGCACGCTGTCCGCGGAACCGAAGGCAGCGATCGAGGCTGCGATCACCGATGCGGATGCCCTGCCGGCGGGAATCGGAACGGCAAGCCTCCGGCAAGCGGCCCTGGACGGCGACGCCCAGGCGGCCTTCATCGTCGCGACCCGGTTTGCCGAGGGCAAGAGCGTGCCACAGGACCAGGCCGCCGCGGCGCGCTGGTTTGCGGCGGCGGCCCAGAAGGGCCTGGCGCCGGCGCAATACCGCATGGGCACGCTCTATGAGCGGGGCACCGGCACCAAGCTCGATCTTGAAGCCGCACGTCAATGGTATGAGCGCGCGGCCGAGGCCGGCAATGTGCGCGCCATGCACAACGCGGCCGTGCTCCTCGCCAGCGGCCAGAAGTCGAAGACCGCTTATGAGCAGGCGGCCCATTGGTTCGCGCAGGCGGCCGCGCATGATCTGAAAGACAGCCAGTTCAACATCGCCCTGCTCTATGAGCGCGGCCTGGGCGTCGGGCAGGATCTGGGCGAGGCGATGTTCTGGTACAGCCTTGCCGCCCGGCAGAATGACGCGGATGCCGCCGCCAAGGCGAAGACCCTGGAAAACACCTTGCCCAGGGACGTGACCGCCAAGGTCAAATCCCGCCTTGCTGGCTGGACACCCAAGAAGGATGTCGAGGCGGCGAATATCGTGGCTGTGTCCAATCCCGACTGGCAGGACCGTCCGATCGCCGCGGTGGCCAAGAACGAGCTTCCGATGATCGGGGCTGCGGTCTCGGCCGACGCCGGTGGCAACCAGATCCAGCAGGCGCAGGAGCTCCTCAACCAGCTCGGCTTCGATGTCGGCGAGATCAACGGCACTATGGGAACGCGCACCAAGAATTCCATCCGGCTGTTCGAGCTGCAATCGGGCATGCGGATCACGGGCGAAGTGACGCCCGAGCTGCTGGCCAAGCTCAGGGCCAAGCTCGGCTGAGCACCGCCGTCTGCTGGGGAGCGCGCATCGGAGCGGAGGGATTGATCGGCCTTGCCGCGGCGCTCATCCGCCTCCTCACCGGATGCGGCGTGACGGAAATCGGTGGATGGCCTTGCCGCCGATCATCCACACATCGAACTCGCCGTCGGGAAAGATCGCCTGGAAGGGTTCGGCGGAAACGCTCAGGCCCCCGGTGAAGCTGCCATAGGCCGGCATGACGATCCGCCTTGCATGGCCGACGAAGCATTTGCGCCGGAGCGACCGGCCGCGCTGCGCCAGCGAGGCGGCGGGATGCAGATGGCCGGCGATCTCCAGCTCCTCGGCGGCGAGCCTGCCCGGAATATGTCTGAGGGTGATCGGTCCGAGCGCGATCTCCTCGGCGAAATGTCCGCCCAGCGCCTCGGGCGGCGAGGGGTCGTGATTGCCGGCGAGCCAGATGACGTCGATGCCGCGCGTCAGGCGCGCAAGCTCGGCGACGTCGCGCGCATCGATGCGCCGGTGCGCCTCCTCGTCATGGAATGAATCGCCGAGCAGAATGAGCCGTTTCGGCCGGGCGGCGGCGAGCGAGAAGGACAGAAGCTCGAGCGTGGCCCTGGTGTCGTAGGGCGGCAGATGCATGCCGCGGCGGGCCAGGCTCGATGCCTTTTCGAGGTGAAGATCGGCGACCAGCAGCGCCTCGAAATCGGGAACGGAGAGCGCCCCCGCGAGATCGGGCAGGAGATCGATGCCGCCCAGCTCTATGCGCGCCGCCCTAGACAAGGCGCATGGCCTCGTCGATGAGTTCGTCTTCGGCTTCGGCGAGGAGAGCATCATCGGCCTCGCCGTAAACGGATTCTTTGCCGATCTCAAGCATCACCGGCACGGCGAGCGGCGACACCGTCTCGAGCGCACGATGCACGATCTGGCCACGGATGCGCTTGAGCAATGCGCCGAGCCGGTGCACGTCGATGAGCCCGTCGGCGGCGTCATCCCAGGCGGCGCGCATCAGCAGGTGCTGCGGCTCGTGCCTGAGCAGCACGTCGTAGATGAGGTCGGAATTCACCGTCGTTTGCCGCGCCGTCTTTTCCTTGCCGGGCCAGCGCCGCTCGATGAGCCCGGCGATGATGGCGGCGTTGCGGAAGGTCCGCCGCATCAGGTTCGATTCGGCGAGCCACGCATCGAGGTCATCGCCCAGCATGTCTTCGCCGAACAGATGCGAGAGGTTGAGACGGCCCGTCGAGATCATCAGCGACAGGTCGCGCAAGGTCCACACGACGAGCGCATATTCGGAGGCGACGAAGCCCATGGGTTGGGCGCCCAGGCGCTCGAGGCGCCGCGTCAGCAGCATGCCGAGCGTCTGATGCGCCAGCCGGCCTTCGAAGGGATAACACACCATGTAATGGCGCTGCGCCCTGGGACAGGTTTCGATGAGCATCTGGCGGGGCGACGGGATGATCGACTTCCAGCGCTGGACAGAGAGCCAGTCGCGCACCTGCTGCGGCAATGCCGGCCAGGTCTTGGGATCGGCCAGCATCTCGCGCACGCGCTGGGCGAGATAGGTGGAGAGTGGGAACTTGCCGCCCTGATAGGAGGGGATGGCGGGATCGCTCGCCTGCGAGCGCGAAGCGAGCGCGCCGAACTCGTCGAGTCCCTCGAAGCGCAGGATCTCGCCGCCGAACAGGAACGTATCGCCGGTGCTGAGCTGGCTCAGGAACCATTCCTCCATCTCGCCCAATACCCGTCCGCCGGTGACGAGCCGCTTGCCCAGCCGCTTGCGGATGTAAGCGAGCCGGACCTTCAGCATCTCCTCTTCGACGATGGTGCCCATATTGAGCCGGTACTGCTGGGCAAGGCGCGGATGGGCGAGGCGCAGTTCGCCCTCGCCCCAAGGCTTCAGTTTGGCGTAGCGTTCATAGGCTTTCAGCGCATAGCCGCCATGGGTCACGAAATCGATCGCGCGGTCGAAATCCTCGCGCGACAGGTTGCGATAGGTCCAGGCCGTCCTGATCTCGCCATAGAGCTCATCGGGATGGAACGGTGAGGCGCAGGCGCGGCCCAGTATGTGCTGGGCCAGCACGTCGAGCTTGTGGACCGCGGGATACTCGGTGTCCTGCGCACCCTCTGCCGCCGCCTGGCGCGCCGCTTCGCATTCGAGCACTTCGAAGCGGTTGGACGGCACGAGCAGGGCCTGCGAGGGTTCATCGAGGCGATGATTGGAGCGGCCGATGCGCTGCAGCAGGCGGCTCGATCCCTTGGGCGCCCCGACATGGATGACGAGATCGACATCGCCCCAGTCGATGCCGAGATCGAGCGTCGAGGTGCAGACCACGGCGCGCAGTCTGCCTTGCGCCATCGCCGCTTCCACCTTGCGCCTTTGCGCCACATCGAGCGAGCCGTGATGCAGCGCGATCGGCAGGTGATCCTCGTTGGCCGACCACAGGGCCTGGAATGTCATTTCGGCCTGCGCGCGCGTATTGACGAAGATGAGCGTCATGCGCGCCTGCCTGATCGCCTCATAGATGTCGGGAACGGCATAACGCGTCATATGTCCGGACCAGGGCACGCGCTCGGCCGATTTGAGGATGCTGATGTGCGGCGCAGCGCCGGCGTTCCCCATCACCAGCTCGGCGAGCCGGCTGCCCGCTGCCTGCGGGGTGAGCCAGGCCCGCAATGCGTCGGGATCGGCGACCGTGGCGGAGAGGCCGATGCGGCGGATCTCAGGGGCGAGGCTCCTGACCCGCGAGAGCGCCAGCGACAGGAGGACGCCGCGCTTCGAGGTGACGAGGGAGTGCAATTCGTCCAGCACGACCGCGCGCAGACCCTTCAACATGTGAGGCGCCCCCGGATCGGCGACGAGGAGCGAGACCTGCTCGGGCGTGGTGATCAATATGTCGGGCGGCTTCTCGCGCTGGCGCTTGCGGCGTGAATGCGGCGTATCGCCGGTACGTGTCTCGATCCGCACCGGGAGCCGCATCTCGCCGACCGGCGCTTCGAGATTGCGCGCGATGTCGACGGCGAGCGCCTTGAGCGGGGAGACATAGAGTGTATGGATGCCGTTACGTTCGGAATTTTGTGTGAGTTCGACCAGGCTCGGCAGGAAGCCGGCCAGGGTCTTGCCGCCACCGGTCGGCGAGATCAGCAGCACGTCGAATCCGGCCTGCGCCTTTTCCAGGACGGCGAGCTGATGCGGGCGCGGGCTCCAGCCGCGCGACCGGAACCAGTCGGCGAAGACCGGCGGCAGCAGCCCCGAGGGTCGATCGTCCATGGGCGCGAGCATAGCCGGATTGGCGGCGCGCCGGTGCCAGATTCTGTCAGCAGCCAGAAAAACCGGTATCCACCTTTTTGCCTCCCGCGCTAGTGTGCGGCATGCATTCCCCACAATCGACCCCCGTGACGCATAAGGGCGTGCTCGCCATCGCTGTGCCGATCATGCTCTCCAATGTGACCGAGCCGTTGATCGGCGTCGTCAACACGGCGGTGATCGGCCAGCTGCCTGGCGCCTATTATATTGGCGCCATCACGGTGGGCGCGCTGATCTTCAATTTCATCTACTGGGGCTTTGGCTTCCTGAGGCTCGGCACGGGCGGGCTTTCGGCGCAGGCGACCGGCAGCGGCGATGCCGAGGAACTCGTCGCCGTGCTGATGCGGGCGCTGATCATCGCCGCTGTCGCAGGCGTGGCGATCATCCTTCTGTCGCCGCTGATCGGCCGCCTCACCTTCAGCCTCATCGAAGGTTCCGCCGAGGTCGAAAGCCATGCCGCGACCTATTTCTATATCCGTGTCTTCTCGGCACCCTTCGCCTTGATCGGCTTCTGCCTGATCGGCTGGTTCGTCGGGCAGGGCCGGGCGCGCACCGCCTTCGTCATCCAGATCTATCTCAATCTCACCAATATGGCCTTGAGCCTCCTCTTCGTGCTGGGGCTCGGCATGACGTCCGACGGCGTGGCGCTCGCCGCCCTCATTGCCGAGGTGACGGCGGCCCTGGTCGGCCTCTACATCGCCTTCCGGCGCCTGCGCGAGATGGGAGCCCGCTTCGAGCGCTATCGCGTCTTCGATCGCGTCAAGCTCGTCCGCACTCTGGCGATCAACCGCGACATCATGATCAGGACTGTGTGCCTGGTCCTGGTCTTCTCCTGGTTCACCGCGCGCGGCGCCAAGGCGAGCGACGTGATCATTTCCGCCAACGCCATCCTCATGCATTTCTTCGACGTCGCCGCGTTCCTCGTCGACGGCTTTGCCTTCGCCACCGAAGCGCTTGTCGGCCAGGCGATCGGCGCGCGCGACCGCGAGCGCTTCACGACGGCGATGCGGCTGACCTGGATCTGGGCCTTTGTCGTCGGCTTCCTGATGTTTGTCGTCATCTGGCTGGGCGGCCCGTGGTTCATCGACGCCATGACGGTCAATGCGGAGGTGCGCGAAACGGCCCGCCACTACCTCATCTGGGCGGCCCTGGCGCCGCTCATTGGCGTCGCCTGCTTCCAGTATGACGGCATCTTCACCGGGGCCACCCAGACCGCCGACATGCGCAACATGATGCTCGCGTCGATGATCGTGTTCCTCGCGGCCTGGTGGCCGCTCGAGCAGTATTACGGCAATCACGGCCTGTGGATGTCGATGATCGTATTCTTCGTCGCGCGCGGCGTGCTCTATGCGCTGCGCATGCCGGCGCTGCGAAGAACGGCCTTCGGTTAGCGTCCCCGTTTACTCCGTCTGGTAGCGGGCGATGGCGCCGCGCTCGAGCGCGGCGGTGACCAGCTTGTCGAGGCCGAGATGGTCGCGCAGCATGGCGAGGAAGCGCAGTTCCTCCTTGCCGACGGCGAGGTCGGACGCGGCGATTTCGACTGCCAGCGCATAGGCGGTCTCACGCAGCTTCGGCGTCAGCGCCTCGGCGGCGAGGCCGAAGACCGCCTCGAGCCCTTCCTTGTCCTGCAGGATCTCGCCGCATTCCTGGGCGACATGGGTGAGCTTGTCGGCGTCGAAGGAGCGGAAGATCGGCAATTGCTTGACGATGCGGCCGATGGCCTTGAGCTCGCGGTCGCCGAGATGCCCCTCGACGGCGGCGATCGTGACCATGACATAGATCAAGGCATGATGCGTGCTGATGGTCTTGGACACGGAGAACTCCAGCTACTTTGAAGCGGACTGGCTAGCGGCTGAGGCGAGGTTTGTCCAGCCCTTCACGCCCACCATTCGCCCTTGATGACGATGCCATGCGCCGAGATGCGTTTCTTCCCGGCGAGGTGCTCGCCGGTCACGTCGACATAGTCGAATTCACCGTCGTCGATCCGCAGCAGCGTCGCATCCCCTGCCGCGCCGGGTTTGAGCGTGCCGAGATCATGCCGCCTTATGGCGCGCGCCGGCGTCTCGGTCGCCGAGCGGATGATGTCGTCGAGGTCCATGCCGAGGCAGAGGAACTTCGACAGGGTGGTGACGAGATCATGCGCCGGGCCGTCGATGCACAGCGCATGCACGTCGGAGGAGATCGTGTCGGGCAGGAAGCCATTGGCGAGCATGGCGCGCGCCGTCTTGAAGGCGAAGGAGCCCATGCCATGGCCGATATCGAACAGGACGCCGCGCTTGCGGGCGGCGAGCACCGCGGGCTTGATCGTCCCCTGCGCCGTCACCGGCGCATTGGGGAAGGGCCGGAAGGCATGGGTCAGCACGTCGCCCGGCCTGAGCTTCGCCAGCACGTCTTCATAAGTGGGCGGCGGCTCGTCGATATGCGCCATGAGCGGAATGCCGGCCTCGTTCGCTGCCTGCAGCGCCACATCGAGCGGCGCTATCCCCTGGTCGCCCGACGCATGCCGTCCGACCCTGACCTTGATGCCGATGACATGCTCCGGATACTCGGCGGCGACCTTGACCGCGCCTCTGGGATCCATCAGCCGCATGTCTTCGCTTTCGCCGACATGCACATCGCGCGAGAAGCCATAGATGCCGGCATGCGACACATGCAGATAGGCGAAGACCCGCGACCGCGCGGGCGCGATCACATGCTTGGCGAAACCGGGGAAATTGCCGGGGCCGGCGGAGCCGGTATCGACCGAGGTGGTGACGCCGCTCTTCCTGGCATAGAAATCCGGATCGACGCTGAGCGAGGTGCCGCCCCAATAGACATGCGTATGCAGGTCGATGAGGCCCGCCGTCACGATGAAGCCGCTCACATCCCTGACCTTCGTGCCGCTCCCGCGTTTGAGGTTGGGGCCGATTCCTGAAACCTTGCCCTGGGCGAAGCCCACATCGACGATCGAATCGAGGGATTGCGACGGGTCGATGACGCGCCCGCCAGTGAGAATGAGATCGTGTGACATGGGAGGACTTTGCTTCAGGGGGATCGGCGGGGTGGGGCGGCGAGGGGAAGATCGTCGAAGAGGGAAGGCACATTGTCGGTCTTTGCGCGCTCGATGGCAAGCATACGGAATTTGGTCGCGATGCCGCCGGTCGCCGAGAAGCCGCCCGTCTTGCCGCCCGCCGCCAGCACGCGGTGGCACGGCACGATGATCGGAAACGGGTTGCGGCCGAGCGCCTGGCCGACCTCGCGCGCCAGCAGGGGATCGCCGAGCTCCCGGGCGATCTCGCCATAGGTGCGGGTCGAGCCGGGCGGAATGCGGCGGGCGATGTCGTAGACGCGCTTGTTGAATTGGGGCACCTCGGCGTCATCCAGGGGAATGTCGGCGAGATCGTCGCGCGCGCCCCTGAGCAGCGCCTGGATGCGGCCGATCGCCTGTGCGATGGCGGGGGATGGCGTGGCTTCTGCGGCATCGGCAAAGCGCGCTGCGAAACGCGCCCGCAAAGCCTTCTCCTGTGCTTCCGGCAAGCAGACGCTGGTGATGCCGTCATCGCCCCAGGCGATGGCGCAGGCGCCGATCGCCGTTTCGAAGAAACTATAGGACAGGGTCTTTGTCATCTCCAGTGTCCCGAATCCGAAGTTCGCATACATTGGCGGCGTCCTCCGAGCGAACTTCGGATTCGAAGGATACGAGAAACCACACTAGGTGAAATCTCGCACCATATCGATCGCGTCGACAAGCCCGACGCGCTCGATGCGCATGCCGGGCGGAAAAGCGGTGCAGAAGCGCGAGGCGAGTCGCGGATCGAGGACCACGAAGGCGCCACGGTCGCCTTCGCGACGGATCAGCCGGCCGAAAGCCTGGCGCAGGCGCAGCCTGACTGTCATGTCGGTATAGGCCTGGCCGCCAAAGGCCTGGCGCCTGGCGCGTTCGAGGATGGTCGGCGTACCCCAGGGCACCCGGTCGAGCACGATGAGGCGCAGCGAATCGCCCGGCACGTCGACGCCGTCCCTCACAGCATCGGTGCCGAGGAGGCACGCATCGCGCTCGGCCCGGAACATGTCGACCAGCGTGCCGGTATCCATCGGGTCGACATGCTGGGCATAGAGCGGCAGGCCCGCCTGCGCCATCGGCCGCACCAGCCTCTTATGGACGGCGCGCAGGCGCGAGATGGCGGTGAAGAGGCCGAGGCCTCCGCCTTGCGATGCCGCGAACAGCTCGCGATAGGCGGCGGCGAGCTGGTCCATGTCCTCGCGATTGACGTCATTCACCACGATGATGCGGCTCGCCTTCCTGTAGTCGAAGGGTGAGTCGTAGCTCACCCGCTTGACCGGATAGGGCAGGTGCACGGCACCGGTGCGCATCTCGGCATTCGTCCAGTCTTCCGGCGCCTCGGGCGGGCGGTCCTTCAACGTCGCCGAGGTGATGACGACGCCATCGGCTTCCTTCAGCACGATGAGAGCCAGGGGCTCGGTCGGGTCGATCCAGTGGCTATGCAGGCCGACATCGGCCTCGCGTCCGAACATCTGATCGACCGAGAACCATTCGACGAACAGCGGGTTGGATTTGTCGAGCAGGCGTTCGATCATGTCGATCCAGCTGCCGACCATGAGTTCGCCGCGCCGTCTCAGGGAGCGGGCCACGGCTTCGATGCGCCCGCGGTCATGGGTCGAGAGCTCGGCCGCCTCGTTGTCGAGCTTCTTCGCCAGCGTGTTGGCGAGATTGGCCATGGGCCGTTTGAGATCGATCAGCGCGGCGGCGAGTTCGCCGGCCGCCGCGGCAAGGCCCTCGGCCAAAGGCGCGCAATCGGTCTCGAGCGTCTGGCCGGCATTCTGCTCGGCCCGGGCCAGCACCTGCTGGCGCACCAGGGAAAGGAAATGTTCAGCCGCCCCTTCCGGTGTGCCGGCCTGGATGCGCCGCGTCCAGCCGGGGCCCGGCAGCGCATGGGCGGCGTTGAGCACCGCCTTCATGTGCTTCTCGGCGAGTTCGTCATCGGCGACGAGATCGCCGACCCTGTCCTTGAGGCCGCGCCCGCGCCGCCCCGCCGATTCAGGCCCCCTGAGCCAGCGCCTGAGTTCGGCGGTCTCGAGCGCGGTGAGATGGCCGGAAAAGGCGCTGTCCGACGCATCGAAGAGGTGATGGCCCTCATCGAAGACGAGCCGGCGCAGATCCTGGGGCGCCGAGGCTTCTTCCTTCGTCGTCGTGTATCCGATGGCGTGATCGACCGCCGCCTTGCGCAGCACCAATGCGTGATTGGCGATGACGAGATCGGCCTTGCGGCCCTGCACCATGGCGCGCTCGATGAAGCACTTGCGGTAATGCGGACACGCCGAATAGATGCACTCGCCGCGCCGGTCGGTGAGGCCGAGCGAGGCCGGCGAGATGGCACGGCTCTCGCCGTCGAAGGCGACATCGTTGAACAGCGGCAGGAGCCAGGACGGAAAATCTCCGCCCACCATGTCGCCGTCGCGGCTGGCGCGCACCCAGCGCGCGATCAAGGCGGCGAGCAATGCCGAGCGCGGATTGGCCGAGCCCATTTTGCCGAAAGCCTCCTGCAGGTTGAGCAGGCAGACATAGTTCTCGCGGCCTTTGCGGATGACGATGCGGTCGCGCCGTTCGGCCGGATCGGCGACGATGCGCTGGGTTTCCTGATCGATCTGGCGCTGCAGGTTCTTGGTATAGGTCGACACCCAGACCGGCGCGTTGTTCTTGCGTGCCCACAGCCACGCGGGCGCCAGATAGCCCAGCGTCTTGCCGAGGCCGGTGCCGGCTTCGGCGAGCAGGATATGGTTGGCGGTCTCCTCATCGCGCGGCTGGAAGGCATGGGTCGTGGTCGCGGCATAATCCTTCTGCTCCAGGCGCATCTCGGCATCCGAGCCCAGAAGCTGGTCGAGGAAATCCTTCGCCTCTTCCGGCTTGACGCCATGATGGGAGCCCGGCGGACGGCCGCCGTCGTCTTCCCAGTCATCGATCCGGTCCCAGACATTGAGGCCGGTGACGAAGGTGCCGATGTCGAAGCGCGGATTGGCTTTCATCAACGCCGCCATGACGGCGCGCGCCCAGGGCCAGTTGGCGCGGGCGAGAAAGGTCGCGATCTCCGCCGTCTCGCGGCTGTTGGGGTAGCTTGGATTCGAAAGCCTGGCGAGCAGGTCATCGGCGATCTCGCGCAACAGCCCGGCTTCCTCGCCTTCGAGATCGAGGCCGAGCGAGCGCGCCAGGCCCTTGGGCGTCGGCGTGGCGAAGCGCGCCGGGCAGACGAAGGCGAAGAGCTCCGCGACATCGAGATGCTTCTGCTCGCGAGCCTGGCGGACGCTGGCGCGCGGCGCCTCGGCGGCGAATCCCAAACGTTCGATGACGAAGGCCGAATGGCAGATGAGATGCGGCTCACGGATGAGATGGGTAAGGGCTTCGCCCGCCTCCAGCCGCTGGCCGCTGCCGAGCCTGAGCGCCACGCCGTCAAGGGTGGCTGTGGGCGCCGTTTGGCTGGGCGGAAAAAGCAATGTGTCGGAGAGGGGCATTCGAGGGGAACATACAGTGATCGCCGGCCGGGGCATAGGCCAAGTTTGCTGGACGATTTCTGTCGATGGCCACGCCCCCATCGTCGCGAGAGTTTCACCGGTGAAGAATCAGGTGATCAATTGACAACGATAGGCGGTGATTCCTCGGACTCTCCCGGTGCGACGAGACTCGAAGAACAGGGATTTACAGGGAACTACAGGGAATTTTCACAAAAAAACTTCGGCTGAGCGATATCAATAAGTTGGCGTTCGCGTTCGGAAGATAACAGGGAATTTCCCGTCGCACGCGGCGGGGCATTGCGCTCTTGCGAGTTTTCCTAGGTTTTGCATCTAAAGTCATAGTCCGCATTCGTGCATACAGGCGCAAGACGACGCTCCCTCGCGGTGACACATCTCTCCAAGATGGAGTTTTCCAAATCGCACGGCTCTGCCGATGATTGCAAGAATGCATATTGGAGCGGGGCATAGCCAGTTTGCATCGTCACTCCTCTCATGCTGTAGAGCCATGGAAGAAGGGCCGGAGATATGCGGATGAGCCAGAATATTTACGATCAGGCGGATTTCTTCGCCGGATACAGCGAACTCCATCGTTCCGTTCACGGGCTTGCCGGCGCTCCGGAATGGCCGGCGATCAGGGCTTTGCTGCCCGATCTCAAGGGCAAGCGCATAGTCGATCTCGGTTGTGGCTTCGGCTGGTTTGCCCGCTGGGCCAGAGAAAACGGTGCCGCCCATGTCCTGGGTCTCGACCTGTCGCAGAACATGCTCGACCGCGCCAAGGCGGAAACGCGGGACGGCGCCATTGTTTACCGGCGCGCCGATCTTGAGGATCTGGAGCTGCCCCAGGCGTCATTCGATTTCGCCTACAGCTCGCTCGCCTTCCATTATGTGGTCGATTTCGCCAGGCTGATGCGCAGCATCCACCGCGCCCTGCTGCCCGGCGCGCGTTTCGTCTTCACCATCGAGCACCCGATCTACATGGCGCCCGCTTTGCCCGCCTGGCTGGCCGATGCCGAAGGCCGCAAGACCTGGCCGGTCAATCACTATGCCCTGGAAGGCCCGCGAGTGACGGACTGGCTCGCCAAAGGCGTGGTCAAGCAGCACCGCACCTTGGCGACAACACTCAACACGCTGATCGATACCGGCTTCACGATCCAGCAGATCGTCGAATGGGCGCCGTCGCCGGAGCAGCTTGCCGCACGTCCCGACCTCGGCGAGGAACTGGAGCGCCCGATGCTGCTTTTGGTTTCCGCCCAGCGGTAAGATTCTTGTGAACGGGCGTCTCTGGAACATGACGCCCGCGGAAGGCATTGTCTTCAATTCATCAGGAGGAACGCCATGGACCAGAAATATATCGATCTCTTCGACCGTTATACGCATGGCCAGATGAAGCGCCGCGATTTCCTCGAAAGGCTCGCGATCCTCGCCGGCGGCACGGCGGCGGCCTCGGCCCTTCTGCCGGTCCTCGAGAACAACTACGCCAAGGCCGAGATGGTGGCCGAGAACGACACGCGCATCCTCTCCGAAACGCTTTCCTATGAATCGACCGTCGGCAAGCTCTCGGGCTATCTCGTCAAGCAGAAGCAGTTCCCCAAGGCGGGCGGCGTCATCGTCATCCATGAGAACAGGGGCCTCAACGCGCATATCAAGGACGTGGCGCGCCGATTGGCGACGGAAGGATTCCTGGCCCTGGCTCCCGACTATCTGAGCATCAAGGGCGGCACGCCGGAAGATGCCGACAAGGCCCGCGACATGATCGGCACGCTGACTGCGGACGAGACCGTCGCCATATCGCGCGCCAGCCTCGCGGCCCTGGCGGCGCGCGCCGATTGCACCGGCAAGGTGGCCGCGATCGGCTTCTGCTGGGGCGGCGGGCAGGTGAATGACCTCGCGGTGGCCGAACCCGCTTTGGCCGCGGGCGTCGCCTATTATGGCCGCCAGGCCAAGGCGGACCAGGTGGCGTCGATCAAGGCGCCCTTGCTGCTGCACTATGCCGGCCTCGACGAACGCATCAATGCCGGCATCGCCGATTTCGAGAAGGCGCTGAAGGACAACGGCAAGTTCTACGAACTTTATATGTACGAGGGCGCCAATCACGCCTTCAACAACGACACCAATGCGGCGCGCTACAATAAGGACGCGGCCGAACTCGCCTGGAGCCGCACGGTGGAATTCCTCCGGAAGAACCTGGCGGTTGCCTGAAGTTTAGGCACCGTTTGCGGATAGCTCCCATTCGCCGATCCGCACTTGTCTTGCGCGCGCGGGATGCGAGAGAATAGGGCTCGCGGGGCCCTCTGCCTTGCGTCGACCATCCCGATCGCGGGCCCGCGGTCTTGAGCAAAATCGAAATCAAGGAGTGCGAGCATGGAGTTCAGGCAGCTTGGCGGCTCGGGATTCAGGGTGCCGGCCCTCAGCATGGGGACGGCCACCTTTGGCGGCGGCAATGAATTCTTCAAGGCCTGGGGGTCGAGCGGCGCCGATGAGGCGACGCGCCTCGTCGGCATCTGTCTCGATGCCGGCATCACCATGTTCGATACCGCCGATGTCTATTCGAA
>CAZICN010000003.1:0-59822 GCA_964537655.1 uncultured Aestuariivirga sp.
CTTATATGTTGGCGCGGGATTCTTGCGAAAAACCGGTATCCACTTTTTCGCATCCCGCGCTATTGAAGGTCGAAAAGCAGGATCTCGGCTTTGGATCTGGCGGTGAGGGTGAGGCCTGCCTCCTTTACGATGGCGAGCCCGTCTCCTTCCATGACAGCCTGGCCGTTCACGTCAAGCTCACCTTTCGCCACCTGCAGCCAGTAGCGCCGGCCGGGTCTCAGAGCGTGGACCAGCTGGCCGCCGGCCTCGATCACACCTGAATGGATGGCGGCGTCCTGGCGAATCTTCAGCGACCCGTCGCGGCCGTCCACCGAGGCGATGAGGCGTAGCTCCCCCAAACGGTCCACCTCGGGGAAATGCTGCTCGGCATAAGCGGGTTTCAGCCCCTGCTTTTCCGGAACGATCCATATCTGGAGGAAATGGACGGGCTCGGTCTGCGAGGCGTTGAACTCCGAATGGCGGATGCCGGTCCCGGCCGACATCAGCTGGACATCGCCCGGGCGGATCACCGATCCGCTGCCGAGAGAATCGCGATGCGCGAGGGCGCCTTCCAGGACATAGGAAAGGATCTCCATGTCCTTATGGCCATGGGTGTCGAAACCGCCACCGCCGGCGACGCGATCGTCATTGATGACCCGCAGCGCCCCGAAACCCATGTGATCGGGATCGTAATACTGGCCAAAAGAGAAACTGTGACGGCTGTCGAGCCAGCCGAAATCGGCATGGCCGCGGTCATTGGCCTTGCGGCGGATGATCATGGCTTTCTCCCTGTTTACGTCTCCGCCCTAGATATTCGCGGCGCCAGTCAAGACAATCTCTTCCAACTAAAACTAATTGTTGCTATATCTGCAACAATATGGACAGATTGGCTGCCATCAAGGCGTTCGTCTCGGTCGCGGAGGAAGGCGGCTTCACGGCCGCGGCGCAGGAGCTCGGACTCTCCAAATCGGCGGCGAGCCGGCAGATCGCGGCGCTCGAGGAGGCGCTCGGGGCGCAGCTCCTCAAGCGCTCGACCCGCAGCGTCAGGCTGACGGACAGCGGCTATGCCTATCTGGAGCGCTGCCGCGCCCTTCTCGCCGATCTCGAAGAGGCCGACCGGGCGGTCGCCGCCCTGCACAACGAGCCCAAGGGACTGCTCAGGATCAACGCGCCCATGTCCTTCGGCGTCAGCCATGCCGCCCCAGCCGTGGCGGATTTCATGAGCCGCTATCCCGATCTCCAGGTGGCGCTCATCCTCAATGACCGCTTCGTCGACCCCTATGATGAGGGTTTCGACGTGACGCTCAGGATCGGCGAACTCGACGATTCGACCCTCGCCGCCCGCCGCCTGGCCCAGATCGACATGGGTCTCTTCGCTTCACCGGCCTATATCGACGAGCATGGGCGCCCGCGCGGACCTGACGACCTCAAGAGCCATTGGGCGCTGCATTACGGCAAGCCGACGGGCCAGATCGAATGGGCGCTGCGCGCGGGCGTCGCTCAGTCAGTACCGATCCGCTACCGCCTGTGCTCGAACAATGGCGATGCCTTGCGGGTCGCCGCGGTCGCGGGCCTGGGTGTTGCCTTGATCCCGGCCTTTCTGGTGCGCGATGAGCTCCGATCGGGGGCGCTCGTCCCTTTGCTCGATGGCTTCGAGCCCCGGCCGATCAATCTCTACGCGATCTACCCGCCGACCCGGTTCCTGGCCGCCAAGGTGCGGGTGTTCATCGATTTCCTAGCTGACCGCTTTGCCCGGACACGGCCCTGAATCAGGCGAGTGATTTCAGCGCCGCGAGCGCCCGATCCCGGGCGGCGGCATGATCGACGATGCGCGGCGGGTAAGCCTTGACGTCGGAGTCGGATTCCCAGGGCCTGTGCCGAAGCGCCGCCGGCAATGCCCGCAATTCCGGGCACCATTGGCTCACATAGGCGCCTGCGGGATCGAATTTCTCGCCCTGCAGCAGCGGATTGAAGATGCGGAAATAGGGTGCGGCATCAGCCCCTGACCCCGCCATCCATTGCCAGCTCGCCGCATTGTTGGCGATGTCGGCATCGACCAGCGTGTCCCAGAACCACTTCTCGCCCTGGCGCCAGTCGATCAGCAGGTCCTTGATCAGGAAAGAGGCCGCGATCATGCGCACGCGGTTGTGCATATGGCCGGTCGCCCAGAGCTGGCGCATGCCGGCATCGACGATCGGATAGCCGGTCTCGCCGCGCCGCCAGGCTTCGAGCGCCTTCGGGTCGTCCCGCCAGGGGAAATTCTCGAACTTCGTCTGAAAGGCCCGGGATGGCAGAAGCGGCCAGTGATGCAGGAGGTGACAGGAAAATTCCCGCCACAGAAGCTCGGTCAGGAATTTCTCGCCGGACCGGTCGAGACGGCCATTGGCCTCGACCATGGCCGAACGAATGGCGGTCCAGCATTGGACCGGGCTGATCTCGCCCCAATGGAGATGCGCCGACAGGCGCGATGTCGCATCGCGATCCGGCCGGTCGCGGCCCTCGGCGTAGTCGGCGAGGTTGCCGGCAATGAAGGAATCTAGTCGCTGCCTTGCGCCGGCCTCACCTGGCGACCAGAGCGCGAAGCCCTCAGCCCAATCGGGTTTGCGCGGCAGGAGCCGCCAGTCGTCGAGCCCGTCGCCCGCAACTTGTCCGGACCAGGGTTCGATCGCCTGGGGCGCGGGCCGCGGCGGCCGCGGATCCCCGACAGCGAAACATGCCCGCGAAAAGGGCGTGAAAACCCGATAGGGCTCACCCTGGCCGGTACGTATCGCCTCGGGCTCATGCAGAAGGTATCCGCCATAGCGGTGGCAGGTCGCGCCTTGCGAAAGCGCCGCCGCATTGACGGCAACCTCCAGCGCCGGCGACCACGGCGCGTGGTCACGGGTGAAATAGACGGCCTTGGCGCCGGTCCCGGCCAGCACATCGGGGATGATCCTGTCGGCCGTCCCCCGCTTCAGGATCAGGGGCACGCGATGACGCGCCAGATTCTCGCCGAGGCGGTTGAGGCTCTGGTGCAGCCACCAGCGACTCGCCCCGCCCCAGGCCCAGTCTCCCGGCGTCACATCATCGAGGACGTAGAGGCAGATCACCGGCCCCGCCGCGGCTGCCGCCCGCAAGGCGGCATTGTCGGCAAGGCGCAGATCCTGGCGAAACCACATCACGACCGGCGGCGGCATCATCTCTCCATAGCGGCGCCGCTCACAACAGCGTGAAGCCGCGGCCTCGACAGGATTTTAGGGCGAGGGGCAGCGTAAAACACCTATCCACATTCACAAGGGAGGTTTCGACATGCATCCTCGGATCGACCGCCGCGCCATGCTTGCCGGCGGCGCCGCATTTGGCGCCGCCGCATTTTCCGCACCGATGGCCGCCGAGGCCGCCGCTCCCCTGACCGGCACGACCGGCTCACCCTATATGCGCTACAAGGTCGGCGCGTTCGAGATCACCGCTTTCAATGACGGAACACGCATCGCCGACAATCCGGAGAAGATCTTCGGCGTCAACCAGAAGCCGGAAGACGTGGCGAGCGCCGCCGAAGCGAACTTCCTGCCCAGGGACAAGCTGGTCAACAGCTTCACGCCGGTGCTCGTCAATACCGGCAAGGAACTCGTTCTGTTCGACAGCGGCAATGGCGCCAATGGCCGGCCGGCCACTGGCCATCTCGCCAGCCAGATGAAGGCCGCCGGCGTTTCGCCCGAGCAGATCGACGTCGTCGTCATTACCCACTGCCATCCCGATCACATCGGCGGGCTGATGGACAATGGTGCCGCCCTTGCGCCCAATGCGCGTTATGTGATCGGCGAGGCCGAATATGCCTTCTGGTCGTCGCCAGACCGCGCCAATGGCCCGACCGCCAATGCCGCCAAGGTCGTCCAGGCGAATGTCGTGCCGCTCAAGGACAAGATGAAGTTCCTCAAGAATGACGGCGAAGTCGCCGCCGGCATTCGCGCCGTCGCGGCCTTCGGCCACACGCCCGGCCACATGGCCTGGCATGTCGAGAGCGGCGGCAAGCGCCTGCTGATCGGCGCGGATTTCTGCAACCACTATGTGCTGTCGCTGCGCTATCCCAAATGGCATGTGAGCTTCGATGCCCAGAAGGACGTGGCGGTGGAGACGCGCCTCAGGCTGCTCGACATGGTGAGTCAGGAGCGCATCCCCTTCACAAGCTATCACATGCCGTTCCCGGCCGTCGGCTTCGTCGAAAAGAGTACGGATGGCGGCTATCGCTTCGTGCCGGCGAGCTATCAGCTGATGCTGTAGCCGGCCAGAGCATCGCAGCGAAAAGTACGAAGCGGTTTTCGGATGATCTGACGCACAACTCAAAGTGACTTAGCGCGCTTCCCGGCGAAGTGGAATCAACTTTGGCGGGATTTACTCTATAGCGTCGAGCCCATTCATCGAGAGAGCGCGGACACCCGTTCAATGCCGCAGAATCTTCCCGAAAAACTCCCGCGCGCGGTCGGTCTTCGGGCGGTCGATGAGTTCGCGAGGAAGCCCGGTCTCGACGACCCGGCCCTTGTCCATCATCACCACCTGCGTCGCGACCTCGCGCACGAAGGCCATCTCGTGGCTGACGATCATCATCGTCATGCCTTCGGCGGCAAGCCCCCTGACCGCGTCGAGCACCTCGTTCACCAGCTCCGGATCGAGGGCGGAGGTCACCTCGTCGAGGAGCAGTATCTCGGGCTTGAGCGCCAGGGCGCGGGCGATGGCGACGCGCTGCTGCTGGCCGCCGGAAAGCTGGTCGGGATAGGCGGCATGCTTCTCGGCGAGCCCCATGCGGGCCAGGATGCGGCGCGCCTCCTCTTCCGCCTCGCGCCTGGGCCGGCCCTTGATCTCGACCGGCGCGATCGTGATGTTGCGCAATACATTCATGTTCTGGAACAGGTTGTACTGCTGGAAGACGATGGCCATGCGGTCGCGCGCGGCCTTCACGCTCGCCTTGCTGCGGTAGTCGATCTCCCGGCCGTCGACCTTGACCGCCCCTTCCGTCGGCGGCGTCAGCCCCATCAGCACACGCAGCAAGGTCGACTTGCCCGAACCCGACGGCCCCACCAGGCAGACGACCTCGCCCTTCTCGACCGAGAGGCTGATCCCCGACAGGACCTTGAGGTTAGCGTAGTCGGCGCTGAGATTGATGATGTCGAGATGCGGCAAGACGTTTCTCCAGCCAGGCGCCGAGGCGCGTCAGGGGATAGGACATGAGGAAATAGAGAAGGGCGATCGTCCCGAAGACGAGTATCCCTGAGAAGCCCATGTTGTTCAGCTCCTTGCCGCGGAAGGTGAGCTCGAAGACGCCGACCTGCGACACGAGGGAAGTGTCCTTGATGAAGCTGATCATGAAGGCGATCGCCGGCGGGATGATCACCGGCCAGGACTGCGGCATGATCACCCGGGTCAGCGTCTTCCAGCGGCTGAAATTCATCGCCATGGCCGCCTCGATCTGCTGGCGCGGCACCGATTCGAAGCCGCCTCGGATGATGTCGGCGGTATAGGCGGTCGAATAGATGCAGATGGCGACGACGGCGATGAAGAAGAGCGAGGCGTTGTCGACGAAGACGGCGATGAAGAACAGCACCAGATAGGTGATGACGAGGAAGGGAATGCGGCGGAAAATCTCGACATAGACGATCGCCAGGAGCCGCAAGGGCGCGGCCCACCAGCCGGGCGTCTGACGCGCGTAGACCAGGAGGAAGGCGAGGAGGAAGCCGAGCACGCAGCCGATGAAGGTCAAGGCCAGCGTCATCCCGACACCTTGCGCCAGGAACGCCAGGTTCTCGGGCGAGAAGAACCGCGGTATCTCCTTGATGAGCCGCTCCAGCATCAGAAGACCTTTGCCTTGACGCGGAAGGCCCAGCGGCCGATGAGCGCCAGCGAGATGCTGGCGATGAGCGTCAGCACCACATAGATGCAGGCGGCGACAATGAACATTTCGAGCCAACGATAGTTCTCGGTCGAGAGGTTGATCGCCTGGCCGGTGAGCTCGTTGACCCCGACCACGGCGCCGATCGAGGTGCCCATGACCAGGACGACAATGAAGAAATTGGCGATCGCGGGATAGATCGTCTTGGCGATATGGGGCACGATCACATAGCGGATCTGCTGGGTGAGCGAAAAGCCGAGTGTCTCGGCCGCCTCGAGTTCGGTCGCCCTGACCGACAGGAAGCCGGCGCGCATGATCTCGGTGAGGTAGGCGCCGGCGTTCAGGGTCAGCCCGATGAGCACACAGGTGATGTTGCTCCAGCGGATGCCGAATTCCGGCAGGCCGAAATAGAGAAAATAGATCTGGATGAGCGCCGGGGTGTTGGTGAAGAACACCACATAAGACTGTGCCAGCCAGCGGACCGGACGATTGCCGAACGTCTTGAGCGCGGCGAAGAACAGCCCGATCAGCGCCCCGCCCCAGAAGGTGATCACGCCGAGCTCGAAAGTGAGCAGCGCCCCTTGCAAGAGCTCGGGCAGGCGCGCGAGCGCGACGCCGAATTGGAATGTGTAGTTCATCACCTCTCGCTCAATAGGAACGGCGGGCCTCCGGCCATGGAGACCCGCCGCCTCCCGTCCGTCCTGTCAGAAATACGGGTTCGGCGTGACCTTGACCAGCATCGGCGTACCGTACCACTTCTCCCAGGCCTGGTTTACGGCACCGCTGCTGTGCAGGCCGTAAAGCGCGATATTGAGCGCGTCGCGCAGCGGATAGTTGCCGCGCTGCACGCCGACGGCGCAATAGGCGACATCGATCGGGCTCGGCATGACTTTCCACTTCACATCGGGAAAGTTCTTGGTCTGCGCCATGAAGAAGTCGATGTTCTCGATGATGGCGTCGGCCCGCCCCTGCGCCACCAGGCGGACGGTGTCGGCGATCGTGTCGACCAGTTCCATCTTGACGTTGGGCAGTTCCTTCTTGAGATAATCGACCGTCCAGTTGCCGCGCATGTTGGCGAGCGTGTATTTCTGATCGTTGAAACCCTTCCAGTCGTCGAGGGTGACGGCCTCGGTCGTCAGCACCGCCAGGACTTCGGTGTGCAAGGGCACGGTAAACTCGATGAGCTTGGCGCGCTCGGAATTGCGCGTCAGCGCGCCCAGCGACAGGTCGATCTTATCGGCCACGAGATAAGGCACGCGCTGGGCCGTCTCGGTCGGCACCCATTCCACCTTGACCTTCAAGGCTTCCGCCAGCTTGTTGCCGATATCGATGTCGAAGCCTTCCCATTCGCCGCTGGCGTTGCGCGTGCTCATCGGCGGGAAGTTCGGATTGATCCCGATACGGATCACGCCGTCCTTGATGATGTCGTCGAGCGAACGCGCCTGCGCCATGCCGAACATCGCGGCAACGGCCATGAGCGCCACTACGCAGCGCAAGATGATGCCCTTCAGCATTATATTCCTCCCTGTGAAAACCGAACCGGGCTCCCGCCCGTCGCGACGGCAACTGTCGGAGGTCAGGCCCGACGCTGCCGGCTCGAACTAATGTTCGCGCAACGAAAGGCCACAGTCAATAGTATACGAATAGTATGCAAAGTTTTTTCGCGACTTTCGTTCCGATCATGCCGGTTTATCCGGCCCGCAGCCCGGCAGGCCATCGGCGAAATTCCGTCCGGCATGTTCGCTGGGCGCACCCGGCTCGCCATCAGGCGGCGGTGATGCGCATCACCATTTCCTCATCGGGTCCGACCACGACGCGCCAGAAGCCCGACAGCTCGCGGTCGAGTTCGGCATCGTCGGTATCGACCAGAAGCCGCTTGTCCGGCAAAGCGAGGAGCTTCTCCTGCGCCGCAATGACGGTGATCCCCGCTTTGCCCGCCTGGCGGATTACCGCCGGGGAGATCTCCTGGTTGCCGCGGCCAAAGACATAGCCCTGCCCGCCGATGACACCGACGATGACGCCGAGCGTGCGGCCCCGCGCCGCGGCGAGGATCGCGCGCTCATCCGCGTCGCGGGCGACGAGGCGCCCGTTGGCGATCAGATCGGTGCCGAGCAGCGTGCCCTCGAGCCCCAGGGCCTCGACGATCTTCTTCGTCGTCCGGCCTGGACCGATGGCATAGAGGCCCTGCGGATCGAGCTTGCGCGCCAGCGCCTGCGCCGCCTCGCCCACCGCCGCCTCGTTCAACGCCATGCTGCGCGCCTTGGCACTCTGCAGCAAACGGGGAACATGCGGCACCTTGGCATAGCCATAGAGGCGCGGCGAAATCGCGCCCTGGCGGCGCAGATCCTCGTCGATATCCATGATCTCGGAAGCACGGTATTGCGTCCGCTCCAGGTCCCCGCGCGCCGCGAGGCCGGCGACGATCTCGCCCGCCGCCTCGGGCGAGGTGGCGAAGACGGCGGACTGCATCTTGACTCCGGCCGGAATGCCGAGCATCGGCGTGCGCTCACCCACCACGTCGAATATGTCGCGCGCGGTGCCATCGCCGCCGGCAAAGAGGATGAGGTCGACATCTGTTCGCATCATCTCCGCCGCGGCCGCTCTGGTGTCGCCGGCATCGCTTACCCGGCCCGGCAGAACAGCAACGAGTTCGGCCAGAAAGCCGGCCTGCGCGGCGGAATCAAGCCCCATCGCACCGGGCACTGTCGCCAGCGTGACGAGCGGATGGCGCTTCGCCTCCAGCCGCTCGAGGGCGCGCACCGTCTTCGCGCCCGCCAGGGGAACGGCGCCGCGCTTGAGCGCTTCCTCGACAAGCCCGTCGGTGCCCTTGAGGCCGACACGGCCGCCGAGCCCCGCCACCGGATTGACGATGAGGCCGAGGCGGAAGCGGCGCTTCACGCCGACACTCTTTCGGCAAGCGGCATGGCACCGTCGGCTTTTCCCTTCTCCCGTCCGAAAGTGTTCATGATGTCTCCGAACACCTGTTCACGATGTTCCCGGTCTGACCAGCGGCGCGGGGGAAGGAGAAAATAAGCAAGCTTCACGCTTTGCGCTTTTCCCATCCGTGCCTGGCCAGGATGTCGTGACCGGCGATGCCCAAGCCCGAACGCGAACAGAAGAAGGGACGGGTCGATATGGCGACTTTTAAGTTGCTCATGGGCAGCGGTCCCTAAAGGGATTGCTATTCGGCGGCGTAGCTTGGCTGGGTGGAAGATGCGTCCTTGCCCTGCCCATGCTTGCGCAAATAGGCACGCCAGGTGATGGCCCATTTCGCCGGATCGTCGAGCCAGTCGGACTTGATCTGGCGGATCGCCTGCTTGTGCGGCGCCGACTTCACCAGTTCCGCGTCGGCATAGGCCTCTTCCGAGATCCTGGCGATGACGTCGATCCAGTAATCGAGATCTTCCTTGGAGTACATCTCGCCCGCCTCGGGCGTGAAGGGCTCGGGCACGATCCACGGCTCATGGCTCATCCAATAGGGATCGATGCCATAGTCGGCCATGCGGTTGGCGACCTCAATGGTTCCCACACCGGTGTCCTCCTTGAGCTTGCCCAGGCTCCAGCGGGTCATTTCCATGCGATGCTTCCCGATTCCGGGGTTGGAGCGGGTGAGGCCTGGGATCTTGGCGAGCCGGTGATCCATGTAGTTGTTGGCGAGCACCGAGATGTCGGAGGCCTCGTCGATGCCGTCGCGGCCCATTGCGAGCAGCCAGGCATAGGCCTTGATGACCTGCGGCACATTGCCGAAGAACTCGCGCACCTTGCCGGCACTCGTCTTGCCGCCGTAATCGAGGCGATACCCCTTCCTGTCCTGCACGACCACGGGCTTCGGCAGGAAGGGCGCCAGCGCCGCCGTGCAGCCATAGGCGCCGACCGCCGGACCACCGCCGCCCTTCGGCGCGCCGAAGGTCTTGTGCAGCATGAACATGCAGGCGTCGAAGCCGAGCTCGCGGGCCCGGATCTTGCCCATGACGCCGTTGAAATTGGCATGATCGTAGAAACACAGGCCACCTGCGGCATGGACGATCCGTACCCATTCCTTGATGTTGGGATTGTAGATGCCCATGTCGTCGGGATTGTTGATGAAGAGTGCGGCGGTGCGGTCGCAGACCGCGGCCTTCAGCGCCTCGGTCGCCGGATAGCCGTCATCGTCGAGATTGAGCGTGATCACCTTGAAGCCGGCCGCCGCCGCGGTCGCGGCGTTGCAGGGATGCGCCTGGATCGAGGTGATGACCTCGTTGCGCTGGCCGAGCTCGCCGCGCGCCCGGTGGTAGGCGCGGGTCACGACGCAGTTCGCATAGGCCGCATCGGCGCCGCCGCCCGCCTGGAAGATGAACTGGTCCATGCCGGACAGCTCCCTGAGGCCCAGGTCGAACTCATGGATGGCTTCCAATATGCCCTGCATGCTGTCATCGGGCTGCAGCGGATGCATCTCGGCGACGAACGGCCTCTGCGCCAAGGCCTCGCTCACCCGCGCATTGTATTTCATCGTGCAGGTGCCGAAGAGGCTGATATTGACCATGCCCTGGGTTTCCTGCGCCAGATGCAGATAATGACGCTGTACCTCGGGCTCGGAGAGCTCGGGCAGGTTGGGCGTCTTGCGGCGCGCGAGCCTCTTCGGCACGAGGCCGGCGGCCTCGCCCGCCAACTTGACAGCCGCCGCATCCGGCTTGGCGAAGACTTGGCCGCGGCGCCCGGGATAGCCGAGTTGCATGACCAGAGGCTCGTCCCAACGCGCCGCGTGATAGTCCCGGAGCACCCTTTCGTTCTTCCTGGTCATGACTTCACCGCCCGTTCAATGGCTTGCGCCAGTTTTTCGATGTCCTCGACGCCATGTATCTCGGTCACGCAATAGAGCGCGCTTTGCTTAAGCTTCGGGTTATCCGCCGACAGGTCCTTGCCGCCGAATATGCTCTGCTTGCGCAGCGCCTTGTTGATCTGCGCCACGGTCTTGCCGGTCCTCGAGAAATCGACGACGAACTCCTTGAAGAAGCCGCCCTGATAAGGAACCTTGACGCCTTTGATCTTCGCCAGACGCTTGGCCGCAAAATGCGCATTGGTGATGATGAGTTCGCCCAGCTCGCGGAAGCCTTTGGGCCCCAGCAGCGACATATAGACCGCATTGGCGATGGCCCAGAGATAGACCGAGTTGCCGGTCCAGTCCTTGCCCTTCTCGCGCATGCCGTAGGAGGTCTGGTGGGCGCTCGCCAGCCCGAAGCCGAATTCCCCCGGCTTCGTGGTCTCGGTCAGGCTGATGAGAAAGCCGTTATATTCGCGCACATAGCGGGCCTCGTCACGCGACGCGATGAAGCCGCCCACGCCACCGCCGCAATTCATATGGATGCCGAGCGGCTGGCTCGGCCCCACGACGATGTCGGCGCCGAACTCGGCCGGCGGTTCGACGATGCCGAGCGTCAGTGGGTCGACGCCGACGATCGTCTCGGCGCCATTGCGCCGCGCCAGCTCGGCGATCGCCGCCGCGTTGGTCTCGAACAGGCCGAGATAGGACGGCGTCTCGAAATAGACCGCCGCCGTTTCCCGCGATATCTTGCGCTTGAGATCGCCGAGATCGATGACCCCGGTCTTCAGATCCACCTTCACCCGCACCACATGGATGTGGCCTGGCATGTCGACGGGCTCGCAATAGTTCTCGACCACCGACAGGCGCTCGGGATCGAAGAAGTCGGCGATGATCACTTGACGGCGTCCGGTCATACGCGACGCCATGCGCAAGGCATGGCCGATGGCGCAGCCCCAGGAATAGACCGGCAGGCCCACCACGTCCATGTTGAGCAACTCGCCGAGCTGGCTCGCATATTCAAACCAGGCCTGGTTGCGGCCGACGTCCGACTGGGGCGAGCCCCAGACATTGGTCAGGAACTCGGTACGGCCGACGATCTCGTCCACCACCGCCGGCACATGATGCTGCCAGCAGCCGGCGCCGAGGAAATTGAGATTGTCCTCGCAGCTTGCGTTCTTGGCGAGGATCGCGGTCAGGTGCCGGCGCAAGGCCGCCTCCGACTTGATGCCCGTCGGCAGCTTGAGCGGCGCCCTGAGGCGATGTTCCGCCGGAATCTGATCGAACAGTTCGGCGATCGACTTGACCCCGATCTCGGCCAGCATCTCCTTCTTGATGGAAGCGACGGAGTTGCCCATCCACGGATGGCCGCCTGTCTCACTCATATCGATCGTCCCCTCTAGTTCGTCCCGTCAGGCCGCCTTCCACTGGCGCTCGCGCACCAATTCGTCCATCACACTGTCGGCGGCCTCGCGCACGACCTCGACGCAGCGATCCACCTGCGCCCTGGTCGTGACGAAGGGCGGCGAGAAGGAAATCGTATCCGCCGCCGGCAGAGCGCGCACGATCACGCCCGAGGCGAATGCCTTCTTCGCAATCCGCGCCGCGACCTTCAATTGTGGATCGAAAGCCAGCGGCTTGCCAGTGTTTTTGGCGACGAATTCGACCGCCGCCACGAGGCCCATGCCGCGCAATTCGCCGAGCATCGGCTGGTTGGTGAAGGTCTCGGCCAGCCGTTCGCGCATGTAGTTGCCGAGCTCCGCGGCGCGCTTGATCAGCCGCTCGCGCTCGATGAGCGCCAGGTTCTCGAGTGCCACGGCGGCCGCGACCGGATGCGAGGAATAGGTGAAGCCGTGGCCGAAGGCGCCGTACTTGGCGCTGCCCTCGACCAGCACCGCCCAGATCTTCTCCGACACGAGGCAGCCCGAGAGCGGCACATAGGCCGAGGTGATGCCCTTGGCGATGGTCATGAGGTCGGGCTCGATGCCGAACACCTCGCAGCCGAAGTTCTTGCCCAGCCGGCCAAAGCCGCTGATGACCTCATCGGCGATGAGCAGCACGTCGTATTTCCCGAGGACGCTCTGGATGGCCGGGAAATAGCCGGGCGGCGGGACGATGACGCCGCCAGCCCCTTGCACCGGCTCGGCGATGAAGGCGCCGACCGTCTCCGGCCCTTCGGCGATGATCGTCTGCTCGAGTTCCTGCGCGAGCTTCGCCACGAAGGCCGCGTCGCTCATGCCAGGCTCCGCTTCCCATAGGCGATGGGGCGGCGAGACATGGCGCACCATCGGCAAAGGCAGATCGAAGCCCTTGTGAAGATTGTCGAAGCCGGTGAGGCTCGCCGACATCACGGTGACGCCATGATAGCCGCGCCGCCGTGAGATGATCTTCTTCTTGCCGGTCAGGCCACGCAGGTTGTTGTAATACCAGACCAGCTTGACCTGCGTGTCATTGGCATCCGAGCCGCTGTTGCCGAAGAACACCTTCGACATCCTGGCCGGCGCCATCCTGATCAGCTTCTCCGACAGGATGGCCGGTGCATCCGTGCCCAGCCCCGAAAAGGAATGATAATAGGAGAGCTTCTCCGTCTGCCGCTTCATGCAGTCGGCAAGCTCGGCCCGGCCATAGCCGACATTGGCGCACCACAGGCCCGCCATGGCATCGATGTATTCCTTGCCATGGCTGTCGCGCAGGACCGCCCCCTTGCCTTCGACGACAATGCCGGACGACGCCTGCTGATGGTCGGCCAGCACCGTGAAGGGGTGCAGCACGAAGCGCCGGTCCAGCTCTTCCAGATGAGAGGCGTAATCGATATCGACCCTGTCCATGATCCGAGCATTCTCTTGTGGAGGCCGGCTGGGCGCGGACTATACGATATGCGCACTAATGTTCGTCAAGGAGTTTCTATGGCGGACCCGAGCGCCCGCGGAAATGCCGGATTGGCGCGCTCTCAGACTGTCCATCGCCAGCCAATTGCACGGTTTTCGAACAAATGTTAGATGGTTGAGCCATCATTGCCCCAGCTTCTTCCCGCCAAGGTTGCTCGATTCAGGCGGGAGAGGGTGTTGCAAGCCGGCCTGACGAAGCCTTCGCGGCGGTCAGGCTGGTCATTGAAGAAGCTCCGGGGATGTAGGGGAAATCATGAAAGATCGCGAAAGCGCGGATCCTGACTATGTGCAATCCTTCGTCAGGGGACTTGACGTCATTCGCGCCTTCAGCCGTTTCCGCCCGCGCATGACGCTGAGCGAGGTGGCGGAAGAGACCCAGATGACCCGCGCCGCGGCGCGCCGCTTCCTGCTGACCCTCGTCAAGGAAAACTACGCCCAGACCGACGGCAAATATTTCGAGCTTCGGCCCAAGGTGCTCGATCTCGGCTTCGCCTATCTCGCCTCGATGACGCTGTGGGACATCGCCGAGCCCATCATGCGCAGCGTCGTTGAGAAGACCCAGGAATCCTGCTCGATGGCGGTGCTCGACGACCTCGAGATCGTCTATGTCGCGCGTGTGCCGACCAACCGCGTGATGACGATCGGCTTGAGCGTCGGCAGCCGCCTGCCCGCCTATTGCACCTCGATGGGTCGGGTGCTCCTCGCCGCCTTGCCGGAAGAGACGCTGGCGAAGCAGCTGGGCAAGGTCACGCCGCAGAAGCTCACGCCGCAGACGATCACCAGCAAGGTCAAGTTGCGCGACGAGTTGCGCGATGTGGCGCGGCAAGGTTGGTCGCTGGTCGATCAGGAGCTCGAAGCCGGCCTGCGCTCGCTCGCGGTGCCGATCCGCAACCGCTCCGGCATAGTGGTGGCGGCGATGAATCTCGGCTGCCATGCCGGACGCGTCAGCATCGAGACCATGACCGAGAAGTTCCTGCCTATCCTGCAAGAGGCCAGCGTGCGCATCACCTCGTCGCTGCCGGCCTAGAATCAGATGGGGCTCTGCAGCTACCCTCACCCTGAGCAGTCAGTGCCTAATGGTTGCACGGCATGAGGGATATCGAGGAATCATGACCGCCAGATCTACGTCCGCGCAGATCATCGCCGTCATCGGCGCGGGCAGCATCGGGCTCGGCTGGGCCATCGCCTTCGCGCGCGCCGGACATCATGTGCGCCTGTTCGACCCGCAGGACGAGCGGCTCGCGCAGGCCTTGAGCGACATCGGCCGGCGCCTTGAGCGCCTGGCCGAATTCGCGCTCATCGACGAGGCGCCGCAGGCCATCATGGCGCGCATCCGCATCTGCGGTGCCGAGGCCGAAGCGGTCCGGGATGCCGCGCATGTGCAGGAGAACGCGCCTGAGGATCTGGCGCTCAAGCGCGACCTGATGCGGCGGCTCGACGCGGTTACGGATCAAACGGCGACGCTTGCCAGTTCGACCTCGGCCATGCCGGCCTCGCAATGGGCCCGCGATCTCGCCGGCCGGCGCCGCTGCCTCGTCATCCACCCGGCGAATCCGCCCTATCTGATTCCGGTCGTCGAGCTGATTCCTGCCGACTTCACCGAACAGGCCTCGCTCGCTCAGGCCCGCGATCTCATGATCTCGGCCGGCCTCAAGCCGGTCAGCGTCCGCAAGGAGATCGAAGGTTTTGTCTTCAACCGGCTGCAAGGGGCCATTCTACGCGAAGCCTATTGCCTGGTGCGGGACGATGTCGCCTCGGTCGACGACATCGACATGGTCGTGCGCGAGGGTTTGGGATTGCGCTGGTCCTTCATGGGCCCTTTCGAGACCGCGGAACTCAACACCATGGGCGGCATCGAAGCGCATGCCCAGCGCATGGGCCCAGCCTATCGGCGCATGGGCGCCGAACGGGGGCAAGACGACCCGTGGACGCCTCAGCTGGTGGCGAAAGTGGCCGGTGAAAGGCGGGCGCTCTTGCCTCTCGAGGACTGGCCGGACCGCGTTCTCTGGCGCGACGAGATGCTGATGCGGCTCCTCGCCTTCAAGCGCCGGCAGGGCCGCTGACCGCCGCTTCGCCCTTCGTCCGACTTGTCATTCGACGTTAAATGTTCGTATAACGCATGATTGTTCTATATTTGACAGAGCAACCAATGTCTTCACCCTGCATCATCTCGGTCGCGATCACCGGCTCGCTCCCGCGCAAGGAGAACAATCCGGCGGTTCCCATCAGCGTCGCGGAACAAGTCGAATCCACCCACGCCGCCTATGAGGCAGGGGCCGCCCTCGTCCATCTGCATGTGCGCAATGACGACCAGACCCCGTCTTCGAGCCCCGAGCGCTTCGCCCGGATCCAGGCTGGCATCGTCAGGCACTGCCCGGGCATGATCATCCAGTTCTCGACCGGCGGGCGGTCCGGCAACGGCCTCGAGCGCGGCGGCATGCTGCATTTGCGGCCCGACATGGCCTCGCTGGCGACGGGTTCGTGCAATTTCCCGTCGATCATCTACATGAACCCGCCCGACCTCATCCTCCATCTTGCCGAGCAGATGCGCAACCATGCCATCAAGCCCGAGATCGAAGTGTTCGACCTGTCGATGCTTTATCAGGCGTTGCGCCTGGCGGATGAGGGGCTCATACCGAAGCCGCTGCACGTGCAGTTCGTCTTCGGCATCAAGAACGCCATGCCGGCCGTCCGGCAGGCGCTGGAGTTCCAGGTGGCGGAGCTGAGGCGGCTCATGCCGGACGCGACCTGGGCCGCCGCCGGCATCGGCCGGCATCAGCTCGAACTCAATCACTGGACCCTCGAGCTCAGCGGCCATTGCCGAACCGGGCTCGAGGACAATGTTCGCTTCGATGCGACGCGCCTCGCCGCCAGCAATGCCGAACTGGTCGCGCGCGTCGCCGACCTGTGCGGCCGATATGACCGGCACCCGGCGAGCCCCTTCGAGGCGCGCAAGCTCCTGCGCCTCAGGCCGGCGGCTTGATCGCCATTTCCGCCATGTCTTCGTAGCGGTTGCCGATCCGCGGATGCATCCTCCCGCCGGTCGCGGCGCCGGTCGCCATGACGGCGCCAACGCCGCGAATGCCGGACGAGCGCCGGACTGCCGACGAGGCTTTGAAGCTCGGCCGTCTCGTGTCGCTTTCACCGGCAAGATGCACCGGCCAGCCGCCGCACGGGATGAGCCGTGCTCAGCCGATGAGATCGGCGATGCTGACCGGGCGTGCCGGCGGCCGCGGCGCAAAGCCGGAGAACTCGTCGCGCGCGCGGCCGCAGCGCTCGGCCAGCAAGGCGTCGAGGACGGGCGCGCAATAGCGGCCCTGACAGCGCCCCATGCCGAGACGGGTACGCCGCTTGACGGCGCCAATCGTCTGCAGATCCTCGGCGAGCGCGGCTTCGACCTCACCGAAGCTCACTTCCTCGCAACGGCAAATGAGCGTGTCGGCGCGCGCGAGTTTCGCCGTCCATGGCGGCGCGTGGTAGATCCGCCACAATGCGCGCTGGAAACGGCGATGACGGGTGAGATCGGCGGCGGCCTGCGTCTTGAGATCGGCGGCGGCTTGCGCCGGCAGCACATGCCCCAGCGATGCCGCGGCGGCGAGCCCCGAGAGGGTGCCCTGCGCCAAGGCGATGCGCGCTCCGCCCAGGCCGGTGCAGTCACCCAGAGCGTAGACATGTGGCATGTCGGTGAGCCCGTCGGCGGCGCAGCGCGTCATCAGGTGCCGGCGCTCGGCGTCATAGTCGTGCGCGCAGCCCAGCATGCGCAGCAACTCGTTCGACGGCTCGAAGCCATAACCGAGGCAGAGGACATCGACGTCGAAAGACTCGGCACCGCCGTCGTCTGCCGCAATGTGGACTCTCAGGCCGGCATCGATCTTCTCGACACCGGTGACAACCTTACCATGGATCATCGGCGTCTTTCCCACTCGCCGCGCCGCATGATAACGCAGGCCGTCGCACACCAGGCGGGGCGAGTTCATCAGCATCGCGAGGAAGGCACCGATCTCGCCGGCGCCTGGCCGTGGCGCCGCCTCCACCACGGCCTTGACCTCGGCACCGCCGGCGCAAAGCTCCGCCGCCAATTGCAGATTGAGCGGGCCATTGCCGGCAATGAGCACGCGCCGGCCCGGCAGGCGGCGCGCCATGCGCCACAGCGTCTGCGCCGCGCCCGTGGTCATCACGCCCGGCAACGACCAGCCGGGCACAGGCCAGCCACGCTCATAAGCGCCGGTGGCGATGATCGTCACCCGCGGTTGGAAGCGCATGGCGCGGCCGGCGGAACTTGCCGCATATTCATTGGGCGCGAAGGCGCCCCAGACCGTGACGCCGGTGCGCAGCTCGACGCCCAGCGACCGCGCCGCGGCGATGAGCCCCGCCCCTTCGCCATGCTGCGCGTCGGCCTTGGCGATCCCGCTGCCCGCCACCGCCACCTGCTTGAAATACTGTCCGCCGGCATGCGCCCGCTCGTCGACAACCGTCACCGCGGCGCCGGCGCGGCGGGCCGCGATCGCCGCCGCGAGGCCGCCGGGCCCGGCGCCGATGACGAGAAGTTCCGGCCGCTCGACCTTTATGTCGTCGATGATGACCGGCGGCTCGCACTCCTGCGCCGCGGCGGTGAACGGGCGCGCATGCACCTCGCGCCTGACAGAGAGCGGCCGGTCGACGATCGTCATGCAGGCGCGCAGATTGGGTTTGCCATCCACCTCGACGAGACAGTCCTGGCAGATGCCCATGCCGCAGAAGACCGAACGCTCCGCCCCTTGCCGGGTGGTGCGGAAAATCGTGACACCATGAGCGATGAGGGCTGCGGCCAAGCTTTCGCCGGCGCGCGCCGGAATGCGCTCACCTTGGAAATCGACATGAATGGTCTGGCTCATCAGGTCCCGGCAATGATCTACTGTGTTCGTACCACGAACTTGTGTACACTCACCAGCAGCAATTTCGATTCAGGAAGGGAAACGGCAATGGGCGGGCTTCTCGACGGCCGGATTGCGCTGATCACCGGTGGCACACGCGGCCTCGGCCTCGCCATCGCCCGCCGGTTCGCGGCCGAGGGCGCCGCCGGAACGCTGGTCGATCTCCCCGATGCGAGACCGGAAGGCACCGCGCCATCCGGCTTCACCGTCCTTGCCGGCGATGTCGGCGATGAAGCCTCGCTTGCCGGCGCGGTGCGGCAGACGCTGGCGGCCTTCGCCAGGCTCGACATCGTCATCGCCAATGCCGGCGTCGTTCCACCCTGGCGCGAGACTGAGGCGCTCGACATGGCGGAATGGGACCGCGTCATGGCCGTCAATGTGCGCGGCATCGCCGCGACCCTCAAGCACGCGGTGCCGGCGCTCAAGCCGCAGGGCGGCGCCATCGTCGCCATGGCCTCGATCAACGCCTTCACCGCGCATCCGTGCCAGATGCTCTATACCGCGAGCAAGCATGCCGTCCTCGGCATCGTGAGGGCGGCGGCGCGCGATCTCGGCCGCCACGGCATCCGCGTCAATGCGGTGGCGCCCGGACCGATCGCGACGGAGGCGCTCGTCGCGCGCATCCGCAAGCGCGCCTTGACCGGCCCGTCCGAGACGGAAGCCCTTGCCGCCCTCGCCGGGGAAACGGCGCTCGGCCGGCTCGCCACGGCGGACGAGGTCGCCAAGGCCGTCCTCTTCCTCGCCAGCGATCTCGCGAGCGGCATCAGCGGCGAATTGCTGCCCGTCGATGCCGGCCTTCCCTAAGCTTTTGAAAGGAACCCACAGATGTTCGAACTCACCGACAAGATCGTCCTCGTTACCGGTGCCTCGAAAGGCATCGGCGCTGCGATCGTCGCCGCACTCGGCAAGGCCGGCGCCCATGTCATCGCCCATTACGGCAGCGACGCCGAGGGTGCGCGCGATGCGACAGCGTCGCTCCCGGCCGCGCGTGCAAGGCTCATCGGCGCCGATCTCGGCAAGGCGGCGGATGTCGACAGGCTGTGGGCGGAGGCGCTCGGCTGGAAAGGCCGCATTGATGTGCTGGTCAACAATGCCGCCGTCATGCGGCTCACCGGCGGCATCGAGGACGACGCGGCGCAATGGGACGAGGTCTGGGACGAGGCACTGAAAGTCAATGTGCTCGCCCCCGCCCGGCTGATGCGCCATGCGGTGAGACATTATCTCGGGACCGGCGGCGGCATATTGGTGACGATATCGAGCTGGGCGGCGCAGCGCGGACCGGGGAATCCCGCCTTGCTCGCTTACGCTGCCTCCAAGGGCGCGGTGCTTTCGGCCACCAAGGCCATCGCGCGCAACTACGCCCGGAACAACGTGCTCGCCTATGTCGTGGCGCCGGGCGTCGTGCGCACTAGGCTCTCCGAGCAGGCGGCGGTCGCGGCGGGCGGCGAGGCCGCCTTCACCGCGTCGCTCGCGATGGGTGAATGGGTGCCGCCCGACGACATAGCGAGCCTGGTGGCCTACCTGGCGAGCGGCTCGAGCAAGCACCTGAGCGGCGCGACCCTCGACGTCAACGGCGCGAGCTATATACGATAGGTCGGAAGTCCGGCTCCCAGGGCCCGACTTGCCGGGCTTGACCTGCAGCACCTCAACCGCGAAGGCCCCGATCAGGCTCTTCCCGGACGAGCCAAGCGGCGGCCGCGAAAGGGCGGTCTCAGTCCTCCAGCACCGAAGCGCGGCGCTCGAGATAGAAGCCGTATTGCTTCGGCAGCACGGCATAAGGATCGGCAAGGCCAAGGGTGCGGGCGGCATGGTAGGCCCAGTTCGGATCGGCCAGCGCTTCCCGGCCGATGGCGATGAGATCGGCCTGCCCAGCGGCGAGGATCGCTTCCGCCTGCGGCCCGTCGAGAATGGCGCCCACCGCCATCGTCGCCGTACCGGCTTCGCGACGGATCGCTTCGGCGAAGTGAACCTGGAAGCCACGCGTCAGCTTGCGCGTCGCGAGCGTGACCGAGCCTGCGATGCCGCCCGACGAACAATCGATGACATCGACGCCTAGGGCTTTCAGTTCCTTGGCGAGCGCCACACTGTCTTCGATGGCGAGCCCGCCTTCGACACCGTCGACGGCCGACACGCGATAGAAGAGCGGCTTTTCGGCGGGCCACGTTTTCCGCACCGCCTCCGCCACCGCCAGCGGCAGCCGCATCCGTTTCCTGTGGTCGCCGCCATAGGCGTCGTTCCTGCGGTTGGATATGGGTGAGAAGAACGAGTGGAGCAGATAGCCATGCGCGCCGTGGAGTTCCAGGATCTCGAAGCCGGCCGCCATGGCCCGCCGGGTCGCGGCCGTGAAGGCTGCAATGACGTCCTCGATCTCGGCGACCGTCAGCGCGCGGGGAACGGGGTACCCTTCCTTTTCGGGAACGGCGCTCGGCCCGACCGTGGCCCAGGGCCTCTCCTCGCCGTCGGCCGGCAGGGGCCGTGCGCCGTCCCAGGGCCGCGTCATGCTGGCCCGCCGTCCGGCATGGCCGATCTGGATCCCCGGCATCACGCCATGCCGGCGATGGAGATCGCTGATGCGCTTCAGGCCGTCGATCTGCGCGTCTTCCCAGATGCCGGTGCAGCCAGGAGTGATCCGGCCGTCGCGCGCCACCGCCGTCGCTTCGACCAGGACACTGGCGAAGCCACCGAGCGCGAATCGGCTGTGATGGGTCAGGTGCCAGTCCTGCAAGCGCCCGTCGACCGCCATGTATTGGCACATGGGCGAGACGACGATGCGGTTACGCAGCACCGTCCCGCGGATGGCGAACGGCGTGAAGAGCTGTGGCGTACTCAATGCGGCATCACTCGGCGGCGATGCCCGACGGCCGCGCTCCACCCTCGAGCTGGTCGACCAGCGCATCCATCTCGCGGATGACGGCCATCACCTTCGCAACGCGCGCCTCGCCTTCCTTGCCGAGTTCGGCGAAGGTGGTAAGCGGGGCGCGCACGTCGCCGACCGGATAGCCCTGCGCCGCGGCCAGCGCCTTGGAATAGCATTGATGGCCATAAGTCGGATGGCCTTCCTGGATGATCGCATAGATGCGGTTGATCAACCGCTCGATCTTCTTGGCATCCTCATAGCGTTTGTCGGCGCAATAATCGCAGATGAGGGTCGAGGCGCGCGGGATGTAGTTGCCATAGGGGTTCACATAGCCGACCGCCCCGTAGAGATAGGATTCGACAATGCGCTGCCCGGCGAAGACATTCATGACGCCTTGCGTCTCCTCGGCGATGTCATAGACGCGCGCCATGTCCTGGCTCGCTTCCTTGATGTAGCGGATCTGCTCGAAGGCGCGCGTCAGGCGGGAGACGAACTTCGCCGACATGTCGACATTGGACGTATAGGGATTGTTGTAGAGCATGATCGGGATCGAGACCTTTTCGCAGATTGCCTTGTAATAGGCAAAGATCTCATCCTCGGTCGGCGTGTAGTAATAAGGCGGGATGATCATCAGCCCGTCGGCGCCGAGCTTCTCGGCCTCGAGCGAGTAACGCACGGCATTGGGCGTATAGGCATTCATCGAGCCCACCAGCACATGCATGCGCTTGTCGACATATTTGACCGTAGCCTCGACAAACATGGTGCGCTCGGCATCGGTCAGGGTGAGGAACTCGCCGGTGGTGCCGAGGATGATGATGCCCGGGACGCGCTCCTTGAGCTGCCAGTCGAGGAACCGCTTCCAGGCCGGGATGTCGATCGCCTTGCCGCCCGCCGCGAAGGGCGTGATCGTCACCCCGTAGCTGCCTCGAAAATGCTGCGCCATTCTGGCCTCCGAATGTTGGATAAGAGCTGGAAATCCGGCCTATTTGCTGTTTCCTACGTGTCGACAAGATGTTAACATGAAGTATACAAGATCGCAAAGCCGTTGCAGCAGCAAATTCACAATCCACCGGCAAAAACGGAAATCCTGGTGATCGGCGGCGGCATCGCCGGCACCGCGACAGCCTATTTCCTGGCCCGCAATGGGGTCGAGGTCACGCTCGTCGAGGAGCACGATCTCGGCGCGCTCGCTTCCGGCTCCAATGCCGGAAGCCTGCATGCGCAGATACCGCATCATGAATTCGTAAACGAAGGCGAGGCCTGGGCCAAAGGCTTCGCGCCTGTGATCCCGCTGATGCTCGAATCGATCGCGCTCTGGCGGGAACTCGAAAAGGAGCTCGGTGGCGATTTCGAGATCGCCTTGCCGGGCGGACTGCTCGTGGCCGAAACACCGGCACAGCTCGCCGATATCCGCCGCAAGGCCGAGCTCGAAGCCCGGCATGGCCTTCGGACCGAGATCCTGGGTTCCCGCGATCTGCAGGACACCGCCCCCTATATTTCCCGGCGGATGGCGGGAGCGGCCTTTTGCCCCCAGGAAGGCAAGATCAATCCGCTCGTCGCCGCGCCCGCCCTGGCGCGCGCGGCGGCAGAAGCCGGCGTCCTGATCCTCAGGCGAACCCGGCTCGTATCGCTCAAGACCGACGGTTCCCATTACATCGCCGCGACGAGCCGGGGCCAGATCCGGGCCGCCCGCGTCGTCAATTGCGCCGGCGCCGATGCTGGACGAATCGCCGGCATGCTGGGCTTCAATCTCGATATCCAGGGCTATCCGATCCAGGTCAATGTCACCGAGCCGGCGGCGCCCCTGGTCAGGCATCTCGTCTATTTCGCCGGCGCGAAGCTGACCCTCAAGCAGACGCGGCTCGGCAGCCTCCTGATCGGCGGGGGCTGGCCGGCACTGTGGGATTCGCGCCATCAACGCCCGGCGGTGAACCCTGCCTCGCTCTTCGCCAATCTCAAGACCGCCGTCACCGTCGTGCCCGACCTCGCGCGGGTGCGGGTGCTGCGCACCTGGCCCGCCATGGTCAACGGCACGGCCGACTGGCGCCCGGTGCTGGGCCCGATGCCGGGACAACCGGGTTTTTTCATGTGCGTGTTCCCCTGGATGGGGCTCACGGCGGGGCCCGCTTCGGCCCGCCTCGTCGCCGACGCCGTGCTTGGCCGGAAGCCGCCGAGGCGGTTCGCGCAGTTCTTTGCTTCCTGACGGCCGTGCGATATTGAAGTTATGACAAGGGAGAAAGCCGTTGCGGAAACGCGCATCGAACAAGACCGCCCCCAGACCCGTCGGCAAGCGCCGCGCCCGAAGGCCCCGCGGGACCGGCGCCACTTTCGTCTATGAGAGCCTCAAGGCCAAGATCCTCAATCTCGAGCTCAGGCCCGGAACGCTGCTCGACGAGACGGAGCTCAGCCGGGAATTCCACCTCTCGCGCTCGCCGGTGCGCGAATCCCTCATCCGCCTGTCGGCCGAAGGCCTGGTAGAGACGCCGCGCAACCGCACCTCTATGGTGTCGCAGTTCGATTTCGCCACGCTGCCCGCCTATTTCGACGCCATGCAGCTCCTCTACCGCCTGAGCGCCCGGCTCGCCGCCCTCCACCGCACGCCAGCGCAGCTTGGCCATCTGAAGGAGATCGAGCGCGCGCTGGAAACGGCGCATAAGGAAATGGACGTGATGGGCATTGTCCGGCTCAACCGCGAGTTCCACGCGCTGATCGCGGAAATGGGTGGCAACCCTTTCATCTCGGGCTGGATGCGGAGCCTCCTCGACCAGGGCCAGCGCGTCTTCCGCATGTATCTGCACCATTTCCACGACCGCGTGCCGCTGCCCAAGCTCAACCAGCACCTCGCCATGATCTCGGCCATCGAGATGGGCGACGCGGCCGCGGCGGAGCAGGCCGGCAAGGCCGACGCCGACACACTGATCGACGAAGTCGTGCAAATCCTCAGCCAGTTGCCGACATCGCAACTGGCACTCGACCTCGGCAGCACGAAGCGCGGATAACCCCGCCTTCTGCTTGACAGACGGCGAAGTCGCCGCCGGCATTCGCGCCGTCGCGGCCTTCGGCCACACGCCCGGCCACATGGCCTGGCATGTCGAGAGCGGCGGCAAGCGCCTGCTGATCGGCGTGGATTTCTGCAACCACTATGTGCTGTCGCTGCGTTATCCCAGATGGCATGTGAGCTTCGATGCCCAGAAGGACGTGGCGGTGGAGACACGCCTCAGGCTGCTCGACATGGTGAGTCAGGAGCACATCCCCTTCACCAGCTATCACATGCCGTTCCCGGCCGTCGGCTTCGTCGAAAAAAGTGCCGATGGCGGTTATCGCTTCGTGCCGGCGAGCTATCAGCTGATGCTGTAGGGCTTGCCTGAAGCAGCCGCTCTTGAGTCAGACGCGCAAGCTTTGACCGGCTTGATCACCTTCGATTTCCATCACGGCGCGCCGTCCCTCATAGGCCGCCTCGAACAGGCTGCGCGGAGTCAGGGCATCGCCGATGATGCGCAGATCGGGCAGTTGCGCATCGGTCCAGCCGTCCGACCGGGATATCCGGCTGCCGGCGATGACGACGCACTCGACATCGGAAACGACCCGCTCCTGATTGGTGAAAATATTGAACAGCGTCACGTCCTCGCCCGCGATGCTTTTGATATAAATGTTGGGAGTCATGGTCACGCCGGCCGCATAGAGGCGAGCAAGGACATGCGCGAACTGCCCATTGGCTTGCAGCCTGGGCGCGACCAATTGCCAGCGCGTCACGATTTCGACCGCTGCGCCACCTTGCGCGAGGATTTCCGCGATGCCGGCCGCCGCCGACTGACCGTCCTCGTCGAGAATTAGCGCCTTTCCGGAGACCGCCGGCATCTCCTTAAGGAGGCGCTCCGGGGTATAGACATGCGGCAGGTCCCAGCCTTCAATCGGTGCATTGACGAAGCCCGTCGCCCCGGTCCGGTCGAAACAGGCGCCGGTAGCGATGATCACCGTCTCCGCCTGGCGAAGGGCCGCGTCATCTGCCCGTACCGCCGATCCCAGACGAAGATCGACATGCAAGCGCTCGAGGCTCGCCTGATACCATGTGACGGCACGGGCATAGGACTCGCGCCCTGGCAGCCGAGCACAGAGACGCAGGCCCCCGCCCAGCTCGTTCTCCTTCTCGAACAACATTACGGCATGACCCAGGCTTGCGGCGACGCGTGCAGCCTCCATTCCCGCCGGTCCGCCTCCCACCACCGCGATGCGACGGCGCTTGTCGGACCGGGGGGCGCGACCCGCGCCCCACTTCTCCTCGCGGCCGGTCGCCGGATTGATGATGCAGTTCACGCCCGACAGAATGCCTTCCAGGCAATGATTGCAGGCGATGCAAACGCGATTCAGATGATGCCGCCCGGCCAACGCGTTGTTGGCGAAATCGGGCTCCGCGATGAAGGCGCGGGCCGCGCCCACCATATGCATCTTGTCCTCGGCGATGAGGCGTTCGGCCTCGCCCGGATCGGTCAGCCGGCCCGGACAGCCGAGGACGGCCGCATTGCGGATGGCCGGGCGCAGCGCGGCAATGAAATCCTCGGCGGGAAGCTCGGGCACAAATGACGGAGCGATCATCAGCGGGGCCGTGTGCATCGTGCCGATATCGAGGTCGAAAAAATCGACCTGCCGCGTCGCATCCACACGGGTCGCGATCTCGTAAAGATCCTCAGCCGACAGGCCGCCTGACAGCAATTCGTCGGTATTGAGCCTGAGGCCCAGCGCGATGCGGTCCGCCACGGCGCCCCTGATGGCTTCGATGATCTCGAAGAGGAAGCGCATGCGGCCTTGCGCGTCGCCACCATAGCCATCGGTCCGACGATTGTAGAACGGCGACAGGAATTGCTCGACCAGAGCGCTGTGCGCGGCCTGGACCTCGACCCCGTCATACCCTGCCGAGCAGGCGTTCCGGGCGGATATGGCGAAGCCCTCCACGATGCCGTGGATTTCCGCAACGGTCAGGCCGCGCGGCGTGCACGTCGATTCGACCGCGGGCGTGGCCGAGGCGGATACCGTCGCACGGCGCGGGCCTCCCGCCTCCCAACGCGGATCGGCGTGATGTCCGCCATGCCAGAGCTGCATGAATACCTTTGCGCCGTGCGCGTGAACGGCGCGCGCGACGCGGGCGAAATGCGGAACCGAGCTCGGCGCATAGGCGGCAGCCACCGTGGCGGTTTGATAGCCGAAAGCCGAGCCCTCCGACGAGGGGTGAACCACCGTCGATTCCTGAATGATCAGCCCGACGCCGCCTTTGGCGCGCTCGGCATAGTAGTGGAGATGCCGGTCGGACGGTAGGCTGAAGCCGGGATTGTCCGGATCTGGCACCGCGTAGCCCAAGCCATGCGCGGTCATATAGAGACGATTGCGGATTTCCACCTTTCCAAGCCGTATCGGCCGGGACAGGTTCGGATAGAGCGAGGCGGTCATTGTGCCTTTCCGCGGGCGAGCAACTTGCGGAAATTCGCAATCGTCTCGGCGATGAGCTGCTTTTGCGTCGTCTTGGCCACCAGATTGATCAAGGGGGCCAGCCGCCCGGTGACCTCGGAACGCGCCTGCGCCATGCAATGCGTCATGCCGGCATCGACCCGCGTGAGGCTCAGCGATCCGGCCAGTGAAAGATTGGGACCAACGGCCGCGAAAGCGATCCGGTTGGGAGGCTCGCGCTCGACGATGCGCCCGTTGAGGGTCAATGTCCGCGCCATGATCCCGGCCCTGACTTCGATCTTCCACAGGGATTCGTCGTCATTCAGAACCTCGACGCTCTTCACCCCGGCCAGCGCGTAACCGATCTCACCCACATTGCAGATCGCCGAATAGACGGCGTCGATCGGTGATGCGACGTTGAATTCCTCAACGACCTCCAACATGCCGATACCTCGTTTGCTGTTTCACCCAGGCGGGGCTGCTCGCCCCGCCTGCTCTCAACGAAGGCTCATTGAGCCTCGATTTCCTTGTTCCAGCGCTCGACCCATGCCGGCCTCTCGGCCGCGATATAGGCATGATCGATGGGCACGATCTCGGCGCTCTCGGGCGGCGTGGCGAAGATCGACGCCATCGCAGCGGGCACCTTCACGTCCTTGTTGGCGGGAACCCAGCCGAGCTTTTCCGCCATCAGCCCTTGCGCTTCCGTGCCGATGAAATAGTTGATGAACTTCTCCGCCATATCGGCATTCTTCGACCCCTTCACCACCGCGATGCCGGTCTGGACCGCGGCGGTACCCTCCTTGGGAAGGACGAATTTGAGCGGAAAGCCGGTGCGCTGCACATAGGAGTAGGTTTCACTGTCCGTCCACACCCCAGCCCAAGCCTCCTCCTGCTGGAAATAAGGGGTCACATCGGCGGTGGTATCGTAAGTGAAGACGTTCGGCGCGATCTCCTTCATCTTCGCGAAGCCCGCATCGATATCGTGCCCGGACTTGCCATAGGCGCGCGCCAGCAGCGTCAGCAGGATCGGCGTATAGCTGATCGAGATCGAATTGACGACGACACGGCCCTTGAGCTCAGGTTTCGCAAGGTCGCCCCAGCTCGCAATGGCGGGGAGATTCTGCGCCTTTGCGATGTCCGGATTATAGGCGATGCCGAGCCGGAAAAGCCCCCAGCCATAGCCGACATTGTCGGGAAAGATCGAGACCGGGTTGAGGCTCGCGGCATTGGGGAGCTTCGCCGGATCCGTCGCCTGCACCAGGCCCATGCCCTTGGCCTGAACCATCGGACCGTCATCGATGCAGGCGACATCGATCTGCGGATCGTCCTTCTGCGCCTGGAGCTTGGCGATCGTGCCGGGCGAGTTGCCGGTAAGATAAGTGACCTTTGCATTGAAGGCCTTTTCGAAGCGCGGAATGATCTCTTCACGGATGAAGGTCTCGGGCGCGCCCGGATAGCAGGCGAGCACCAGGTTGGTCGTGGCCGAAGCCGTCAAACCCTGGAATGCAAGACTTCCCAAGGCTGTGGCGGCGATCATGGCGTATTTCATTTTCATTGTTTCCTCCTTTGTTTCTTGTGCAGGCACTTATTTACGCAGCAACTTCTCAGGCTTCACAAACGCGGCGAACAGGAACAGGACGATGATGGTGATGAGCACCAGAACGGAAGACAGCGCGGTGAGCTGCGGATTGAGCGGCGAATAGCGCAGCGCATCGAAAATGCGCACCGGCAGCGTCACCACTTCGGGCGTGTTGAGGAACACCGATATCGAGGCATCGCCGAGCGACACGAGGAAGGCCATCACCCAGCCCGCGGCGAGACTCCACGCCATGAGCGGTATCGTGACATGGATGAGGGCGCGCGCCGGCGAAGCGCCGAGGCTGCGCGCGGCCTCCTCGAGCCTGATGTCGATCGACTTCAGGCCGGCCGTGACAAGGGCAACCGCATAGGGCGTGACCAGCACGATGTGGCCGGCCAGCAATCCCGTCACCGACGTGCCGATCCCAAGTGAGGTATAGGATTGCAAGGTCGCGAAGCCCAGGACCGTGGCCGGCAGCATCATCGGCGAGACGACCAGGAACCAGAGGACGGCATTGAGCGCCGTCCTGAAACGCACGATCACGAGGCTGGACAGGAGCGCGATCACCGTCGCGACCGAGGCGGCGGCGGCGGCGATGCCGAGGCTCAGCAGAAACGATGTCAGCATTTCCGGGCGCTCGAACATCCGGAGATACCATTGCAAGGTGAGGCCGCGCGGCGGGAAGACGACATATTGAGTGGTCGTCAGCGACCCGACCGTCACCGCGATGATGGGTGCCATGAGAAACAGGATGGCGAGCCCCAGATAGGCACGCAGGACAAGGGACGCCCGTCTTCCGCCCAGAGTCTCGGCGACATCCTCCGTCATGGCTGCGCCTTCCCGGCGACACCACGGGCGCGCAAGACTGCCGCGCCGCGCGCGAGCGCCACCACGCCCGTCGTCGCCAGCACGAGAATGACCGACATGGCGGCGGCAAATGGCCAGTTGAGCAACGCCATGCCCTGTTCGTAGATCAGTTCCGACATGATCTTCGCCTGTGGCCCGGCGATGAGGGCCGGCACCGCATAAGCGCTCATCGCGAGGGAGAACACGATCAGGGTTCCCGTCATGATGCCGGGGAGGCTGAGCGGCAGGACGATGCGCCAGAAGGCGATCATGCCGGTGGCACCCAGGCTGCGGGCCGCCAATACGAGGTTCCAGTTCAGGTTCTGCAGAGGTGCCGCGATCGCCAGCACCATGAAGGGCAGGAGCACGTGGACGAGGCCGATGACCAGCGTCAGCTCCGTATAGACGAGCTTTATGGGAGCGCCGACAATGCCCAGCCCCACAAGGACATTATTGACGATGCCGCGTGTGCCGAGAAGGATCAGCCAGCCATAAGCGACCACGACCGGGCTGGTCACCAGGGGAATGAGCAGGAAGATCATCACGACCTGGCGCAGGCGGCTTTTGCTGCGGGCGAGGAAATAGGCGATCGGGTAGCCGGCAACGGCACAGATGACCGCGATCTTCACGCTGACGCGCGCGGTGCGCCACAGGACGCCCAGATAATAGGAATCGGTGAGAAATTTGACGTAGAAGCCCGGATCGAAGGCGGAGATAGGCCCCTTGATCGGATCGAATTGATCAAAGCTGCCGCGCACCAGCTGGATCATCGGCACGGCATAGATGACGGCGAAGATGATAATGGGAATGCTGGCGAGGGCCAGCCAGCCGCGCAAGTCGGAGCCTGCGAGCCGTCCCCTCATGGGCGCTCACCTGCGAACAGGACGATGTTGTCGCGCCGCCATTCGAGCGAGACCCTCTGGCCGGGCGCGACCTCAGGCGCCATCTCGTTCAGCGCCCAGGTGTGGACCTCACGCGCGCCGACGCGCACCGTATATTCGATGCGGTGGCCCAGATACTGCACCCGCGCGATCTCGCCCGGAACGCGCTCATAACCCGCTTCTGCCGGCCCTTTATCCGCGGCGACGATGCGGATCATTTCCGGCCTGATCATCGCCTGCACGGCGCCGGCGGTGGCCGTGGAGCCAGACACGAATATCTCAGCCACACCGTCGATGGCAATCGCCGTGCCGCCGTCCCGGCGCGTGGCGGTGCCGGCCAGGAAATTTGATTCGCCGACGAAGCGGGCGACAAAGGGCGTGGCGGGCCGGCTGTAGATGTCGCCGGGAGAGCCGATCTGCTCGATGCGTCCGCCATTCATCACGGCGATGCGGTCAGCAACCGCCATTGCCTCCTCTTGGTCGTGGGTGACCATCACGGTCGCGACATCGAGGCCCTCGAGAAGGGCCAGAAGCTCCGCCTGCATCGTCTTGCGCAAACGCGCATCGAGGTTGCTGAAGGGCTCGTCGAGCAACAGCAGGCTGGGCTCGATCACGACGGCGCGGGCGAAGGCGACGCGCTGCTGCTCGCCGCCTGACAATTGGGTGGGAAACTTGTCGGCGGCCTGCGGCAGGCGCACCAGCGCCAATGCGTCGGCGACCTTGGCGCGGATCTGCGTTTGCGCCATGCCGCGCATCTTCAGCCCGAAGCCGATATTCTGAGCAACGGTGAGATGCGGAAACAAAGCGTAATTCTGGAACAGGATCCCGATATTGCGCCGCTCGGGCGGCTGGCCCAGCATGGGCGTGCCTGCGATGGTGACCGAGCCGCCGCTCGGCCGGGTGAACCCGGCAATGACGCGCAGACTCGTCGTCTTGCCGCAGCCCGACGGGCCGAGGAGGCACAACCGCTCGCCATCCGATACTTGAAAGCTCACATCGCGCAAGGCGACAAAGTCGCCATAACGCACCTGCAAGTCCTTGACCTCGAGATGGCTCATGGCCGTTCCGTTCAGCTGGTGTAGCTCGCGGCCTTGATGCCTTTGGCGTCGGCCGGAGAGGCATCGGCCGTCTCGCGCAGGTCGCTGAGGAGCGTATCGGCACTCCTCGCATGGATCGGCGTGAGCAGGAGATGCAGGCTCTCGGGCGAGGTCGGCTGGCGCAGGATGAACCAGCCGCGCTCGGCCATCTTGGCCGCGACCGCCGCAAGGTCGCGCCCTTCGGCCGTGAAGGCGAATACATACATCGCGGGCTTCCCCATGATCCGGAAGCCCGGGATCTTCTCGATGCCGGCCTGCAGATAACGGGTGAGATCCAGCATCTCCTTGTTGAGACGCAGATAGCCGCTCTCGCCGAGGCGCTGCATGATCGCCCAGGCGGCGGCCACCACGCCTCCCGGGCGCGAGCCCGCCAGCGTCGGCGTCGAATACGCGCCGGCGCTCCACTGGTTGAGGACGAAGCGGCTGCGCTCCTGCTGGACGGTATCGCGATAGAGGATGAGCGAGGTGCCCCGCGCCGCGAAACCATATTTGTGGAGATCCGCCGATACCGTGGAGACGCCCGGTATCGAGAAGTCGAAGGGAGGAATATCCTCGCCCAGTTTCCGCAGGAACGGCAGCGCGAAGCCCCCCACGCAGGCATCGCTATGGAAATTGATGCCGTGGCGGAATGCCATGGCCGCCATCTCCGCAATCGGATCGATCGTCCCGAACGGGTAGTTGGGCGCCGATCCGACGATGACGACGGTGTTGGGCGTGACCGCCGCGGCCAGCGCCTTCAGATCGGCGCGATAGCTGGCATCGAGCGGGATCACCACCGGCGTCAGGCCCAGCACATCCGCCGCCTTCCAGAAGGCCGGATGGCCGCTTCTCGGCAGGATCATTTCCGGTTTCGTGATGTGAGGCTTTTCGGCGCGCGCCCGCTGCAACGCGGCGCGCATGCCCATGAAAATGCTCTCGCTGCCGCCCGATGTGATGTTGCCGACGATCGGATTGCCGCCGCCGAGAAGATCACGCGCGATGGCGATGATGTCGCCTTCGAGCTTGCCGAGACTCTTGAACATGCCGCCCGAGCCCAGGCCATTGGTCGCTATATAGAGCGAATGCGCTTCCTGGATCGTCTGGAGATGATCGTCATCGACGCCGTAAACGAGATAGAAGGTGCGGCCATCCTCCCAGCGCCCGTCATTTTCCTTCGCCGCGCGCAGATCCTTCAGCAATTCGACGCGGGGGCGGCCTTCGAGCGGCAATGACATCGACATCGTCCTTCTCCCAATTTTCCTCGTCAGTAGGCTGTCCAGCCGCCATCGACGGCGAGAATTGCCCCGGTGACATAGCTCGCGGCGTCGGAGGCCAGGAAGACGGCCGGGCCGACCAGTTCCTCCAGCCTGCCCCGGCGACGCATCGGCGTGCGCGTCGCCACCCAGGCCTCGACCTTGGGGCCAGGCCCCGTCTGACCGTCGTCGCGCGTCATCGGCGCCATGTAGCCGGGGGCTATCGCATTCACCCGGATGCCGTGCGGCGCCCATTCCACCGCGAGCATGCGAGTCAACTGGTTGACGCCGCCCTTGGAGGCGCCATAGGGCAGATTGTCCGCCATGCCCACGGAGCCATAGATCGAGGAATTGTTGACGATAGATCCAGCACCCTGCGCCATCATCAGGCGGCCGACCGCCTGACTGCACAGGAAATATCCCTTGAGATTGGTGCCGAGGATGCGATCCCATTCCTCTTCGCCGTAATCCAGCGCTGGAATATTCCGATCCACTCCCGCATTGTTGATCAGAATGTCTATCCGACCGAATTTCGCCTGCGCCGTTTCGACCATGCGCTCGACATCCGCTTTTACGGCGACGTCCGCGGTGGCAAAGACGGCGCGCCGGCCCATGGCCGCCACCTCATCCGCCACGCTGTGGATTTCGTTTTCCGACCGGCTGACGAGCATCAGATCGGCACCCTGCGCAGCAAGGCCAAGCGCCATGGCGCGGCCGAGCCCCCGTCCGGCGCCCGTCACGATTGCCGTCTTGCCACTCAGATCGAACAGGGATGCCGTTGCCATGTGCTTACCTCTTATTGCAATTCCATACGAAATCCGCAAGTATGTCAACATGACTTTGCTAATTCATCAATACACTTGCGTTAATATTGCTGTTTCAGCGAAGTTCTAGCCGCCGGCCAGGAAAGGGACCGACATGGACAAGACCCAGGGCACCGCCGATTCCACGGAGATCGACGACGCGGACATCCAGATCATCCGCATGCTCAACCGCGATGCACGCGCGCCGGTCAGCAAGATCGCGGAGGAACTGGCGATGCCGGAGTCCACCGTGCGGCATCGCTTGAACCGGCTGATCAAGGACGGCGCCATAGAATTCACCGTCGTGCCCAATCCCTTGCATCTCGGGTACAAAGTCTGGGCCATCATCGAAATCCAGGCTGAGCTCGCCCGCGTCCGCACACTCGCCCAGGAGCTCGCGCGCTCGCCCGAAGTTTATTTCGTCAGCATCACGACCGGCGAATACGACGTCATGGTCGGCGCGGTCTTCCGATCGAATGAGGACATGCTGCGCTTTCTGACCGACGAGCTCGCGCGGACGAAGGGAATTGTGCGCACGCGCACCGCGACGGTGCTCGATGTGGTCAAACGCTTCCTGACCTTCGAGCCTCCATAAGCTTCACGGACCGCGATCGGGCCCCGAGCGCTTGACATTTGGGGGCGCACATGCAGCTCGCCCAGATCTTCCATGAGGGCCTTGGCATAAAGCGCAATTCGAAGGAGGCTGTTTCCTTGTGGTTGAAGGCCGCGCGGCGGGGACATCACGGCGCGCAGCTCTTGATCGGCGCTACCTGCGAGACGGGACTTTATTTGAAGAAGGATCGGGTCGCAGCGATGCGCTTTTTCTGCGCGAGCGCAACCCAGGGAAATGACGGCGCCGAGTCCTGCTTGCGGAGCTTGGAACGCAAGCTCACACCCGAGGAAAGAGCGCAGCTCGAGGCCGGGGCGACCGCGCATTGATCACGAGTGCGAGGCCTTCTCGCTCGCGCGGGACGCGAAAAAGTGGGTACCGGATTTTCGCAAGAATCCCGCGCCAACCATATAGAACGCCCGGCGCTCTAAGCGCTGACCTTGCCCGTGGCGGCGCGCTTGTCGAGCAGGCGCGTCAGCCAGTCCGGGTCCATCTCCGGCACCGAGGACAGCAGAAGCTCGGTATAGGGCGGGTGCGGCGGGGAGAGGACTTCCGTCTTCAGCCCCTGCTGCACGACGCGGCCCTGATACATCACCACGATCTCATCGGCGATGGCGCGCACCGTCGCGATGTCGTGGGTGATGAAGAGATAGGAGACGTTGGTCTCCTTCTGCAGCTTGAGCAGAAGCTTGAGGATGCCTTCCTGGACGATCTGGTCGAGGGCGGAGGTCACCTCGTCGCAAATGATGAGCTCGGGGTCGGCGGCAAGGGCGCGCGCGATGCAGATGCGCTGCTTCTGGCCACCCGAGAGCTCGCCCGGCAGTCGGTCGATCAGGTCCTCGCTGAGCTCTATCTGCTCGAGAAGCTCGACGACCTTGCGGTCGCGCTCCTGGCCCTTGAGCCCCAGATAGAATTCGAGCGGCCGGCCGATCACGTCGCGCACCCGCTGGCGCGGATTGAGCGCCGTATCGGCCGATTGATAGATCATTTGGATGCGGCGCAGCGTGTCCTTGTCGCGGTCCTTGAGCGCCCGCGGCAGAGCCTTGTTGTTGAAAAAGACCTCGCCCTTGCGCGGCGGCAGAAGGCCGGTGATGGCGCGCGCCAGAGTCGACTTGCCGGAACCCGATTCACCGACGACCGCCACGGTGCGGCCGCGCGGCACCTGGACCGTCACATTCTCCAGCACCTTGATGACGCCGCCATAGGTCGCATCTACATCATGGACGCGCAGCACGACGTCCTTGCCGGCGCGTTCCGGCATGGCGAGGCTGCGCACCGCCCACAGCGTCTTGGTGTAGTCTTCCTTCGGGCTCTTGAGCATCTCGCGGGTCGGCGCTTCCTCGATCAGCTTGCCATGGCGCAACACCATGATGCGATGCGCCATCTGGGCGACGACGGCGAGATCATGGGTGATATAGATCGCCGCGGTGTTGAACTGCTCGACGATGTCGCGCATCGCCGCCAGCACGTCGACCTGGGTGGTGACGTCGAGTGCCGTGGTCGGCTCATCGAAGATGATGAGGTCGGGCCGGCAGGACATGGCCATCGCCGTCATGGCGCGCTGCAGCTGGCCGCCCGAGACCTGATGCGGATAGCGGCTGCCGATCGTGTTGGGATTGGGCAGCTTGAGGCGGGTATAGAGATCCTTGGCGTCAGCTTCCGCCTTGCCGCGGTCGAGCACGTCATGGCCGATCGCCGTCTCGACCGTCTGGTCGATGATGCGATGCGCCGGGTTGAAGGACGCCGCGGCGCTCTGCGCCACATAGGCGATGCGCGACCCGCGCAGAATGCGCCTTTCCTCCTCGCTCGCCTTGCGCAGATCCATGCCGTCGAAAATGATGCTGCCTTCGGTGATGCGGCAGCCGGGACGGGCGAAGCCCATGGCGGCGAGCCCGATCGTCGACTTGCCCGCACCCGATTCGCCGATGAGGCCCAGCACTTCGCCGCGTCTCAGGGTCAGGTCGACGCCCTTGACGATCTCATGCCACACATCGTCGCTCTGCCCCGAGATCTTGAGGCCCTTGATCTCGAGCAGGACATCGCCCTTGGTGCGCTTGGCTTCACTTTTCATCACGCAATCCGCTTGTCTTGTGCAGGAACCAATCGACCACGAAATTGACGGCGACGGTCAGGAGCGCGATCGCGCCCGCCGGCATCAGCGGCGTGATGTCGCCATAGGTGATGAGCGTCGCATTCTCGCGCACCATCGAGCCCCAGTCGGCGGTCGGCGGCTGGATGCCGAGACCCAGGAAGGACAGCGAGCTGATGGTCAGGAACACGAAGCAGAAGCGCAGGCCGAATTCCGCCACCATCGTCGGCATGATATTGGGCAGGACTTCCCTGAACAGGATCCAGCTCAGCTTCTCGCCGCGCAACTTGGCCGCCTCGACATAGTCCATGACCACGACATTCATGGCGACCGAGCGGGAAAGACGGAAGACGCGGGTCGAATCGAGCACGGCGATGATGATGATCAGGTTCTTGACCGACGAGCCGAAGATCGACAGCAGAATGAGGGCGAAAATGAGCTGCGGGATCGCCATCAGCGTGTCGACGGCGCGCGACAGCAGCTGGTCGGTCCAGCCGCGGAAGATGGATGCGATGATGCCGAGCCCGCCGCCGATGGCGAAGGCGAGCAAGGTGGTGGCAAGGGCGATGCCGAGCGTGTTGCGGGCGCCGAAGAGGAGGCGGGTGAACATGTCGCGGCCGAGTTGGTCGGTGCCCAGCCAGTGCTTCCAGCTCCACAGCTCGAAGGGCTGCTGGCTCACCACTTCGGCCTCGCCATAGGGCGCGATCCAGGGCGCGAAGAAGGCGACGAAGATGTAGGTGGCGATGACGATCATGCCGAACCAGGCGCTCAACGGCGCCTTCTTCAGCGTGCGCCACACATTCTGCGCCACGGTGCGGCGGGCTTTCACGCTGCGCGGGGCGCTCGGTGCTGTCTGATCCATGCTCATCTCGGATGCAAGAGCCTCGGATTGGTGGCGATCGCGATGATGTCGGCCAGAAGATTGAGGAGGATATAGGTCACGGCGAAGATCAGGGCGCAGGCCTGGACGACGGGAATGTCGCGCGAGCGCACCGCATCGACCATCGCCTGACCTATGCCCGGATAGACGAAGACGACCTCGACCACCACGGCGCCGACGACCAGATAGGCCAGGTTGAAGGCTATGATAGTGGCGATCGGCGCCCAGGCATTGGGCAAGGCATGGCGCAGGATGACCTGCGCCGGCGATACGCCCTTGAGCCGCGCCATTTCAATATAGGGGCTGGCGAGCAGGCTGATGATGGCGGCGCGCGTCATGCGCATCATATGGGCGAGGATGACCAGAACGAGGGTGAGCACCGGCAGGGCCGAACGCTGCAGCCGCTCGAAGAACGGCATGTCCGGCGATACGTTGGACAGTGAATGGAACCACCCCAGCTTCACCGCCAGGAACAACATCAGGATATAGGCGACGAAGAATTCCGGAAAGGAAATGGTGGTCAGCGTCAGGGCATTCACCGCCCGGTCGAAGATGCTGTTGCGATAGAGCGCGGCCAGGAGGCCAAGCCCCAGAGCCAGAGGCACCGCGATGAGCGCGGTGATGCCGGCAAGGAACAAGGTGTTCAGGAGCCGGGGCGTGATGATGTCGACCACGGTGCGCCGAAAGCCGACACGCGAGGAGAAAGACGAGCCGAAATCGCCCTGCAGGACGCCGCCGATCCAACTGAGATAGCGCTCGACCGGCGGCTTATCGAGGCCGATCTCCTTCTGGAAGGCCTCGACCGTCTCCGGCGTCGCCGCCTGGCCGAGAATGGCCTTGGCGAAATCGCCCGGCAGAAACTCGATCGCCGAGAAGATGATCAGGGACACGACAAAGAGCGTGATGAAGCCGAGGCCCAGACGTTGCAACACCGTTCGCAAAAGTGGATGCATCGGTACTCCAATGCCCGGGCCGGCCCCGCAAGGAACCGGCCCGGACCTGTTTTACATCACGCCAGCCACCAGCGCTCGGCGATCTTGAGCCCGTCATTCTCCCAGTTGGGAGCGACGTCGCCATGCGCGAGCTTCTTCGAATTGGCGGTCACAAAGTTGTTGAAGACGAGCACGATGACGCCGCCGTCATCGTGGATAAGCTGCTGCATCTCGCCATAAATGGCGGCACGCTTGGCTTCGTCGAGTTCGGCGCGGCCCTGGATGAGCAGCTCCTGGAACCGCTTGTTGTTCCAGTAGGTCTCGTTCCAGGCGGCACCGGCCGCATAGGTGATGGTGAAGGTCCAGTCCGCCGTGGGGCGGCCGCTCCAATAGGAGGCGCACCAGGGCTTCTTCAGCCATACATTGTCCCAATAGGCGTCCTCGGCCTCGCGGATGACATTGATGTCGATGCCGCATTTGGCCGCCGTCTCCTTGATCAGGACACCGGCGTCGATGGCGCCGGCGAAAGCCGCGTCGGCGACGGACAGATCGACCTTCAAGGTCTCGTAACCCGCCTTCTTCAGGTGGAACTTGGCCTTGTCCGGATCGTATTTGTATTTGGGCTCCGGATCGATCGCGTATTTGACCGCCTTGGCGATCGGGTTGTCGTTGCCGACTTTCGCATGGTCGAGGAAGATCTTCTTCTGGATTTCCTCGCGGTCGATCGAATATTTGATCGCGGTGCGCACATCGTTGTTGTCGAACGGCGCCATGGTCGTGTTCATCGGCAGCACATAGTGGCCATAGCCCGAGAGTTCGAGGATCTCGACATCGGGATTGCGCTTCAGGAGATCGAGCGTCTTCATGTCGGCGCGGCCGATCCAGTCGACATCGCCGGTGGTCAGCGCGTTGGTGCGCGCCGCGACATCGGTGATGGCGATGAATTCCACCTCGTCGAGATAGGGCTGATTCGACTTGTGGTAGTTCGGGTTGCGCTTCAGCTTGGCCGACACGCCGGGCTCGAACTTCTCGAGCACGAACGGGCCGGTGCGCACGCCCGACTGCCAGTCGGGCTTGCCGTCCTTGGTCGGCATGATCGGAATATGATAGTCGCTGACCAGATACGGGAAGTCGGCGCTGCCGTCCTTCAGCGTGAAGACCACATTCTCCGGACCATCCGATTTGAGATCGGTGATCGGATCGAGCAGCGACTTCGCCGCCGATTTGGAGTCGGGGCCCATGTGATGACGGAAGGAGTTGACGACGTCGTCCGAAGTCACCGTCTTTCCGTCATGGAAGGTCAGGCCCTTGCGCAGCTTGAACACCCATTTCTTGGCGCCGTCGGAGGGCTCATAGGATTCGGCGAGATCGGCGACGACATTGCCCTTGGCATCGATCTCGGTGAGGCTGTTCGACATCGCGCCCCAGAAGGCGCATTGGGTGAAGGTGTCGGGATAGCCTACCGGATCGAGCGTGTCGGTCGTCGCGCCATGGGCCAGGCCGAAGCGGGCGGAACCGCCCTTCTTCGGCTCGGCGCGCACCGCCTTGACGAACATCGCATTGCCGGCGGCCGCCGTGAGACCTGCCGCGACGGCGAGTTGAATGAAGTCACGTCTCGAAACCTTGCCCTTGCCGGCAAGGCTGGTCGCCAGTTTGAGTTTGTGCTCGAATTCGCTCATTGCGGGTGTCTCCTCCGAAATCGCAATTTCCAAAGCCGGGAAGGAGTGGCCGCAATATGTCGCGCCTGAATACGGCTTGCGCGGTCAATGCCAAAATGGCCCGCGGTCGCCGCTCTCCTCCCCGAAATCGTCCAGTTACGCCCTCTATCGTTTCTTGTTATTTTTTATTTTTTCAAAAGTGTCATGACGCCAGCACCTCGTCAATGGTTCTGACGCATCGTGGTGTTTGTCACGCGATGGGTTTGGCGACCATGCTCAATACCGACATGTTAATGCAAAAACCGCCCAGGATCACATTCGGGGATCAGCGCCCTGGCCGCTTCCCGGGAACCGGGATCACGCCTCCAGGACCAGGAGGTCGGTCGCGGCAAAGCTTACCTCGGCCTTGTCGCCCACCACTGGCGGGGGGCTCGCGGGACTGTTGAACGTATCGAGCGAAAGGGTGTCCTTGCCGAGACTGACGCGGACGCGGATCACCGAGCCGAGAAAGCTGACGTCGGAGATCTGCCCGCTCAGGCTGGTGTCGCGGCCGGACTGACGGCCGAGCGATATCACTTCGGGACGCAGGGCGAGCGACACCGCATCGCCGGCCTTGGCGCCGTTGAGCGACCGGTTCAGCGCGACCTCGCTGCCGCCGATGCGAACCTTGCCGGCGCCGGCATCGGCGATCGTGCCTTCGAGCACGTTGAGCGTGCCGACGAAGTTGGCGACGAACCGGGTCGCCGGCCGATTGTAGATTTCGAACGGCATGCCGACCTGCTCGGCCCTGCCGCGATACATGACGACGATACGATCCGAGATCGACAGCGCCTCTTCCTGGTCGTGGGTGACGAAGACTGTCGTGATGCCGAGCTTCTTCTGGATCGAGCGGATTTCGTCGCGCAGCGAAACGCGGACTTTCGCGTCAAGTGCCGAGAGGGGCTCGTCCAGGAGCAGGAGCTTGGGCTTGGGCGCAAGGGCCCGGGCGAGCGCCACCCGCTGCTGCTGGCCGCCGGAAAGCTGGTAGGGATAACGGGCGCCGAACTCCGGCAGCTTGATCATTTCGAGCATCTCGGCGATGCGGGCATCGGCCTCGGCCTTCGGCATGCCCGCCACCTTCAGCCCGAAGCCGATATTCTGCGCCACCGTTAGGTTCGGGAACAGCGCATAGGCCTGGAACACCATGCCGATATTGCGCTGGTTCGGCTTCAGGTTGGTGACATCCTTGCCGCCGACCAGGATCGTGCCCGCACTCGGCTCCTCGAAACCGGCGACGATGCGCAGCACCGTCGTCTTGCCGCAGCCGCTGGGGCCGAGGAAGGACACGAACTCGCCCGCCGCGACGTCGAGATTGAAGTCCTCCACGACGGTCGTAGCACCGAAGGCCTTGTTGACGCGTTGTATCCTGAGAAAGGCATCCGCCATGGGGCTGTTCCTTGCGATCATTTCGGCTGGCTCGCCGACTTCGGCGCGAAGCGGGACAGAATCTGGATGACCGACATGCAGCCCCAGGTGATCGCGAAGGCGATGACCGCCAGCGCTGCCGGTTCGTAAGCGCGGTTGGCGCCGATATTCTGGAGATAGGGACCGAAGGCGGGCCGGTTGAGCAGGCTCGCCATGGTGAACTCGCCGATCACGATGGCCAGGGTGAGGAACGCGCCGGAGAGAACGGCGATCAGCACATTGGGCAGGATGATGCGGGCGATGATCGTCACCCAGCCGGCGCCGAGGATCTGCGCCGCTTCGGTCAGGGTGCGCACGTCGATCGTCCGCAGCCCCGTGTCCACCGCCCGGTACATGTAAGGCAGCGACAGCGTCGCATAGCCGATGATCAGCAGCACGTCGGTACCGCGCGCCGTCGCCAGGAACGGCAAGGGCGAATTCGAGCCATACATGCGGATATAGCCGAACACGATGACGATCGCCGGAATGATCAGCGGCAGAAGCGTGATGAATTCGACGATGGGCCGCAGATACGGCATTCTGAGCCTGATCCAGTAGCAGGCCGGCACGACGACGAATATGCCGAGCAGGATGGTGAAAGCGGCGATCAACAACGAATAGCCGAAAGTCTCCTGGAACCGGGCATCACCCAGCACCACGCGGTAGGCGTCGAAGGAATAGGCGCCGCGGCGCATGCGCAGCGAGAATTCGAGCGTCGCGATCAGCGGGATGAAGAAATAGGCGGCGCCGACCGCGAAGGTCACCCACGCCCAGAAGCGTCCCGCCTTCATTTCAGCCACCTCTCGCTGCGCGTCCGGAACCAGATGTAGAAGACATTGGCGAGGCCGGTGATAAAGATCATGCCGAAGGCCAGCGCGTAGCCGAGATGCGGATTGTGGAGCACGTCGCCGCGGATCTGCGCATAGAGCAGGATCGGTACGATGTTGAGCGAGGAGCCGGTCAGCGCGTAGGCGGTGGCGATGGCGCCAAAGGCGTTGGCGAACAGCAGGATGACCGTGCCGAGGAAGCTCGGCCAGATCACCGGGATCACCACCATGCGCCAATATTGAACCTGCGTGGCGCCGAGCGTCGCCGCGGCCTCGCCCCATTCCCGCTTGAGGCCGTCGATCGCCGGCGTGATGATGACGACCATCAGAGGGATCTGGAAATAGAGATAGGTGAGCGTCAGCCCCCAGAAGGACAGGATATTGAAGCCGGCCGAGTAGATATTGAAGCTGAAGATCGAATTGAGCAGCACCGTCACGAGGCCAAGCCGGCCGAGCGTGGCCAGAAAGGCGAAAGCCAGAGGGACGCCGGCGAATTGGGAGGCGACGCCGGAGAAGGTCATCGTGGCCGAGCGGACCCAGCCGGGCAGTCCGCCGCGCACGATAGCGATGGCGATGGCGAGCCCTATCAGCGCGCCGAGAAGAGCGGAGGCGACGCTGACTTTGATCGATATCCAATAGGCCGCGAGGATCGAGGGCTGCGACAGCGCCACGATGTTTTCGAGGGTGAACGCGCCTTGATCATTCTGAAATGCGCCGATGATCAGATAGGCCGTCGGCAGGATCAGGAACATCAGGGCGAAGATGAAGAACGGCGCGACGCCGAGCCACTGCGTCGGCAAGCGCGCCTGGCGCGCCGCCACTGGCGGAGCGGACGGTCGGCCGGACCCGGACACGCTGATGTCAGTCATTGAACGTGGCATTCCGACGAAAAGCCGGGCGGCGCGCCGCCGCCCGGCTTTCGCCGATTACTGGACGTTGGCGCCTACGACCGCGTCCCAGTTCTTGGTGATCGCTTCCTTGGCGGCTGACTGCTCATCAAGCGACGGGAAAACCGCAGCTTCGTAGGACGCCGCGGGCGGCAGCTTGTCGAGCAGCTCCTTGGGGATCTTGCCGTTCTTGGCGAGATCGTTGAAGCGGATCGGGTGGCAATAGCCCTTGAGCCAGCCGAGCTGACCCTCGTCGGAATAGAGATATTCCATCCACAGCTTCGCCGCGTTCGGGTGCGGCGCGTAGGCACTGATCGCCTGGACATAAACGCCCGCCACGACGCCGGTCTTCGGCACGACGACATCGACCGGCGGGTTGCCCTTCAGCGTGTCGCGACCGGCCAGCGCATTGTAGTCCCAGGTGATCAGGATCGGCGTCTGGCCTTGCGCCAGCGTCGCCGCCTTGCCGATCACCGGCACGAAGTTGCCTTTCGCGTTCAGTTCCTTGAAGAAGGCGAGCCCGGCCTCACCGGCCGCGGCGCCGGCGGCGGCGCCTTTCGAGAGGCCGGACGCATAGACGCCCTGGATCGCCTGGTTCGAGGCGCGCGGATCACCGGCGAGGGCGACCGAGTTCTTGTACTCGTCCTTCAGGAGGTCGGCCCAGTCGGCCGGCGTGTTCTTCACTAGGTCCTTGTTCACCTCGAAGGAGAGCACCCCGTAATAATCGCCGTACCAGAAGCCTTCGGCATCCTTGGCGCTGTCGGGGATGGTATCCCAGGTCGACACTTTATAGGCCTGGATCAGGCCGTCTTTCTTGGCCTGCGGGCCGTAGGACAGACCCACGTCGATCACGTCCGGCGCCTGCGGGCCTTTGTTGTCCTTGTTGGCCTTGATCGCCTCGATCTCGTCGCTCGAACCGGCGTCGGGATTGAGTTCGTTTACGGTGATTTCCGGATACTTCGCCTTGAACCCGGCAATGACGTCGCCATAGCCGCACCAGTCATGCGGCAGCGCTATGGTGGTGAGCTGGCCTTCCGCCTTCGCCGCAGCGACAAGTTCCTCCATCGTCTGCGCCGAACTGATTGCCGTGGTCGCCAGAAGCGCCACAGCCGCGAGTGAAACAATCCTGCCCGTGTATCTGACCATGTGTACTCCCCTTTGGATCAGCGCCGTCTGACGCCCTTGCTGCTGGTTATCGCCCAGATTTAACAACTTTATGACTACCCGGTAGAAAGGGCAATGGGCTGATATGAAGGAGAAAATCACTCGACCCGCATGCAATCGGTGTGCGGATTTATGACGCGATCAGTGCCGTGACGGCCGCCAGGGTTTCGGCTTCCTCCACAGGCTTGTCCCAGCGGATCCGATGCACCCGGGGAAACCGCAGGGCGACGCCGGATTTATGGCGGCTGGAGAGCTGGACGGCATCAAAGGCGATTTCGAGCACGAGGCCAGGCCTCACGGAGCGCACCGGACCGAAGCGCTCGACCGTGTTGGTCCGGATCCAGCGGTCGAGCCGCAACAGCTCCTCGTCGGTGAAGCCCGAATAGGCCTTGCCGACCGGCACCAGTTCGCCCGGCGCCTTCCAGACACCGAAGGTGTAGTCGGAATAGTAGGAGGAGCGCTTGCCCGAACCGCGCTGCGCATACATGAGCACGCAGTCGATGGTCAGCGCCCTGCGCTTCCATTTGTACCAATGGCCCTTGGGGCGGCCCGCCAGATAGGGGCTCGCCTTGCGCTTCAGCATCAGCCCCTCGATGCCGTTCTCGCGCGCCGCCTGCCATTTGTGCTCGAGCTCGCTGAACGCCGAAAAGGCAACGAGCGCGCTCACATCGGCGAGGCTCGGCCGAAAGCGCTCATGCCAGGCTTCCAGCCGGGCGCGCCGGTCGATGAAACTCAAGGCCCGCACATCCTGCGAACGGTCGAACAGAATGTCATAGAGGCGGATATGGGCCGGGTAATCCTGCAGCATCCTGCCCGTCACCGCCTTGCGGTTGAGGCGCTGCTGCAAGTCGTTGAAGGGCGCCACACTGCCCTGGCGCAGGACGAGGAGCTCGCCGTCGAGCACGCCTTCGGCATGGGCAAAGGCCTGGACGATGTCGGGAAAGGCGCCCGAGACATCATCGCCGGCGCGCGAGAACAGGCGCACATCGCCGGGGCGCGCCGAGAGCTGGACGCGGATGCCGTCCCATTTCCACTCGGCCGCGACCTCATCGGGCGCAAAGCTCTGCCAGTCAGCTTCCTCGATCGGGTGGGCCAGCATCACCGGGCGGAACGTCGCCTTGCGCCCGGGATCGGGCCGCTCGCCCCTGCCCTCCAGCCAGGCGAACATATCGGCATAGGGGGCTGAGACGGCGTGCCAGACCTCCTCGATCTCCTCGACGGCGCGGCCGAAGCCTTGCGCGATTGCGGTCTTGGCGAGACGGGCGGAGACGCCGACCCGCAAGGCGCCCGACAGCAGCTTGAGCAGCGCGAAGCGCTCCTTGACGTCGAGACGGTCGAGCAGCCTTTCCAGGACGCGCGGAAATTCGCGCGACGAGGCGGCGCTCACCTCGGCCACGACCGCGCCGATCGACGGGGGCGGCGCAGGGCCGCTTGCATCCGGCCACAGCAGCGAGACGGTCTCGGCCGTGTCGCCGACATAGTCGCGCGACAGCCGGTAGAGCAGCGGATCGACATGCGGCTCGAGAATCGTCGCAAGCGTCTTGCGCAGCGGCAGCCGCAAAGGCAGGCCGTCGGTCAGGGCGGAGAGCGCCCAGCCGCGATCGGGATCGGGCGTGGCGCGAAAATAGTCTTCGAGCAGCTTCAGCTTGGCGTTGCGCGCCGTGGTGTAGACCAGCCGATCGAGAAGCTCGGCGAAGCGCTGCATCACGTCCTCTCCATTCTGCGCATCGGCTTATCCGAAAACCGCGGGTGCGCTTTCCGGGCCGATGCGTCAATCGCCCTCGTCCTCGAAGCCGACCAGGGCCAGCGCCCGGCCGCGCCTGCCCATGAGCCCGATCTGGTGCACCAGCGCGTCCTCGCGGCCATGCGTGACCCAGATATCCCCGGCTCCCGTCTCCTCGATCGTCTGCAGGAGTTCCGGCCAGTCGCAATGATCAGACACGACCAGCGGCAACTCGACGCCGTGCTGGCGGGCGCGGCCCTTCACCCGCATCCAGCCCGAGGCATAGCAGGTCAGGGGATCGGCGAGGCGCCTCGACCAGCGGTCGCTGAGCGCGCCCGGCGGGCAGAGCACCAGGGCGCCCTTCAGTTCGGAAGGATCGCTGTCCATCACATCGCGCAGCTCGCCCAGATCGATGCCAAGACGGACATAGAGATCGCAGAGACTGCGCAGGCCGCCATGCAAATAGACAGGCCGGTCATAACCTGCCTGGCGCACCAGCGCGATCATGCGCTGGCATTTGCCGAGATTATAGGCGCCGAGCAGATGAGTGCGCTCCGGATTGGCGGCCATCGAGGCGACGAGGCGCCGGGCTTCCTTCTCGGCCGGCTCATGGCGGAAGACCGGCAGGCCGAATGTCGCCTCGGTGACGAAGAGATCGCAGGTCACGAGCTCGAAGGGCGCGCAGGTCGGATCGGACGCCCGCTTGTAGTCGCCCGAGACGACGGCGCGGGTGCCCTGCCAGTCGAGCACGATCTGGGCCGAGCCCAATATATGCCCGGCCGGCGCCAGCCTGACCGCGACGCCGTTGATCGCCCCGGCGCCATTGGCGGCGGTGAAGCTTTTGGCGCAATCGGCGCCATAACGCACCTTCATGATCTCGACGGTCTCGGCCGTGGCGAGCACGGCGTCGTGGCCGGCGCGGGCATGGTCGCCATGGCCATGGGTGATCACCGCCCGCTCCACGGGGCGATGCGGGTCGATATAAAACTGTCCCGGCTCGCAATAGAGGCCGCGCTCGGTCGGGTAGAGCCAGCTTTCCGGACGAAGTGTAGGCATGGGAACCTCAATATAGGTTTTCACCGCTATTGAGACCATGCCGGTGTCAGTATGCGTCAGGAGTGTCGGGGGGCCGGGTTCCCTCGCAATGCGCCGCTCGCCCTGGCCCGACGCACGAAGGCGAAGAGCTGGGCTTGCCGGACGGGCGATTGAAGCCCACGATTCAGCTCAATCCTTCCGAGATCTTCAGAAAGCCCATTTAGTCTCAACGATTTTTAGACGCCGCGCCAAGCTGGTTGCGAAGGAATTGAGCGCTCCGAAACGAAGGGACCGCCGCACACAATCAGCAAGTCGCATGAGCTCTCCTGCGTAAGCGGTCCCGACACGCCGATCTCGACACCCGAAGAGCTGCGCACGTTTTCGCCGCCCCCCGAATAAAAAGCCCAAGAGAATATATATTCGACCTGGTGAGATCATTGGTGAGCCTGAGGGTTTCGAGCGCCGACGAGAAAGCAAGCAGCGTGAAGCTCTCGGTCAGCAGGAAGCCGATATTGATCGGCTTTGCGGCACTAGCCCTGATCCGCCCGAAGCAGAGCTCCGATGTCGTTTTCCTCTTCATCGGCGCCGCCCTCCTCGTCCCCTGCTCCCAATTGGCCTGAGCGCAAGCCGGTGTCTCAAGCGTAGTCGAGCATGAAGTCCGACGGATGGTTGATGATCCCCGCCAGCCGCTCCATCGCCGCGCGTAAATCATCCACCGTCCGAGCCGACCCCACGCAGATACGCACGCCTTCGGGATCGCGTGAATCGCCAATGCGGAAGGCGTCAGGGGACGTCACGGCAATGTCGCTTTGCGCCGCCGCCGCCACGAAGTCGCTTGTCCGCCAGCCGGGTGGCAAAGTCAGCCAGCAGCTCAAGCCGGTCGGCTCCGCGACGATCAGCTCATTGGGCAAACAATCCCTGACGATCGCGTGCCGCTGCATCAGCTCATCGCGCTGCCAGGCGACAAGGCCGGTGGCGGTGCCGTCCTCTATCCAGCGCGTCACAAGCTCGGCGAGAAAGGGCGCGGTCATCCATGTCGTGCTGCGCAAACGAGCCGCCATCCGGCTGTATAGAGCCGACGGCGGAGCAACGCAGCCGACCCGGATTCCGGACATCAGCACTTTCGAGAATGTGGTCAAATACACGGTCTGGCCGGGCAGCAGCGTCTTGAATGCCGGCGGAGCCACCGTCAGCAAAGGCCGGAAGCAGTCATCCTCGATCAGCATGAGGCGATGCCGTTTGACTATGTCGACAATCTCGAGCCGTCTCTCTTCGGGAATGATGTAGGGATAGGGATTGCCGAGGGTGGGCGTGAGGATGAGCGCCTTCGGCCGCAGGCTTTCGCAGGCCTGCTCCAGGTCGGCACTCCGGATTCCCAGCCGGTCGAATGGCAGCGCATGCAGGTTGAGGCCGAGCGACCGGCAAATCCCGATGATGCCCACATCCGTCAAGGCGGTCGTCAGCACTGTGTCATTGGCTTCGCATATCGACGACAAGGCAAGGAAGCTCGCATGGGTGCCGCCGCTGGTGATCAGGAGATCGTCGGGACTGGCGCGAACCTCATGCTGCGCCAGCCATTTGCTCAAACTCGCGCGGTGGCGCTTCAGACCGGTGCTGGGCCGGTAGGTGGCGAACATGGAGAAATCGCGGGACTTCAGCGTTTCACCGAGCGCCGCTTCCAGGGCCGCGGCGTGTTTTGCGCCGAATACCGGCCTCAGGATGGAAAGATCAGTGATCGTATCATTGGCGTCCTGGACGATAGTTTTCCATTCCGGGCCTTCCGGCCGCTCCATCACCCGCGTTCCGCGGCCGACTTCGCCTGAGAGATAGCCCCGCGTGTCGAGATCCTCATAGGCCTCGCGCACAGTCTGGACGCTGATGCCGAGCCGCTTTGCCAGGTCCTTACGGGACGGGAGAAACTCGCCTGGCTCGATTTTTCCGGACTCGATGAGATCGGCGATTGCTGAGGCGAGCGACCTGTAAAGCGGGCGCGCCAGATTTTCCGCATCGAGATCAAAAATTAATACGCTTCTTTTCAGCATTCGAGTTCTTCTCTTCGATCAGTTTAGCGTATCGATTTCTCAAACTCTACATGAAAAACGCAACTTTCCTAGGTTTCATTTCTCACATTGAACAGGGCAATTCCGCTTATAATCCCGCAGAGCAGCTTGACACGCATCGATTTCGATGCCTATCTTCTAATTGATACGAACCTTGTTCACTCACTTTCTAAACATATCCGCTCAATTTTTCGGATTGGGCGGTCACCGTGAGCTTTGAATGGCTGCGACCGGCTCTCCGGCCGGTCTCCAAACAACGGCAGAGCCAAATCTGCCGCAACAAACCAAGACGATATAAGGAGGAGACATCATGAAATGCAAACGCCCGCTGGCGAACCTAATCGCAGGCCTGGCATTCAGCGCGATATCCGCAGCAGCCGCTCAGGCGAATGAAAAAGTGGTGCTGGGGGAGCACGAGTGGGACGGAGCGGTCGCCATCATGCAGGTACTGAAGGCCGTCCTCGAAGACAGGCTAAAGAGCGAGGTCGACACGCTGGCGGCAACCCAGGAAGTCATTGCCGCCGGTCTCGACAAGGGCGATGGCAGCGTCGATGTTTTTGCCGATCTCTACATGCCCAATCGTAAGGAACTCTGGGACAAATACATCGCGAAAGGCTCGCGCGAGACCATCCTGACCAATACCAAGCCTTATGAGCTCATCGAGGGCATCTATGTGCCGGGTTATGTGCAGGACAAATACAATATCCGTTCGGTGAGCGATCTGCTCAAGCCGGACATCGCCACCCTGTTCGACAGCGACAATGACGGCAAGGGCGAAATCTGGGCTGGTCCGACGGGCTGGGGATCGACCAATATCATGCTGGTCAAGGCCAAGAGCTATGGCTTCGACAAGACCATGACGACGCTCGAGACCAGTGACGCAATCATGAAGGCCAGCCTGAAAGCGGCGAATGAAAAACAATCGCCCGTCGTGTTCTATTTCTGGGAGCCGGAATCCATTTTCGCCGCCTACGACATCCGAAAGCTCGAAGAACCGAAATTCGACGGTTATGCGTCCGACAACATGAAGGACGATCCCAAATACAAGGCAGATGGCTGCTGGAAGATGTACCAGCCAAAGGACCGCCAGGACTGGTTCGAGGCGAGCGACGTCAAATGTGCCTGGCCCGACTCGCGAAGCTATATCGCCTATTCGAGATCCCTTGAGACGCGTGCGCCGCGGGCGGCGAAATTTCTGTCTCAGGTCTATCTGAAGAAGGAATGGGTCAGCGACTGGATACTGAAGATGTCGGCCGACCGCACGGCGATCGAAGCCATCGCCCGGCAATGGGTCGAGGCGAACCCGGCCGTCGTCGACGAATGGGTCAAGGGCATAGACTGAACCTCTCTACGCCGCGCAAAATCATCATCCGGGGGCTTCATCGGCCGTGCTACGGACTCCACCTTCCGTGCGCGAGCCGGTGAACGCCGTGCTCAAGGCGTAAATCGCGCCCAGGAAACAGAACCAGGTGAGAACGGAGTCTTCGGTTACCCCATGACAGAGCTCAATGCGTCATATGCCGTCGAGGTTCAGCATCTTTGGAAGATATTCGGCGACCGTCCCGAACAGGCACGGCGCGCCTATCTGGAGGATGGCCTGAGCAAAGAAGAGATACGCCGCAAGCTGGATTGCGTGATCGGCGTCATCGATGCCACGTTCCAGGTTCGCAAAGCCGAGATCTTCTGCATCATGGGGCTGTCGGGCAGCGGAAAATCGACCCTGGTCCGGCATATCAACCGACTGATCGAGCCGACATTCGGAAGAGTACTGATCGGCAACGAGGACATCAATGCGCTGAGTGAGCGCGAGTTACGCCGGGCGCGCGCGGAGAAGATCGGCATGGTCTTCCAGAACATCGCACTCCTGCCCCACCGCACGGTGCGCGACAATGTGGCTATTTCGCTCGAGTTTCGCGGCGTGCCCGCGGTGGAGCGCTGGCGGATCGCCGAAGAAACTCTGCAGCTCGTCCAACTGGGCGGCTGGGGAGACACGCAGCCGTCGAAACTGTCGGGCGGCATGCAGCAGCGCGTCGGCCTCGCCCGCGCAATCGCCGCCGATCCCGATATACTTCTGATGGACGAGCCCTTCAGTGCCCTGGACCCGGTCATCAGGAGACAACTTCAGGATCAGTTCCTCATGCTCGCGGCGAAGATGCAAAAGACGACCATCTTCATCACGCACGACCTCGAGGAAGCCATCCGAATTGGCAGTCGGATAGCGATCATGAAGGACGGCGCCTTCGTTCAGATCGGCACGCCGGAAGATATCGTCCTCAATCCCAAGAATGACTATGTTCGGGAGTTCATCCAGGGCATATCGAAGCTCAAGCTGGTGAAGGCACGCGCAATCATGCGGCCGATCGAGCAGGAGCGCGAGCGGAGCGCCATCGATGACGGATCGGCACCGAGCGCCCGTCCCGACGATGATCTGAACGCACTGATCGCCCTTACGGCGAAATCCGCACGACCCATCCTGATAAGAGAGGACGGCAAGATCGTCGGCATTATCGAACCAGATCACCTCATCAGAGGATTCCAGGGAGCAGCGGCATGACCCGCCACGAAGCGACATCGCAATCCACGTCATCGGCCGCGCCTCAAGAGATGCTGGCGGATTTTATCGGCGACGGTCAGGACTATTACGCCGCGCAATTCGGTCAAATCGAGCACAACCGCGCAAGCCTCGCCGTGAATCCGGGCGCCCTCATGCTGGGGCCGTTATGGGCGGCCGGCCGCCGTCTGTGGTCCTGGTTCTGGGCCCTGGGCGCAACAGAACTCGTCTTTCTGACCCTCATCGGCATGGCCATCGTCAATCCGGCGGAAGTCGGCGGTGCCCCTTTCCACTGGCCCTTGGCGGCGCTCATTCTTGTCAGGCTTGCCTTTGCGCTGGCCGCCAATCGGATTTATTTTCGCCAGTTCATCCGCTGGCGTGCCGACCGGTCGATCGCCACGGGCTTCAGCTGGCGCTCCTTCGGCGTCGGCACCGCCCTGATGGCCGGACTCTACACGCCAACCCTCTATCGGTTCATCGTCGGCGACATCCGGTTCCTCAATACATTTCCGGCTGACAAGGCCATACAACGCAACTTCGCGGATTCCATCGAACAGACCGTGGCGTGGCTAGTCACCAACTTCGGATCTGCCTTCGATGCAATCACGGCGGCGATCCGCGGCATATTGAACTTCCTGGATACGGTCTTCATCGGCACGCCCTGGCCGGTGACCGGCTTCCTCTTCATTCTCATCGCCTGGCGGACGACCGGAATCCGGATCGCCGTCTTCACCGCCGCAAGCCTCGCCTATATCGCTTTGTTCGGCTATTGGGACAAAGCCATGAGCACCTTCTCGCTGGTCGGCGCCAGCCTGGTGATCTGCCTCATCATCGGCATTCCGGCAGGAATCCTGTGCGCCAAGAGGCCGGGCCTTTATAATAAGGTGAAACCGACACTCGACATCATGCAGACCATGCCGGCCTTCGTCTATCTGATTCCGGCGGTCGCCTTCTTCTCGATCGGCAAGCCACCCGGCGTTCTGGCGACGGTCATCTTCGCCATGCCCCCGATGATCCGCCTGACGGCTCTAGGCATCTCGCAGGTTCCCGAGAGTGTAAAGGAGGCCGCACTCGCTTTCGGGGCGAGTCCCCGGCAACTCCTGTTCAAGGTGGAGCTGCCCATGTCGGTTCCGGCCATCATGACCGGCGTCAACCAGACGATCATGATGAGCTTGTCGATGGTGGTCATCTCGGCGCTCATCGGCGCTGGAGGCCTGGGCTACGATATCGTTTTCGCCCTCAACCATGTCCAGGCCGGCTCCGGCATTCTCGCCGGCATCGCCGTGGCGCTGTGCGCCATGATCCTCGACAGGATCATTCAGGGCTCCGGTTTCGCCCGCCGGGACTGAGCCCGGCGGCGGCGCGACCATCCAGGCCCCAAAAGCGAAAGCCCCGTTGCACATGCGGCAACGGGCTTTGATCGCTTGAAGTGTCGGGCCAGGCGGCCGCGAGGTGATTAAAGCTGATAGCGGAAGCCGAACAGGCTCCCCCCGCGACCGTCATCGCGCACAAGGCCGACCGTCTCGCAGCATTGCCAGGTGAGTGCCTGATTACTCGACAGGACAGGCTTGCCGAGCGCCCTTTCGAGATCATCGAGAATAGGACTGACTCTGATGCCGGTACAGGAGATGAAGATCGCTTCCGCATCCGGCGTATCCGCCAGCATGCCGGCATTGTAGATGTCGCGCGGCGACAGCCGGTTCATCGAGGCCCCGCTCAGCAGGTCGAAAGTCACCGCATTGACGACCTCGATGCCCGATAGGGCGAGATATTGCGCGACCACGGTGTTGGTCTCGCGAATATAGGGCGTGACCACGGCGACCTTGCGCCGCTTCATCGCGGCAAACCCGCTGATGACCGCGCTGATCGGATCATAGACAGGGATATTCGGCCTGAGGCCCGCGATGATCGAGCGCACACGTTCGGCCCCGATCACCATCGTTCCCGAGGTGCAGGCATAGATCACGGCGTCGAGAAAATCGCCGGCCGGGAAAAGCCTGGTGGCCGAATGCAGATGCGCTTCCATGCCGGACAGGCCGTTGATGTCGGTCGCGTCGCCGAACTCGATCCGGCTGGTATAGATGCCGGCATCGCAAGGCGGCAGAAAGGCCTTGATCTCGCTATGGGTGACGACCTCGGTCGACAGCTCGATGAGGCCGATCGCCGGCCGGTGGATCTTGCCGGTTGCGAAGCTCGGCCCTGCGACGACGTGCCAGTCTCCCGCATCGATCGCCGATCTGGTGAGTTTGCTTTCCTCGCGCCTCATATATCCTCCTTACGGTTTGTCGCAGCACTTACCAGCCAATTCAAGAGCAGGTTGGCCCCGCGGGTGAGTTGCTCCGCGGTCGAATGCTCGTCTGGATGGTGGCTGATGCCGCCCCTGCTCGGTACGAACATCATGGTGCTCGGCCATCTGGCGGCCATCGCTTGCGCGTCATGACTCGCCCAGGACGGCATCCGGCAGGACGAGTAGCCGAGAGCGGCGGCGCATTCCTCGATCAGGGTCAGTTGACGGCTCGAAAGGGGAACCGGGAGATCGTCGTTCAGCAAGGTAACTTCGACGTCCAATCCCATGTCGGCCGCAACGTTACGCGCAATGCCCGCCGTGGTCGCGCGCAAGTCCTGACAGACGCGCCACGCGGCGTCCCGGATTTCCTGGAAGACAGTGGCGGCGCCCGGCACCACATTGAGGACGTTGGGTTCGACATGGGCGGTGCCGAATGTCATCCGGCTCTCGCCGCCTGATGTCTGCAGTTGGGCATAGGAGCGATCGATAAAGCGCGCCAGGCCGGAGAGCGCGTCGCGGCGATCCTCCATCGCCGTCGTTCCGGCGTGATTGCTCTGTCCCGTGAAAGCGATCCTGCATCGGGCAATTCCGGCTATGCCTGTGACGAGACCAATATCCGTGGCGAGCCGTTCCAATCGGCGCCCCTGCTCGATATGGAGTTCCGCATAACACAAAAGAGCCGCGCTCGGCCGCTCGGCCGCAAGCAAGGTCTCGGAACTGAGGCCCTGCGCCTTGAGGAGGTCGAGGAGCCGGTGACCGTCCTTGTCGACCGCTCCGGCAATCTCACCGGGGTCGAGCTGACCCGCCATGGCGCGCGATCCCAGGAGATCTATAAAACGCCCTTCCTCGTCGGCGAAGGCGATGACTTCTATGGGACAGTCGAGACCTTCCGGCTTCACTTCACGCAGGCGCCTTACACATTCGATGGCGGCCAAAACGCCGTAGGCGCCGTCGAACGCGCCGCCCTGCGGCACTGTATCGATATGGGAGCCGAGCGCGATGACAGGCCCCTTCCCGCCGATCCGCCCGATGATATTGCCGGCACCGTCCATATGCGTGGCGAGTCCCGCCTCGCGCATTTGGCCGATGAGCCACTCCGCCGCCGCTTCATAGCAGGGAGAATAAGCCGGCCGTGTGATGCCGCCGCCCCCGTCCTTGCCAAAATCGGCCAAGGCATCGAGCATGCCCAGCAGCCTGGGCCCGTCGATCTCATAGATGACCATATGCTATGACCGCATACGCTCGCCCTTTGGATCGTAGAGCGGCTTGAGAGAGGCGACGGCCCGGTAGCGGACATCCGCCACTTCGATCTCATACTCAGCGTCTTCGACATAGCGATTGTCGATGGGATGCGGCGCCTGGACATAACCCATGCCGATACACGCGCCGAGGCTGTGGCCATAGCCTGCGGATGCAATAAGACCGGCAAGCTGCCCATTCCGGTAAATGGGCTCGTTGTGGAAGAACACCGGTTCGGGATCGCTGAGCGCGAACTGAACGAGCTTGCGCGTGATCCCTTGCGCGCGTTGCGTCTCGAGAGCGGTGCGTCCCAGGAAGTCAGTGCCGGTCTTCAATTTGCAGGCGAAGCCCAGCCCGGCCTCCAGCGGCGTATCGGTGTCGGCAATATCATGCCCCCATTCGCGGAAGGCCTTCTCGATCCGGCAGGTATTCATCGTGTTGGTGCCGAACAGCCTCAGGCGATGCTTCCGTCCGGCGACTTGCAGAGCGTCGAACACATCGGCCGCTTGCTTCCAGGGAATGTAGAGCTCGAAGCCAAGCTCGCCCACATAGGAGATCCGCGCCGCCAATAGCTCAATCCCCATCAGGGAGAGTTTTCCGATCCGACCGAATGGCCGGGCTTTCTCGCTGAGATCGTCCTCGCTAAGCTCCTGAAGCAGCGCGCGGCTCTTCGGCCCCTGGACCGAGAGCAATGCATAGCGGCTGGAAATATCCTCGGTCATTACATCGAGGCCGGCATCGATATTCCGGGTCAACCAATACCAGTTTCGTCCGGCCGATCCGGCTCCCGAGATCACCATATACTCCTCTTCACCGAGCCGTGCCACGGTGAGGTCCGCCTCGATACCCGCTTTGTGGTTCAGCCACTGGGTATAGGTGATCGTTCCGACGGAACCGGCAATGTCATTGGCGCAGATCCATTGCAGCGCGCGGGTCGCGTCGCGTCCCGTCACGCGGTATTGGGCGAAGGATGTCAGGTCCATCATGCCGACATCCTCGCGGACCGCACGATGCTCCTCGGCGGCTCTAGCCCACCAGGATGGACGGCCGAAACTGTGGAGATGCTCCAGATCTTTGTCGCTCGCCGCGAACCAGCGCGGCCGCTCCCAGCCCGCAACCTGCTCGAAATAGGCGCCCGCTTGCCGCAGACGATCGTGCAAGGGAGACAGGAACTCATTCCTCCTGGTTTCTCGCTGCTCATAAGGCCAGTGGATGGAATAGCTCTTGCCGAGGGTTTCGCCCGCCCGCTCGGCGAGATACTCCATGTCCTGCTGAAACGGAAGGACGCGGCGGATGTCATGTTGCGCGATGTCGATCGGCGGGATGCCGTCCTCCATCCAATGGGCGATGACATGTCCGATGCCGCCGCCCATGCCTACACCGTTTGAATTGAAGCCGGCCGCGACGAAGTAGTTCGCCACTTCCTTCGAGCGCCCGAGCAGGAAATTGCCGTCGGGCGTAAAGCTCTCCGGGCCATTGAAGAAAGTCTTGATGCCGGTCTGCTGCAGGAAGGGAATACGCTTGAAGGCAAGTTCCAGGACGGGCGCGATCTGCTCCAAGTTGGGCGCCAACTCATCGAAGCAGAAATTGTCCGGTATTCCCTCGCCGCCCCAGGGTATGCCGACATTCTCGAAGGCGCCGATCAGGAGCTTTCCCGCATCCTCCTTGAAATAGGCCTCACCGTCGAGATCGCGCAGAATAGGAAGGCCGGAGGGGAGGTCTGCGATCTGCTCGGTGACAACATACTGATGCTCGCAGGCGTGAAGCGGGACATTGATGTTGGCGAGCTTGCCGAGATCCCGCGCCCACATTCCGGCGCAATTGACGACGAACTCGGTGTTGATCCGCCCGTGGTCCGTGTCGACCGCCGAAACCACGCCGTTCTTGAGGTCGAATCCGGTCGCGGTTACGCCTTCGAAAATCTTCACCCCCGACTGCCGCGCGCCGGCGGCGAGCGCCATGGTCACGTCGACCGGATTGACTTGCGCATCGCCCGGCAAGTAAGCGCCGACCTGAACGGCGCTGGCATCGATGCCAGGCCACAGCTTTTCGACGTCCCGGGGGCCCAGTCTTTCGATGCCCAAGCCGAAGGCGCGCGCGGCCGAGATGCCGCGCAGCACTTCTTCCTTCCGCCCGGGGCTGCAGGCGATGGTCAGCGAGCCATTTCGCTTGAGTCCGGTCGCCTGGCCCGTTTCCTTCTCCAGCCGCTCATAGAGATCGACGCTGTATTTGGCCAGAAAGGCGAGGCTTGCCGATCCCTTGAAGCGCGTCGCCAGACCCGCCGCATGCCATGTCGTTCCGCAGGTCAATTGCCGCCTTTCCAACAGCACGACATCTGTCCAGCCCATCCTGGCGAGATGGTAGGCGATGCTGCATCCCGCAACACCGCCCCCGATGATCACCGCGCGCGCCTGACGCGGCAGCCGCATGTCCGTCATTCCTGGATTCTCCTCAGGCGCCACGGATGATGAGGTCGCGGCGATATCCGGACAGGATCTCGCACCCTGTTTCCGTGACCAGCACATTGTCGATCACGCGGGCGCCGAGCTTCTCTTCGTGAGCCATCACCGGCGGTTCGACCGACAGCACCATCCCCGGCTCAAGGATTCTAGGTTCATAGGGATAGCCGGAATTGAAGTGGATCGACTCGCCCCAATAGGGCGGGAAGGCCGGCGCTACGCCATAGCCGGATGTATGAATCCGCGTGTGTTCGAGTCCCGCGTCGCTGATGACACGTTTGGCCTCAAGATGCGGAAGGAGAGACGATACGCCTGGCTTCACAGCGGCGATCAAGGCGTCACATGCCGCCAGCTGAATATCGTGGAGCTCCTGTTGCCGCTTGCTCGGTTCGCCCAGGCAGAAGTTCCGGCCGATCGTGCAAGTATAACGGTGATAGGCGGCGCCATACTCGATATGCATGAAATCGCCGCGCTTGATGCGCCGCTCGGTCGGCTGCCCATGACCATAGCAGGTGCGTTCGCCGGTTACGAAATTCACCGGGCTCGCCGGCGCATCGCCGCCATTGCGCAGGAGCGCGCGGTAGGTTTCGGCGACGACCTCGAATTCGCTGGCGCCCTCTCTTATTGCGTCCTCCGACGCCTTCATCGCCAGATCGACGATGGCCGAGGAGCGTCTGATCATCTCGATCTCCGCCGGCGATTTGGCGAGCTTCAGATCCTCGATGAGGGTCGTCGCCTCCTGGAACTTCGTGCCGGCGAGATACGCCTTGATCCTCTCCCAGTCCTTGGCCCACAGATAGTAGAATGGCACCTCGATGCCGATCGACCGTTTCCGATAACCTTTCTCCTCGATGACCTTCTTGAAGAGATCCAGCGGGTCCTCCGCCTCCTGGCCGGACCAACCGCGCACATCGTCGGCGAGCGTAATATCGGTCATCTCGGCGACCTCGGCCTTGCGCATGCACATCGTGATCGGGCCTTCTTCGCCGGTGAAGAAGACGCACTGGAACTCCTGATAGCTCTTGGCACGATAGCCGATAAGGTAATGCAAGCTGCGCGGGTCGATGCAGACCAACAGGTCGATGCCGCGGGCGGCCATGGCCTGCCTGACCCGCCGATGCCGGTCTTCATATTCGCTCCGGCCGAAATCCGGCCGGTCCCAAACCTCCCGGGACTGAACATCGTCAATCCATCCGGCCATCTTTGTCGTCATTTTCGTCTCCTCCCTTTCATACGGCCAGACACATGGCCAACTCATAAATTGATACGAATCAATTTTCAAAATTGGATATAGTCATTTTATGATGGTTCGTCGAATCATTTTGACAAAAGCCGTCGTTTCTCCGGGGATCTGAGACAAAATATCGATTAAGATCAGAGGATTACGGTGAGATGGATGCCGCCCGCGCGGCGCCGGGAAACGACAAGGCCGGAGCTATCCAGGCGAGAGCAACACCTACCCAGAATTGATATGTATTAATCAGGCTCGATCACAGACCTAAAGACATGACTTCGCCCGGCACGGCGGCCGGATTACGAGGCTCAGCCCCGCCCGAAGCGCTCGTCGAAGGAATAGCCCATGCCGCGCACCGTGCGGATCGGGTCGATCTCGCGGCCGCGCTTGAGGCACTTGCGCAGGCGCCCGACATGCACATCGACGGTGCGCTCGTCGACATAGATGTCGCGGCCCCAGACCGCGTCGAGAAGCTGCGAGCGGCTGTAGACCCGGCCCGGACTCTGCATGAGATATTCGAGCAGCCGGAACTCGGTCGGCGACAGAGTGATGTCGCGGGTCGCCCTCGTCACGCGCCGGGTGCGCCGGTCGAGCGCGATGTCGCCGGCCTTGAGGCGTTCGGCGATGGCATCGGGATTGACCCGGCGCAGGATCGTCTTGATGCGGGCCAGAAGCTCAGGCACCGAGAACGGCTTGACGATATAGTCGTCGGCCCCGGTCGCGAGGCCGCGGACCCGTTCGTTCTCCTCGCCCCGCGCCGTCAGCATGATGACCGGGATGTCGCGGGTTTCGGGCCGCGAGCGCAGGAGGCGGCAGACCTCGATGCCGGAGATGCCGGGCAGCATCCAGTCCAGCACGATGAGGTCGGGGCGCTCTTCGTTCACCAGATGGGCGACGTCCTCGCCATTGGCGGTGGAACGCACCCGGAAGCCTTCCGCCTGCAAGTTATAGGTCAGCAGGATCTGGATGGGTTCTTCGTCTTCGACGATGAGGATGGAGGCGGTCATCAGCGCTCATTCAATGAATCATAGGCCGTCGTGCTGGTCGTGTCGCGCTTCGGGCGCTCCTCGCGCATCGGCTGGCCGGAAACCAGATAGTGGATGTTCTCGGCGATGTTCGTGGCGTGGTCGCCGATGCGCTCGAAATTCTTGGCGCCGAAGAGAAGATGGGTGCACGGCCCGATCATGCGCGGATCTTCCATCATGTAGGTGAGGAGCTCGCGGAAGATGGAGTTGTACAGGGCATCGAGTTCGCCGTCATTGCGCCAGACGTCCAGCGCCTTGGCGTCGTCGGCCGTCGTATAGGCGTCGAGCACGTCCTTCAGCTGCTCGAGCGACAGCCGTCCCATGCGGGTCAGCCCGGTGGCGAGCTTGCGCGGCAGCTGCTCGGAGATGGCGTGCGAGCGCTTGGCGATGTTCTTGGCAAGGTCGCCGATGCGCTCGAGGTCGGAGGCGATGCGGATCGCCACCATGATCTCGCGCAGGTCGCGCGCCATCGGCTGGCGCTTGGCGATGGTGAGGATGGCGCGCTCCTCGAGCTGCAGCTCGAGCGCGTCGATCTTCTCGTCCT
>CAZICN010000004.1:0-43539 GCA_964537655.1 uncultured Aestuariivirga sp.
TGGCTTTGTGACCGAGCTGGACTGAAAATCCGCGTGTCGGTGGTTCAATTCCGCCCCTGGGCACCATTTTACCTAGACAACTCAAGCGGTTAGATGACCCTCGTTTTGGTGCGCGTTTGTAGCGCTGCTCCTAGGTAGCAGCTAGGTAGCAGCGAAAAAATGAATTCGTGTGTACTTTGGGCAACACCTCGGCCACTTTCATCTCGTCGTGTCTTTCTTTGTCGTTCCTGAGTTAAATGGTGGCTGGTCGTTCGCCGGGATTGCAGTCCGAAGCATTAGATCACGCAGGTAGAGGTGGTCCCCAATCGTGAGACAGTTTGGCGGCTTTGCCAAGGTGGATCATGATTGATCATGCCGCCAGTTGGATTGGCGCCGGGGCCGGGGCGAGCCCCGGTCCCGGCGGCGCGATTTGCATAGCATAGGCTTCGCCCGGCGTCTGCCCGGCGAGCGCGGAATGCGGCCTGCGGGTGTTGTAGTAGTCGATCCAGCGGCCGATCCCGGCCCTGGCGTGGCTGCCGCTCTCGAAGGCATCGAGATAGACGCATTCGTATTTGAGCGACCGCCACAGTCTTTCGATGAACACGTTGTCCATCCAGCGGCCCTTGCCGTCCATCGAGATGCGGATGCCATGATCGCGCAACACGTTGGTGAAGGCGAAGCTGGTGAACTGCGCGCCCTGGTCGGTGTTGAAGATCTGAGGCCGGCCATAGCGGGCGATCGCCTCTTCCAACGCCGCAACGCAGAACTCAGCATCCATCGTGTTCGACAACCGCCAGGCGAGAACCTTGCGGCTCGCCCAGTCCATCACCGCCACCAGATAGAGGAAGCCGCGCTTCATCTGGATGTAGGTCACATCGGCGCACCAGGCCTGGTTCGGCCTGTCGATGACGAGGTCCCTGAGCAGGTAGGGATAGACCTTGTGCTCAGGGCACGGCGTGCTGGTTCGCGGCCTCTGGAAGATCGGGGCGAGCCCCATCTTGCGCATCAGCCGGCGCACCCGCTTGCGGCCGACACACCAGCCCTGCCGGCACAGATGGCGCGCCATCTGGCGCGCGCCGTACCACGGCGTTTCCAGGAACTGCTCGTCGATCAGCCGCATGAGCGCCAGGTTCATCTCGCTCTCCCCGCACGGCGTGCGGTAGAGCGAGGAGCGGGCAATCGACAAAAGCTCGCATTGCCGCGCAATCGAGAGCCGCGGATGATCCTCATCGACCATCGCTTTCCTCCGTTCGTGGCTCAGCGACCGGAGGCCTTGGCCAAAAAATCGCGCTCGATCACCAGTTGTCCGATCTTGGCGTGAAGCTCGCGCACTTCCGTTTCGCGCGCCTGGTCGCGCTCGCCCGCCTTGCCGTCGAACACAGAGGCCATGCTTTCAATCGCCTGCCGCTTCCATCCCGCGATCAGGTTCGGGTGAACCCCATGCTTGCGAGCAAGCTCGGCAACCGTCAGTTCCCCCCGGATCGCTTCCAGAGCCACCTTCCCCTTGAACTCAGCCGTGAACCGTCTGCGTGTTGTCATTGCGAATCGTCCTTCTCAGGTCTCGATCCACCCTAGACACCTGTCCGAGATTCGGGGACCACCTCTGCCCTCGAATTGTCGATCCAGAGGCAAGTGGGGGTGAATGACGCGGCGGGAAACTTGGTTCGGCTGTCGGTCAAGATAGGTTCAGTCGAGACAGTGAACGAGGCGATGGCGGCGCTCGTCGACTCTACAGACGTGCCGCGCGAGATAGACTGCGTGTTGGATACCGACTGGTGTGATGACGCAGAAGCGCTTGGCGCCGATATGGAGTTGATATCCTGGATCAGGCAGGTCGCCACCGCGCAGGTGAACCGCTCCAGGTCAAAACGGGCGACGCCACGTAAATGAATCTCCGCCATTCGATTATGTCGGCATTTTGATATCGAGACCGGCTTGCACTCAATTCGTGAGCCTTACGATACCGGCCTGTTGGCCGCCATGAACGACAAAAATCCACGTCTCGGTCAGCACGGGGCTGACCTTCCAACACCCCACATCGTAGGTTGTTGACATGACCCACAAGCAGTTACGCTTGGAGGAGGCACGGGCCGCTTCCCGGATGGATAGAGTTTCCTGAAGCTCGTCGGGCCAGCTCTTGCTCGTTTCGACACAAATACCTGACGCCAGCCGCCGCAGTCCCAACCACGCGCCAAGCTGCTCGGCTTTCGCCTAGGTCTTCGCGCCGCTCTCCACCGCCATGAAGAGTTTGGCGAAATCGTCGGAATTTGACCAAACACCTCTGAAACCGCGGGGCAGAAGGAAACCTTCGCCGACCTCGAAGGTTTCCGTCCTCCCGCTTTCATCGGCAATCGTGACCGAGCCTCGAACCACGAAACAGGCCTCGTTCACAGGATGACCGTTGATCTGGACCTTTCCTGCATTGCAAGCCCATGTGCCCGCCACGATGCCGCCCGTCTCGAGGTCCTTTCTGCCGAGCGGCTTCATTCCCTTCGTCTGAACCACATCGCCTGGATTCCATGGCCAAGGCGACAGCTTTGCCGCCGCAGCAGGGCTGCCGCCAAGGCGACAGAAGGTCAGGGTTTTACGCATTCTGGGCCTCCCTGGTCAGACGACTAAGCGTGCTTGAACTGACCGACATTTTCCTTGGTGATCTTCATCACACCGGTGAGCACGCTTTCGGGAAGCGGATTGATGCCCGCCGCGCTGGAGTCGGGCACCACCTTCATGGCGTTGGTGTTCAGCCAGTGGAGCATGTGAAGAGCAAGGAATGCCTCGAGATAGGACTTTTGCGCAACTGCGCCCTCGATGGTACCATCCTCGATGTAGCTCAGCATATCGTCATTGCGATCCATCGCGACGATCTTCACCTTGCCTTTCAATCCCGCCTCGCTGACCGCGATTGCAGCCCCCTTGCCGGAGTCTCCATCGGTGCCGCCGATGCCGACGACATCGGGATGCGCCTGCAAGGCCTGGGCATAGGCCGTTGGCGCGTAGGAAGGATCGGCCTTGTCATTCACGGTATCGACAACTTCGATATCCGGGTATTTCTCCTTGAATAGCGCCTTGTAACCTTCGACCCTCTCCAATACCGGCGGTGCTGGAAAGGTACCAAGGATGACCTTACCCTTGCCGCCGATGGCTTGCGCAAGCATTTCACCGCCAACCTTGCCGGCTTCGAAATTGGATATTCCGAGATGAACCGAACGCTTCGACTGCGGAACATCGCCGATGATCATGGCAACCGGAATACCCGCCTCGACGGCGCGATCAATGCCTTGCGCGAGCGCGGCGACATCGCCCGGAAAAAGAAGGATGCCGGCCGGCTGGCGAGCGATGAGTTCGTCGAGCTGACGCGCCTGGCCGGCGGTGTCAAAGTCAAGCGGACCGGTGAACTCGGTCTTGACCCCCAAAACCTTTTCAGCGTCCGCCATGGCAAGCTTGTGGTCGACCCAGAACGGCACCTGCGTCACCAATGTCAGAAACACATACTCCTTGCCCTCGCCTGCCGCGAGAGCTTCCGCCGTGAAAGCGGGCATGGCGAGGCCGGCCGTAGCCAGCGCGGCAGTGGCCAGGAGACGACGCCGGTCAATTGCAGATATTCCACTCATGGTTGTTCCTCCCTTTTGACAATCCACGTTAATCACGCCGACGCTTCACGATCACGTCGATCGCGACCGCCGCAACGAGCACGCAGCCCGTAACGATCATCTGCCAATAGATCGATACGGCGAGCATGGTCATGGCGTTGTTGACGAGCGCCACGAAGACGACACCCAGAAATGCGCCGAATACCGTACCTTCTCCACCACGCAGAGATGCACCGCCAATGACAGCGGCGGCGAGCACCTGCAGTTCAAGCGCGTTGCCGGCGGTCGGCGTACCGCTCATCAACCTCGAAGCGAGCAGCATGCCGGCGATCGAAGCGAGCGTGGCTGTTACTATGAAAGCGACAATTTTCACGCGATCAACCGGCATGCCTGAAAGGCGAGCCGCACGCTCATTCGCGCCGATGAAATAGGCCTGACGCAGAAAGGCGAGATGCCGCATGCAGAGGTCGCCCGTGACGACAATGGCGACCATGATCCAGAACATGGCCGGCAGGCCCAGGATTTCGGCCTTGCCGGCCCAGCCGAATGATGCCGGCAGACCTGCGATGGAGAAGCCCTCCGTCAGGACCAGCGCCACGCCGCGCGCAACCGACATGGTTCCGAGAGTTGCGACAAGCGGATTGACGCCGGCGGCCGTCACGATGAGTCCGTTGACAAATCCGACAACGAGCCCGAGCGCCGCGGTCACAATGACGGCGAGCGGGATCGCCAGATCGTTGGTGACGAGCAATGCAAAGACGGTGCTCGCCAGAGCGAGAACCGAGCCTACCGACAGATCGAAGCAGCCCGACACGAGCAGCATGGTCATGCCGACGACGATGATGGCCGTTGGAATGAGGCCGACCGCGATCGCGCGAAAATTGGCAAGCGACAGGAAATAAGGCGACAGCACCGACATCACGATGATGAGCACGGCGATAAGCAGAAGCAGCGTCAACTCGCGGAGCCCCGCAAATCTCTGCAGTCCCGCCTGTACCGGCGCCGAACTCATGCCGCCACACCATCCGTATCGGCTGCAACGCTCGATGCGAGCGCCATCACGCCTTCTTCAGTCGCCTCCCCCGCGCTGAGCTCGCCGACAATACGCCCATGACGCATGACCACGATTCGATGGGCGAGCCCCACGATCTCGGGCAGATCGGACGATACCAGCAGAATTGCCACTCCCGAACTTGCGAGTTCCCGAAGTATGCGATGAATCTCAAACTTGGCGATGATGTCGACCCCTCGAGTGGGTTCTTCGACGATCAGCACCGATGGATCGGTAGCGAGCCACTTCGCCAACAGGACCTTTTGCTGATTGCCACCGGACAATCGTCGGGCAGGATCTCGCAGGTCGGCCACCTTGATGCCGAGCCTCTCGACAAAGCGCTGCGCGAGCTGGTTGCGTTTCCTGCCGTCAGAGATGCCGCTCCTGGCGAGTTTTGGAAGCATCGCGGCAGCTATATTGTCGCTGACGGAGAGATCGAGAAACAGGCCGTCGGTCTTGCGTTCGCTCGGAATGTAGCCGATGCCCCGCGCCATGGCGTCGCGCAAGCCGCGCAGCTTCACCGGCAGGCCGTTCAATTCGAGAATCCCGCGATCGATCGGGCCCAGGCCGCAAAGCACCTGCGCAAGTTCGCTGCGGCCCGATCCGATCAGACCGGCGAGTGCGACTATCTCACCGGCATGAAGCGTGAGTGAAGCGTCACGCAGCATGGTCTTTCTGCCGATCTTTCGCGCAGCGACCACTGCCGCGCCTGGTGTGGCGGGCGCTCTTCCGGCGTCCGGCTCGACGTCCCTGCCCACTATCGCGCGAACTATCTCGGCGGATTTGACTGTGCCTGTCACGAAGACTCCGGCAACACGCCCGTCGCGCAAGACAGTGACGCGATCGGAAAGCGACATGACTTCGTTCAGATGATGACTGATGTAGACGATGCCCAGACCCTTGGCAGCGAGTCCGCGCAGCACGTCGAACAGTCTTTGCTTGTCCGCTTGTTCGAGCGCCGATGTCGGCTCGTCCAGCAACAGGACGCGCGCGTCAAACGAAATGGCCTTCGCAATCTCCACCAGTTGACGTGTTCCAGTTGGGTAGCGCGCGAGCCTGGCGGAAGGGTCGAGTACGACACCGAGCTCATCCATGAGCTTCCTGACGGAAGCATGCAGCGCCTTCCAATCGACGAAACCCATATTGGTGTGCAGGCGACCGGCAAAGATGTTTTCAGCGATGCTCACCGGCAGGGCCAATGACAGTTCCTGAAAGACCGTGGCGATACCGAGGGCTTGCGCCTCCCGCGGTGAGCTTATTCCCCTTACCTTACCGGCGATTTCGATGTGCCCGCTATCGGGTGAGACCACGCCCGACAGAACATTGACCAAGGTGGATTTGCCGGCACCGTTCTCGCCGACGAGGGCATGAATCTCGCCCGGAAACACATCGAAGGACACTTCCGACAGAGCGCTTATCGCGCCGAAGCGCTTCGAAATCGACGCGACGCGGAGCGCCGGCAAGTTCATGTCCGCGCCTGCTTGTCGGCCATGGCAATATCATCGATTTCGGCCGAATACGTCGACTTGGTGCGATCGATATGGATATCGAGGACATCGAGCGCCTTCATGAGCTGGCCGCCGGCAATGAGCTCGCTCAACTCGCAATGCTCACGATAGGACATTTCCGTGTGCAGCGGCTTCACGGCGAGATGAGTGCGCAAGGCGGCGATCTTTCCGACATGCAACTCGTAGGTGTCCACGAGGTAATCGTTGCCGCACCAGTGAAAGAAAGCCTGATGAAAGCGCGTGTCGTCGCGAAGATAGGACTTGGTGTCATTCTTCTTGCGCGCAGTCTCCATGTCGGCGACGATCGCGCTGATCTCGCTTGAGAGCTCTTTCGGATGGCGTTCGATTGCGAGGCGCAGGGCGGCGGCTTCAAGGGTCTGCCGGAATTCACAAAGCGCAATTACTTCATGCGCGGAAAGCGTAAATACATAGGCGCCGCGCTGCGGATAGATGCGAACCAACCCCTCGACCCGCAATTGCGCCAATGCCTCGCGCACCGGCGTCTTCGAAACACCAAGCTTGACGGCCAAAGCGCGCTCCGACAGAGCCGAACTCAGTTCAAGATCTCCGGAGACAATCGACTCGCGAAGTTGCGTAAGCACGGTTTCCGTCAGTGATCGCGGGCGCTGGATAGGACGCATGAAAGACTCTGGACCCCTAAAATCTGCGCGCCCTTGTGGGGCCCACTGAAGTCTGATATATCAGATATCAGCTGAAAAGCCAAGGGCGGACCTCGGCTGCGTGTGGGAGGACATGTCAATGAGAGCCGAGCTGTTGCTCGACTGTCGAAATGCTCACGGGGAAGGCGTATTCTGGTCCGCCGCACATGGCCTCCTGTACTGGACGGATATCAACGGCGAATTGATCTGGACCTTCGATCCGGTTTCCGGATCGAAACTGAGCTATCGGACGCCGGGACGGGTCTGCTGCTTCGCGACCCGCAAGAACCGGTCTGCCACGGAGCTGGTCGCCGCGTTCGCCGACGGCTTTGCTTTTCTCGATCTCAGTACAGGCGAATGCGTGCGAATTGGCGATTTCGAGCCCGAAAAGCCCACGACGCGACTTAATGATGGCCGAACAGATTCTTGTGGCCGTTTCATCGCCGGCGGGATGGATGAGAAGGACCTCGCGCCTATTTCTTCGGTGTGGCGGCTCGATCCCGATCTGACCCTGACACGTCTCCTTGCAGGAGTGGCTTGCGCCAACTCGACATGCTTCAGTCCAGATGGACGGACCATGTATTTCGCCGACAGCCCCACACGCGAGATCACCGCATTCGAATATGATCCGACGAAGGGTGAGCTCGGCGCAAGGAAGGTCATCGCAACACTCTCCGACGGCACAGGCGTACCCGATGGCTCCTGTGTCGATTCCGAGGGTTGCATCTGGAACGCCGTCTGGGAGGGCTATCGCGTTGAGCGGCGTTCGCCCGACGGTCAGCTTGATCGAGTCGTCGAAGTCCCCGTGCGGAAGCCGACCTGCTGTGCCTTCGGCGGCAGCGATCTGACGACGCTCTACATCACAAGTTCGCGCCTTGCCGAAACAGATGATGACCTTGCTCGTGAGCCTGTGGCCGGGGGCCTTTTTTCAGCACGGCCAGGTGTCCGCGGTATTTCCGATCCGCCCTTCGCCGGATGATCGCGGACGTAGAAGAGAACAGAGAAGATCGTTACAGACTGGAGGAACAAACCCTATGAAGATCACACTGACTCGAAGGAGCTTTGCCCTGGCCTTTGGCGCAACCGCTGTTGCCGCGTGGGCGAACCCATCATTCGCAGCGGATTACGCCGCCCCGCAGCCTCTGACGGAGGGCGCGCAAGCCGATGTCAAGAAGCTCAAGAACGACGGCAGCATTCGCATTGCCTATATGCCGCCGGCAACCGAATTCAACTACTACATCGCGATCGGCGAGGGGATCAAAGCCGAAGCTGCCAGCATGGGGGTGGAAACATTCATGCTTGCCCCCCAATCAGGCTCCGACATCAATGGTCAGATGGGGATGATCCAGGATGCGATCACCCAGGATGTCGACGCGATCATCCTCTCCACACACGATGAAGGCGCGGCGGCACCGCTCGTCAAACAGGCCGTGGACAAGGGCATTGCGATCATCATCGTCAACTCCGATATCGCCAATTTCCCGACGCCCGTTCACGGCGTCGTCGGCTACTCGCAGCGCAAAGGCACCCGCAAGCTCGGCGACTATTTTCTGAACAAGCTTGGCGGCAAATCTGTCAACGTGGCAATAATCGAGGGTCTCCCGGGCTATCACTCGACTGAACGCAGCGGCGGCTTTCTCGATGCGGTAAAGGACAAGCCGGGAATTACGATCAAGACCTCGATCCCTGGCGGGTGGAATGTCGAAGGCGGCAACACCGCCGGCATGGACTTGTTGCAGGCCAATCCCGACGTCAATGTCATCTTTGCGGCGAACGACTACATGATCATGGGGGCCGCCGTTGCCGCAAAATCGCTGGTCCGGAAAGATATCATCATGCTGGGCAACGACGGCGACACCGCCGCACTCGAGCAGATCAACGACGGCATTCTCACGGCTACCGTGAACACGACGCCTTTCGTCATGGGTCAAATCGCGCTGACTGTCACCATGCACGCGCTCGATGGAAAGTTTGCCGGTGGCTTCGTCGAGACGCCCACAACCATCGTAGACAAGGAGAATGTGCTGGCCGTATTGCAGGACCCTGGGAAGCTCTGGCCGAAGCCGTCAAAGAAATACTAGAAAAATGGAGGAGCGGGCGTTGGGGCCGGACGTGAAGGTCATGCCTGTACCCGCCTGGGAACTCCGCTCGATTGTCAAGCGCTTTCCCGGTGTTGTCGCCAACGACGCGGTCTCGCTCAAAATCCATGCGGGTCAGATACATGGGCTCCTTGGCGAGAACGGCTGTGGCAAGACAACGCTGATCAAAATTCTCTGTGGAGCCTATCGGCCCGACGAGGGTGAGATACTGCGCCACGGCGAACCCATTTCATTTGAAAACCCCATTGACGCGCGAAAATCCGGCATTGCCACGGTGTTCCAGGAGTTTTCTCTCATCCCCACGCTGAGTGTCACCGAGAATATCTTTCTCGGACAAACTCCGAAACACCACCTCGCTGTTGACTGGAACGGGATGCGCAAAGGTGCATCCGAAATGCTGGGACGTATGGAGGTGGCGATTGATCCTGACAGGGTCGTAAGCACCCTGTCCGTCGCGGAGCAGCAGCTGGTTGAGATCGCCAAGGCGCTGGCGGCCGATGCATCGATGATCATCCTGGACGAACCCACGACTGCATTGGGCAATGAGGAAATCTCGCGGCTGCACGCCCTCCTCCGCCGTCTCCGGGCACGCAACTCTGCCATCCTCTATATATCACATCGGCTGGATGAAGTCGTAGAGCTTGTCGATCGCGTTACCATCCTCAAAGACGGAAAGGTCGTCTCAAACGCCGAGGAGAGCGAGATCTCCGTCCCGCATATCGTGCGCAGCATGGTCGGGGAGATTTCGGATCATTATCCGAAGCAGCGCAACACGACCGAGAATACCGTTCTCGAGGTTCGAGACATTCACACCGAGAATCGCGTCAAAGGTGTAAGCTTCACCGTAAAGCAAGGTGAAGTGTTTGGCCTTGGCGGTGTTCTGGGCTCAGGACGTACGGAAGTCGCGCGCGCGCTCTTCGGTCTTGATCGCTTGTCGAGCGGCGAGATCATTTGGAAGGGCCAGATTCAAAACTTTCGGACGCCGGCGGACGCGATCGCCAAGGGCTTCTCTCTTGTGCCCGAAAATCGCAAATTCGACGGGTTATTCTTCAACTTCTCGGGTCTGGCCAACATATCGATTGCATCACTCAAAAAACTCGGCCGCCTCGGGACAATCAACCTCGAACGCGAGAGCCATTCCGGCCGCGAGCTCATCGCCGCCCTGGCCATCAGCTCATCTGCGGAGGACCAGGATGTCGGCCTCCTCTCGGGAGGAAACCAGCAAAAAATAGTAATTGCGCGCTGGCTTCTCGCCGGCGCCGAGCTTTTTATTCTCGACGAACCTACACAGGGAATCGACATTGGCGCAAGAGTAGCGGTCTACGAACTCATCAACCGCATTACCGCGCAGGGGAAATCGATCATATTGATTTCATCGGACCACACCGAACTGATCATGATGTCCGACCGCGTGGGATTGATGAGCGGGGGACGTATCACCGGCATCAGGCCGGCGCATGAGGTGACCAAGACAGACCTGATCCGAACCGCGGCTCCCGCCAGCGGAGAGGCCGCATGAAGAATTCAATCCTCAAGGAGATTTCGGGCCCCTTCGCAGCGCTGGTTCTGGTCACAATATTGGTGGGGCTGACAACGGATCGCTTCTTCAATCCGGGCAATATTTCGAATCTCATCCTGCAGGTTTCAATTGTCTCCATCGTGGCGGTGGGCTCGACCATCGTGATCCTTTCAGGTGGCATCGATCTCTCGCCTGGCTCCGCCATCGCCCTCATGACCATGGTCTTTGCGGTCAGCCACCGCGATCTGGCGATTCCCCTGACACTCGTCATACCCTTGATACTTATTCTTGGCGCAGGCTTGGGACTCATCAACGGCGCACTCACGGCTTATTTGCGCATCCCCTCCTTCATCACGACGCTTGCCGCACTGAGCGCTTTTCGCGGCGCCGCCTTCATGTTCAACAACGGCTCCCCCATATCGAGCCTGTCACCGTTCCTCGAATCTCTGTTCTACGGATCTCTCTTCGGCATCCCCCTACCCCTGTTCTATGTGGCCGCGATCTACATACTCGCTTACTGGTTTCTGCGGTACACAGTTTGGGGGCGCTCCATCTATGCCGTCGGCGGCAACGCGAGCGCAGCCCGGCTGTCGGGACTCGATGTCCGCAAGACGCAGCTGATCGCGTTCATCATCGCAGGTACCATGGCTGGAGTGGCGGCAATCCTTATGGTCGCGCGGCTCAATTCCGGCTCACCCAATTACGGCGTGGGGTTGGAGCTTTCCGCCATCGCCGCCGCAGTCATAGGTGGCGCGAGCCTTGCCGGCGGGCGCGGGAACATAATCAACACGATTATTGGCGCATTGACGATCGTGATCGTCCAGAACGCGCTTAATCTCAACGCCGTCCCCACATCGGTCCAGAATATTGTCATCGGCGCGATCATCGTATTGGCCGTAGGCATCGACATGTGGCGCGCCGAACTCCTGCGCCTCGTTCGGCAATTCGTGTCAACAAACAAGTCGGCCTAATCTCAAGGAGAGCCCATGTCCGCGCCAGTAAGCTTCAGCCATATCGGGATCACCGTTCCGGACCTTGACAAGGGCGTCGAGTTCTACACCAAGGCCTTGGGACTCTATCTCATCATGGCCCCGACCACGATCAACCATGACGATAGTGCGATCGGCCAGATGTGCGATGATGTCTTCGGCGAGGGTTGGGGCTCGTTTCGCATCGCGCATTTGGCGACAAGTGACGGTATCGGTGTCGAGTTGTTCGAGTTTCCCGCCACAAAGCCCGAACCGATGCCTTTCGAATACTGGCGCCCCAAGTTGTTTCATTTCTGTATTCAAGATCCCGATCTGGAGGCCCGCGCCAAGCTTATCGAGCAGCATGGCGGTCGCCGGCGGATGCGCCAGGTGCGGCATTACTTCCCCGGCCAGAAGCCCTATCGGATGATCTACTGCGAGGATCACTTCGGCAATATCGTCGAGATCTACAGTCATTCCTACGAACTTACCTATTCGGCCGGCGCCTACGTCTAGAGTGTTGTGAGAACGGCCATGCCGCAGTTCAAAGTCGTTATTGCCGACTACGACTATGGTGACATAGAAATTGAGCGCGCCATCCTCGAACATATCGGCGCGGACGTCGTCGGCCTGCAGGCCAAGCATGAGGATGACCTCCTGGTCGCAGCACGAGACTGTGATGCAATGCTCACGCAGTATGCCCGCGTCGGTTTTCCGACGATTGCCGCCATGGAGCAATGCAAGATCATCGCTCGCTACGGAGTCGGAGTAGACATCGTCGACGTCGAAGCCGCAACACGGAAGAACATTCTCGTAACGAATGTGCGCGACTACTGTACCGAGGAAGTCGCCGATCACGCTGTTGCAATGTGGTTGGCGCTCGCGCGCAAGCTCCCGACCTATGATCGCGCAACCCATGACGGGATCTGGCACTGGAAATCCGGGCAACCGATCCATCGGCTGCGCGGCAGGACCCTTGGCATCGTATCCTTCGGGAAGATTGGCCGCGCCATTGCCGATCGAGCACGCAGCTTCGGCGTCGATCTGATCGTCTATGACCCCTATGTCGACGATACGCCGATCGAACGTGCCTCGGCGCAGCGCGTTTCGAAAGATGAGCTGTTGCGTCGGTCGGACATCATCATGATGCAGCTCCCGATGACTTCCGCCACCAAATTTTTTCTCGGCCCGGCGGAGTTCGCAGTGATGAAGCAGGGGGTCATTATCATAAATACCGGCCGCGGTCCGACGATCGACAACAAGGCGCTCCATGAGGCCATAATGACGGGACATGTGGTAGCCGCGGGACTCGATGATCTCGAGGAAGAACCGGCCAAACGTGCGCGCTGGAGTCCGTCCGAAAATCCGCTTCTCTCCCGGCCCAACGTCATCGTGACGCCGCACGCAGCATACTACTCCGAAGAATCGATCGTCGTTGCGCGCGAATCCGCCTCTCGCGAAGTGGCGCGCGTGCTCCGCGGCGAGAGACCGATCAACCCTGTCAACAACGTACGGCTTGCTTCCGGAGAGATGTCCCTTCCGGACGGCTAGCGTCACACCCAGAGAGAGGCTTCAATGCTCAAGAAATACAGCGATTTCGATCGGCGTCCCGATCTTCTTGCCGAGTTCGATGAGATCGTGCGCTGTTACTCCGCGTCTTGCGTCTTCGCCGATGTCATGTATCGAACAGGCGTCATGCATTCCGCCATCAAGCCGCCGTTCAAGGCCAAGGCCACGGGACAAGCGGTAACGGTTCAACTCTCGAAGGGCGATCTCGTCGATCCGCTCAAGGCGCTTGAGATGGGCCAACCTGGCGACATGATCGTCGTCGATGCCGGCGGCGATACCGAAACGTCGGTATGCGGCGGTCTTATGGGCGGTTTGGCCAAGAACCGCGGCATCCGTGGCATGATTGTCGACGGAGCTGGTCGCGACATCGACGAACTTGAAGATATCAACTGGCCGATCTGGACACGAGCGATCACCGCACGGGGCACGCATACGATGTTTTCAGGACGCAAGGAGGAACTGTCGATCAACCTCCCTGTCGCCTGCGGTGGCGTGGTCGTGAAGCCGGGCGACTTCATCGTTGCCGACACCAATGGCGTCATAGTGGTTCCCCTCGCCGATGCAAAAGATGTGTTGAAGCTTGCCCGCGAGCAGGCCGATCGAGAACAGAAGACACGTGATTGGGTCGCAAAAGGTAAAACAGTAGAGGACTTGCTCGCAGAATTCGGAAGGATCTGATTCAACTCGTCAGAACCGGGCACGATGTCGCGCAGCAGCGCTCACGGCTGGCATCAGAAGCCTACAGGCGGCCGAACCTGGGCGTGTCTTCGAGAAGCTTGCGGGCTTCGGGGCTCGCGGGATTGCCGAGCACCTGGGCGGTGCTGCCGATCTCCACGATCCTGCCCGCCATCAGCACGGCGACCCTTTCCGCAATGCTGCTCACCAGAGCCAGATTGTGCGTGACGAATATCACGGAAAGCCCGTGCTCGCGCTTGAGATCATCGATCAGCTCGATGATCACGGCCTGGATCGAGACATCGAGGGCCGAGGTGATTTCGTCGCAAATCAGAAGCTTCGGATTGACGACGAGGGCCCGGGCGATCGCGGCGCGCTGCCGCTGGCCGCCGGAGAGCTGATGCGGGTAGCGATCCGCTGTCGCCGGCGGCAGCGCGACACGGCGCAAGACGGTTTCGACGCGAGCGCGGCCTTCGGCGCGGGAGACAGGCTCGAAGATCGACAAGGTTCCGGCTATGGATTGACCGATGGTGCGGCGCGGATTGAGCGAAGCGTAGGGGTTCTGGAAAATATACTGGATCTCCCGCCGCAGTTCGGCCGGCCGCTTGCGGCTCACGGGCGCCAGCACATTTCCCTGGAAGCGCAAGCCACCGGTGAAATCTGCGTGCAGTCCGGCGATGCAGCGCGCAAGCGTCGTCTTGCCGGATCCTGATTCTCCGACGATGGCGAGACTGCCGGCCGCGTCCAGGTCAAAGTCGATGCCGTGCAGAATTTCCTTGCCGCCATGATGCGCGCGCAAACCCTGGATCTCGAGCAGGCGCTCACCGCGCGGCGAGGCGGCGGGCCGGGACTGCGGGCTATCCTCCCGCATATCCGCGTCCAGGGGACGAAGGCAGCGAACGTGATGTCCGGCGCCGGCCACGCGAATGGCCGGCATCTCAATCGCGCAGGCCGGCATCGCCAGGGCGCAGCGCGGTGCGAAACTGCAGCCCTTCGGCCGCGCTCCCGGGTCAGGAGCATGGCCCGGAATCCCGCGCATCAGGACGTCGCCGCCCAGATCCGGCATCGCCGCGATCAACGCCCGGCTATAGGGATGGCGCGGCCGGCGAAGCACGTCATTTACCGGACCGGCTTCGACAATGCGGCCCGCATACATCACCGCCACACGATCGGCGAGCGAAGCCACCACCGCAAGATCATGGCTGATATAGACGGCAGCCACCCCGTGGCGGCCGCAGAGTTGGCGGACGATCGCGAGGACATGGGCTTGCGTCGTGACATCGAGGCCGGTTGTCGGCTCGTCCATGACGATGACCCGCGGCCGGTTGGCGAAGGCCATGGCAATGGCCACACGCTGCTGCTGCCCGCCGGATATCTGATGCGGATAGGAGTCGAGGAATGCCGGCGTGTTGGGCAGCTTGACCTCTTCCAGCAGCTCCGCAAGCCGGCCATTCCGCAAAGGCTGCCCCTCTTTGCCGCATTCGACGAGCTGCGTGCGGATCTTCAGGGCGGGGTTGAGCGCCGCGGCCGGGTCCTGCGGAACGTAGCAGATCGTCCGCCCGCGCAGGTCTCTCAGTTCCTCGGGGCCGAGATCGCGGATCGGGCGCCCGGCGATCATGATCTTCGACCCCGCCGCGATGGCGAGGCCGCGGCGGCAATGATCGAGCAGCGCCAGTCCGGCCGTTGTTTTTCCGGAGCCCGATTCACCGACGATCCCCAGGATCTCGCCGGCTTTTAGCGTAAAACTCACCTCGGCGACGATATCGACGTCGGTACCGGCGCGAACGACGCGCAGCTCTCGCACATCCAGCGTTTCCGAGCCGGTTTGCGTCATGGCGTATCCCGTGCGGCTTCCCCGCCCGCAGGGGCGGTCGAACGCGACAATGCGTCGGTGAAAAGATTGACCCCCACGGTGAGGATGGCGATCAGAAATACGGGCACAAGCACCGGCCAGGGGTTGGAGGCCATACCGATGCGGTTCTCATTGATCATCAACCCCCAATCCGACGCCGGCGGCTGCGCGCCGAGGCCGAGGAAGCTCAATGCGGCAATGAGGGCGATCGAATAGGTGTAGCGCAAGCCGAGCTCGACAAGCAGCGGGACCGAGATGTTGGGCAGGATCGCGGTCACCAGAATGCGCAACGGTGACATGCCGACGGCTTCCGCGTGGCGAACGAAATCCTCGCCGGAGACGCGCAGCGTGCCCGCACGGGCGACACGGGCCACTTGCGGCATGTGGATGGCGGCGACAATGAGGGCCATGAGCCACGGCTCGGAGCCCAGGATGCTGAGGAAGAGCAGCGCGAATATGGTCTGCGGGAAGGCAAGCGCCACGTCGAGAAGCCGCATGATCGCTTCATCCGCCGCTCCCTTGAAGAATCCGGCGGCCATGCCGAGGAGCGCGCCCGCCGCTACGCCGAGCAACGTGGCGGCCGCCGCCAGGCCCAGGGTTCGGTAACCGCCGGTCAGAATGCGCGAGAGCACATCGCGACCCAACACGTCCGCCCCGAGCGGCATGGCGGCATTGGGCGGCTGGAACGGCGCGCCGATGAAGGCCTCCGGCGCATAGGGTGCCAGGAGCGGACCCGCCAGGGCCAGCGCGATGACGAAGCCGGCAAGGCCGATGCCCACCCGACCCAGGCGCGAGCGCATGGCGTTCACCGCCGCCATGTGCCGGTCCTGAGCTTGGGCGTGATCAGCACGGTTGTGACGTCCGCGACTAGGTTGACCGAAACGTAGAATGCCGCGAGCAGAAGCACGCTCAACTGGATCGTCGGTATGTCGCGTGTCGAAACGGCGTTGATCAGGCCCTGGCCGATGCCGGGAAAGCCGAAGACATATTCGACGACAACGACGCCGCCGGCCAGATAGGCGAAGGTCAGGGCGATCACCTGCAATGCCGGCCCCATGGCGTTGGGCAAGGCATGGATCAGGATCAAGCGGGCGCGTGACAAACCCTTGAGGCGGGCCATTTCAATGTAATCGCTGTCGAGAACCTCGATCATGGAAGCCCTGATCATGCGGAAGATGTAGGGAAAGACCAGGATGGCGAGGGTGAGGACCGGCAGCACCAGGATTCGCGGCCGCTCCAGGATCGAGCTTCCGGGCGGAACCATGGACACCGGCGGCAGCCAATGGAACACCACTGTCGAGAACAAGGCGATGAGGCCGATCGCGACGACGAATTCCGGCGCCGCGGCAAGGACCAGCGCCGCGACCGTCATGGCATTGTCCGCGCCGCTGTCGCGCCGAAACGCCGCGAACAGGCCGGCCGCGATCGCCAGTGGGATGGCGACAAAGGCGGTAATCACAAGAAGCGTCAAGGAGTTGACTATCCGCGGCATGATCTGCGGAAGGATAGGTTTCTGGTTGGCGAGCGAAAGACCAGGATCGCCGGCCACGAGGCCCGAGAGCCAGCGCCAGTACTGCACCAGCGCCGGATCGTCGAGATTGAGCTGCCGGCGCAGCGCCTCGAGCCGCTCCGGCGTGGCCGACCGGCCGAGCACGGCCTGCGCCGCATCACCCGGCAGATACTGCGTGGCGGCGAAGACCACCACCGAGACGAGCAGCAAGGTGACGAGACCGAGCAGCAGACGCCGCGCGATCAGACGAAAGAGCACTCCTCGATGCAAAGCTTACCCCATCCATGCCGTCCGGAAGCCGAAATTGCCGAGCGGTATCCCGGTGGCCGCTGGCACGAAACCGTCGACACCGGCAGCCATGAGATCGACGCCCCGATTGAAGGCCGGGATGATATAGCCTCCCCTCTCAAAGTCTATCTTCTGCATGGCGCGCAGGATCTCGCAGCGTTTCGCCGTATCCGGCGTGGCCTGCGCCTCGTTGTAGAGACGCGTGTATTCCGGGTCGTTCCAATGGGTTTCGTTGTAGGGTGCACCCTCGAGGCTCGATTGCACGACCTGGCCCATGAAGGGCGCATAGTACCAGATATCCTGGGCGAAGGGCCATTTCGTATATTGCTCGCCGAAGAAGATATCGGGAGTCACCTGCTTCACGTTGATGGTGACACCGGCATCCTTGGCCTGCTGGGCGAAGACCTGCGCCGACTGGACCGTGCCGGCGGCAATATCGGACGTCACCAGCTCGACGACCAGATTCTCCTGGCCCGCCTTCTTCAGAAGCGCCTTTGCCCCCTCGACGTCACGTCCGCGCGCCCAGGCGGGATCGTAGCAGGCATCGGCCGGCGAAAACACGTCGGCGCCGATCGCCGCATAACCGCTGAAAGCGAGATCGATGATCTGCTGACGGTCGATCATCAGCCTGAAAGCCATGCGCACATCGGCATTGTCGAAGGGCGGATGATCGACGCGCATCACGAAAGGCGTCCATTGTCCGGGCTTCGATACGAGTTTCTTCACGGGGCCACCCTCGCCCACCTGATTGACCAGGGCCAGGGGCGCTGACGCGAAGACGTCGATCTCGCCGCCCTGGAGCGCGTTGAAGGCGGCAGTCGCGTCGGCGAAGGAGCCTATGATGGTTACGGAATCGAGATGCGGCTCATTCTCGCGCCAATAGCCCTCGAAGCGCGCGAACACCCCCTGCTCGCCCGGCGTGAACGACTTGTACTGAAACGCGCCGGTTCCGACCGGCACTTTGGGATCGTAATCCACCGGCACGATCGAGAACATATGCGAGGCGGAGATGAGGTCGGGAAACGCCGCATAAGGCACCGATGCCGGGAGCCGGATGGTGCGCTCGTCCATCACCTTCAGATTGGCAAGGTCGAGCGGCTTCAAGGCCGAGGCACCGGCGAAAGGCGCCTGCGGATTGGCGACGCGGCGAAAGGAAAAAGCGACGTCTTCGGCGGTGACTGCCTTGCCATTGTGGAATTTGAGTCCGGGCTTCAGCCTGATGGTCCATTCCGTGGCGTTCGCATTGGCCTCGAGCGACTCGGCCAGCGCGTTCACCACCTTGCCGTCGGGATCGAGCTGCACGAGACCCTCGAACATCGCCAGCACCCGGGCGGTATCCGGAACCGAGATGCTGCCATGCGCATCCATCGTGTCGGAGCTGCCGCCGCCAAGAATGGCGACGCGCAGATTGCCGCCCTTCTTCGGCGCCTGCGCCAAGGCGGCGCCGGCGAAGGGAAGCGCTGCGAGGCCGGCGACAACCCTGCGACGCGACAAACGAACCAAATTCATATGCCTATGCGGATTCATGACCTTTCTCCTCCCGTGATTTCTTCACGCACGATGGCCACGCCGGCCACCATCGCCTTTAGCTTGCCAAGGGCTGTCTCGCGCGGCAGGTACTTCATCCCGCAATCCGGCGCGATGACGAGACGCGATGCCGGGATGAATTCGAGGGCGTGCCGGATGCGCGCGGCGATCGTCTGCGGCGTTTCGATGGCGGGGTCGCCGAGATCGAGAACGCCCAGCATGATCGTCTTGGACGGCAGGCCGGCAAGGACCCGCATGTCGAGCCTGGGCTGGGCCGCTTCCAGCGAAACCTGCGTCGAGCAGCAACGGTCCAGCTCCGGCAGGAAGGAATAGCCGGACGGCTTCTCCTTCACCGCATAGGCATAGCCGAAGCACATGTGAACAATGGTCGGCGCGGCGACGCCCATGAGCGCACGGTTGATGCCTTCGACCCCATATTTCTTGGCCTTCTCCGGCTTCGCCTGCAGATAAGGCTCGTCGATCTGCACCACGTCGCAGCCCGCCTCCTTGAGATCCCTGAGCTCGGCGTTGACCGCCTCGGCATAGGCCATGACGAGGGCTTGTTCGTCCCTGTAGTATTCGTCGATCGCGAGCTGACTCATGGTGAAGGGGCCGGGCACGGTCATCTTCACCGGACGGCCGGTGATCGAACGCAGGAATCTGTAGTCGTCGAGCTGAACCGGACGGAGCCGCTTGATGGGCCCCACCACCCGCGGCACCGGGATCATCGCGCCGGTCCGGTCTGGCATCTCGCCCGGCCGATCGAGGTCGATGCCGGACAAGGCGGTCGCGAAGAGGTTGAAATAACTCTCGCGGCGTATCTCCCCGTCGGAAACGATGTCGAGCCCCGCCTCCTCCATGTCGTGGACCGCCAGCCGCGTGGCATCGTCCTGGGCTTCCTTCAGGCGCTCGTCGGCGAAGCGCCAGACCTTGGACAGGCGGATGCGCGGCGGGGTGATCGCCATCATCATGTCGTGATCGACGAGCCAGCCGGGCTGCGGATAGCTGCCGACCACGGTCGTCGGCATGATCGGAAGATGCATGGCTAACTCCTCGTCTGCGGAAGGCCCGGGTGCAGCGACACCGAGACGGCTTCGACGCCCCGAACCTCGCCCGCCAGCGTGCGGATGGCGGTGTCCGCCTCTTCGAGCGGGAAGGAATGGGTGTGGAGGCGCGCCAGGTCGTAGCGGTTCTCGGCGAGAAGACGCAGCGCCTGGGCATAGGCGGCGCTGCCCTGGCTGTAGACGCCCCTGATCGTGAGTTCGCGGAACAGGATGCGGTCGGAATCGAGCGCGACCTTGGTGGTGCCGCCCTTGACGCCGCCAATGACGACGGTACCGCCGATGCGCACCGCCCCGACCGCGTCCACGATCGGCTGCGGGCTTGCCGGCACGACATCGATCGCCACATCGACGCCGCGCCCGCCGGTGATCGCAAGCACGCGTTCGACCGTATCTTCCTCATCGGCGATGATCGTGTGGTGGGCGCCGAGCGCGCGGGCGAGAGCGAGCTTGTGAGCATCGCGCCTGAGACCCGTGACGATGATGGTGCCGGCGCCGGCTTCGCGGCAGGCGATGACGGAACCCAGGCCGCGCTGGCCCGGTCCGAGGATCAGCACACTGTCGCCCAGCGCGGTGTTCGGCACCTGCACCGCCCAGCGCACGCCGGCCGCCAGCGACTGGTATTGCGTCGCGAGCTCGATCGGCATCTCCTCCGGGATACGATGGAGAACTGTGCGCGGCATCAGATGCAGGTGGCTCGCATAGCCGCCCCACAGGCCATGACCGAAGTCGAGCGGCAGGAAGCCATAGGCCGGAAGCCCGGTCGGGCGAACCTCCTTGCACAGGTGATAGCTGCCATCGAGACATGTGCGGCAGAGCCCGCAGGACAGATGCGGCTCCACCGCGACGCGGTCGCCGGCTTTGACACCCCAGTTGCGCGCCGCTTCCCTGTCGATTTCGACAATCCGGCCGACAGGTTCGTGGCCGGGAATCAAGGGATAGGCGGCGATGCCCTTCGCCGTGAAGGCGCCCTTATATTGCTCGACATCGCTGCCGCACAGCCCGCAGGCCTCAATGGCGAGCAGCGCCGTGCCGGAGGTGATCGCCGGCACCTCATGCTCGGCCATTTCGAGCTTGCGGTCGGCGGTCTGGATAACGACGCGGGCCTTCATGGCGGGCTACGACCTCCGGCCGTATTTGGTGATGATCTCCTCGTTGAGCGTCACACCGAGGCCGGGCCCCTCCGGGAGCTTTACCTTGCCCTCGGAAATCGCCGCTTCCGGCGCGACGAGATGCTCGCGCAACGGTGAATCGAAAAGATAGGTCGGGAAATACTCCACCGCCGGCGTGTTGATCGTCGCCGCCTGGAAGTGCAAGGCGGCGGCGGCGGTGATGCCGGTATGCCAGGCGAGCGGCACCACCTGCACGCCCTTCTGGTCGGCGAACTCGGCGATGCGCATCATCTCGGTGAAGCCGCCGGCGCGAGTGATGCCGGGCTGTATCATCGCGACGCCGCCGGTCTCTATCCAGTCGCGGCATTCCCAGCGCGTCGCCGCGAATTCGGCGCCGGCGATGCGCACCGGGCTCATGCGCGCGAGATGGGCGTGTCCCGGCAGATCGTCGTGCTGGAGCGGCGCCTCGCAGAAGAAGATGTTCTCGTCGGCAATGCGGTCGATCACATATTTGGCGTCATGCCAATGGCGCCAGCGATACCCGAAGTCGACCGCCATGGTGATCTCCGGCCCCACCATCCGCCGGCCTTCCTTGATGAGCGAGATGAGTTCGGTATCCGAGCACAGCTCATAGAACAGCACCTCCATCTTCACGACGCGGTAGCCGCCGGCGATAACCTGCGCGAACTGCTTCTCGATGATCTTCATGAGATCGCGCACGGTTTGCGAGCCGCGGGCGAGTCCGGGAAATATGGTTGCATAGGGCGTGCAATGGGCCCGGCGATTGCCGCCGAGCAGACGCCAGACGGGAACGCCCATTTGTCGCGCCGCGAGGTCGGTCAGGGCGATGTCGGCGGCGGAGATCGCATGAATCGCGGCGCCGCGACGGCCCGGGAATATGGTTCCCTCATACATCAGGTCCCACAACGTGGCGCGATCCATGGGATCCGCACCTTTCAGGATCGATGTCAGGTTGCGGCTCCACAGATGCATGGAGGTCATGTCGAACCACGGCTTCGTCACCGCCGGCGAGGCATAGCAATCGCCGATCCCCTGCAGGCCGTTCTCGTCGGTCAGACGGACAACCAAGGTCTCGTCAAGGCCGGATTCGAACCAGCTCTTGTCCGCCGGCATCGCGACGGGAATCACTTCAACTTCAACGATTTTCGGCATAGGCGTCCTGCTCAGGCTGCGGAAAGGTTAGAGTCGCGCCAGGTGCTGTCCTTCGGCTTGGCGAAGAGGCGGTGCACCATCGGGACGAAAGTCGCGAGCGGCTCGGTATCGTAGTTCGGATCGAAGGACGGACAGTCGTAGTCGCGTACGAAGCGCATCGTCAGCGCATAGGCCGGATGATCCTTGAACTTGCGGTGCTCGTAACGGTCGAGCCCGCTATGATGGAAGAAGTAGTAGCCGGTGAAGACGACATGGTTCTCCACCATCCACAGGTGGTCCGCGCTCACATAGGGCTTGAGAATGGCCGCCGAGACTTCGCAATGGTTTTCCGGGGCCAACGTGTCGCCGATATCGTGCAGCAGCGCGCAGCAGACGAATTCCTCCGCTTCGCCGGCCCGCAAGGCGCGCGTCGCGGTCTGCAGGCTGTGCTCGAAGCGATCGACCTGGAAGCCGAGCTTGGGGCCTTTCTGGCGCTGCAGAATGTTCAGGACCTCGTCCGCCAGGGCTCCTTCCTGCGCGTAGTGGGCCTCGTGGTGACGGATGATGAGATCCCACTCCTCCTTGGTGCATTGGTCGAGGCTGGTGAACTTCACGGTTCCGAGATCTTCCATCGCGGCAATCTCCTTTCGAATCATCTCAATGAACGGTGCGCGGCAAACCGGCCGCATCATGGTGGCAAAGTATAATGTGCCCGCCACCGAGGTCGCGCGGCGGTGGCGGCTGGCGGTCGCACAGGTTCTCGATCGCGACGGGGCAACGTCCGAAAAAGGCGCAGCCTTTTGCGCCGCCAGGCGAGACGCCTTGCATGGAAGGGCGCCGCCGCGCGATCACGTCGTCGAGCCAGTCGCGGCGAAGCTGCGGCACGGACTGCACCAGCAACCGCGTATAAGGGTGCTGCGGCGGTGCGAAGATATCCGCGGTACGGCCCGTCTCCACGATACGGCCCTGATACATCACCGCCACGCGGTCGGCGATCGCGGCGACCGTCGCCAGGTCGTGCGATACGAAGACATAGGCCACGTTGTGCTCACGCTTGAGCTTCGCCATCAGCTCGAGGATGCGGGCGGCAACCAGAGTATCGAGGGCGGAGAGGAATTCGTCGCACAGGATGACATCGGGCTTGGCCGCGAAGGCGCGCGCGATGGCGACGCGCTGGCGTTGTCCGCCCGACAGTTCTCCCGGGCGCTTGGCGGCGAGGGCCGGCGGCAGCCCGACCATCTCGAGAAGCTCGGCGATCCTCGCCTTGGTCTCGGTCGCGGTGAGATCGTCGTAGAAGCGCAGCACCTGGCCGATCGCCCCGCCGACGCTGATGCGCGGATTGAGCGCCTGCTCGGGCGACTGCAGGACGATCTGGATCCGGCGCAGCTCGGCCTTGGTCCGGCCACGCGATGACGGGGCGAGAATCCGGCCGCCCAGGCGGATCGCGCCCGCCGAAGGCTTGTGGAGGCCTGAGATCACCCGCACGAGCGTGCTCTTTCCGCTGCCGGATTCGCCGGCCAGCGCCAGTGTCTCGCCCGGCATCACATTGAGCGAGACGTCATGCAGGACCAGCTCTGATTCCCGCGGCGCCCTGAGCAGGCGGCGCCGATAGGCCGCGGAAACCGCCGAAACATCGAGCACCGGCTGCCGGGCCTTGCCGGGATGAGCCGGGACGGCGGCGCCGTCCATCCGGCGTACTGCGGCGAGCAAGGCGCGCGTATAGTCGCGGCGGGGATTTTCGAGAATCTCCTCGGCCGGCCCCTGCTCCACGATGTCGCCATGGCGCATCACGACGATGCGGGTGGCGATCTGCGCGACCACGGACAGGTCATGGCTGACATAGATCGCCGCAGTATTGTGCTCGCGGATCGCGTCCCTGATCGCCTTCAGCACTTCGATCTGGGTCGTGACGTCGAGCGCCGTCGTCGGCTCGTCAAGCACCAGGAGCCTGGGGGCGCAGGCCATGGCCATGGCCATCATGACCCGCTGCTGCTGGCCGCCGCTCGTCTGCGAAGGATAACGTCGCGCCAGGGCCGGTGGGTCGGGAAGCCGCAGCTGCTCCAGCAACTCCAGCATGCGCGCCTTGGACTGGACGCGGTCCTTGAGATGATGGAGCAGCAAGCCCTCGCCGACCTGCGTGCCGATCCTGATGCTCGGATTGAGCGCCGACGCCGCGCTTTGGGCCACATAGGCGACCTCCCGGCCGCGAAACTCACGTTTGCCCTGGCGCGACAGCGCCAGAACCTCGGTCGCCCCGAACCTGACATCGCCGCCGGCGATGCGTGTGCCGGCCCGGCAGTAACCGAGTGCCGCCAGTGCCAATGTCGTCTTGCCGGCACCCGATTCGCCGATCAGGGCGACAACCTCGCCCGGCTCCACCGCGATCGAGACATTGGCGAGGATGCTGCGCCAGCCGTCCTCCGGCGCCCTCGCCTCGACGGTCAGATTGCTGATGCTGAGAAGCGCCGAGCTCATCGCAGGTCCTCGGGGATGGCGAGCGACTCTTCGTCGCTCAGCCAATCGACGATGAGATTCAACCCGATGCCGAAGAGGCCGATGGCGATGGCGGGAAGGAGCGCCGGCAGATAGACGTCCTCCTGCAGCGAACCGAGATTCTCGCGCACCAACAGGCCCCAATCGGCGTCCGGCGGCTGGATGCCGAGGCCTAGAAAACTCAAGGCGCTGATGAACAGCGTGGAATAGGTGAGCCGCAAGCCGAATTCGACACCCAGTGCGCGCCAGGCATTGGGGAGCACTTCGGTCACCAGAATGGCGAAGAGGCCATGGCCGCGGGCGCGCGCCGCTTCGACGAACTGCAACGCGGTGATGTTCTGCGCGATCGAGCGCGCCACGCGCACCACGCGCGGCAACTGGATGAAAGCGATGATGGCGATGAGCACGGGGAGACTCGAGGACAGCGCCGCGACGATGAGCAGGCCCAGCATCAGCGGCGGGAAGGACAGGAAAATGTTGACGATGAAGTCGGTGATGTCGTCGACCACCCCGCCAAGCTCGGCGGCGGCAAAGCCCCAGACGGTGCCCAGCACGAACCCGATCGTCGTCGCCGCGAATGTCACCAGCAGCGTGAACCGGGCGCCGTAGAGCAGGCGCGAATACAGGTCGCGGCCGACGACGTCGGTGCCCAGCAGGAATTCACCCGGGCCCGCGAAGGGCATGCCTACGATCTTCGAAGGCGCATAGGGCGCCAGCACCGGCGCCAGCATGGCGGCCAGGACGACCAGACCGACGATGGCGACACCGAGAACGCCCACGGTATTTATGCGAGGCAGCATGATGGCGGCTTGCTCTCCTTCGCGCACGGCCGAGGTCATGCGGCCCGCCCTATGCGCGGATTGAGCACGACCGCACTCACGTCCGCCAAGGTATTGCACAGGACGTATACGGCGCAAAAGATCATCGCCGTAGCCTGGATCAGCGGCAGGTCGCGATAGAAGATCGAATCGACCATCAGCTTGCCGAGGCCGGGATAGCTGAAGACGACCTCGATCACCGCCACGCCGGAGATGAGATAGCCAATGTTGAGCGCGATGACGCTGAGCACGGGGCCGACGGCATTGGGCAGCGCATGGCGGAAAAGAATCCGCCATTTCGAGGCACCCTTGAGGAGCGCCATCTCCGCATAGGGGCTGGCGAGCGCCTCGAGCAAGGTCGCGCGGGTCATGCGGATCAGGTGAGCCAGCATCGTCAGGACGATCGTCGCCATCGGCAGGAACAATTGCCACATGAAGCTCAGAGGGTTCTGCCAGTTCGGCCGCACCACGACGGACGGGAAAAGCTTGAGCTCGACCGCGAGGATGACGACCAGGATGACCGCAATCACGAATTCCGGCACCGAGACCAGGAATACGCTCGCCGAGGACAGCATCCGGTCGAAGGCGCTCTGGTGCCATGCGGCACACAGCACGCCGAGGCCGATCGACAACGGGATGGCGACCACGGCAGCGTAGGCAGCGAGGCCCAGCGTGTTCCACAGCCGGGGGGCGATCACGGCGGCCACATCGGCTCCGGTCGCCAGCGAACTGCCCATTTCGCCAGTCATGAATCCACCGAGCCACTGGGCATAGCGCTGGGCGAGCGGCAGATCGAGTCCGAGCTTTTCGCGAATGGCGGCAATCATCTCCGGCGTCGCCGTCTGCCCGAGAATGGCCGTGGCGACATCGCCCGGCAGGACCTCGGTCGCCAGGAAGACGAGGAGCGACGTCGCGAAGAGCGTCAGCACCCCGAAGAATGCCCGCCTCAGGACGACTTGGGAGAGGTTGGACATTCCAAGCTCCAATAGTCCGGGCCGCAGCCGGAAATCAGCTCCGCCGTGACGCCGGCATTCATCGTCAAGCGTCGAGCCATACGTCCTGCCAGAGCGAGCTTCCGATCGACTGGCGAGGATGCGACTTGAAGTTCTGCACGCGTTTCGCGACGCCGTCGATCCATGGCACGTAGACGGCCGCGATCTGGCTGCCCTCGGCGGCGAGCAGAAGCTGGGCGGCACACAGGATCTCCTTGCGCTTGGCCTCATCCAGCGTCTTCTTGGCCTCGGCGACCAGACCGTCGAACTTTTCATTGTAGAAGAACGACTCGTTATAAGGCGCGTTGGATGTATAGCCCGTCTCGAAATAGGCGACGGCGGTCGGGCGGCTGGTCCAGGACGACGCGCACCAGCCCACTTTCATGTAGACTGCGGACCAATAGCCATCCGACGGATCCTTGATCGCCTTCACATTGACGCCGTTCTCCTTCATGAGTTCGGCCAGGACCACCGCCGCGTTCGCCCCGCCGTAATTGCCGTCGGAAGTATGCAGCTCGAACACCGTGTTCTCATGTCCGGTCTTCTTGAGCAGCGACTTCACGCGATCCGGGTCCGCCGTCGGCACCGGGACCTGATCGCAGAACATCGGATCGGTCGGCCACACGCCGGAATCGCGCCCGACGGTGCCCTGGCCGTCAAAGGCCAGGTCGATCAGCCTTTGACGGTCGAACGACCATTTGATCGCCGTGCGCAGGTCGTTGTTGTCGAAGGGTGCCGTCTTTCCGTTCATCGGATAGGTGGCATGCGCCGTGCCGGATTTGATCGAGGCCCGGGCGACGCCGCTCGCATCGACCTTCTTCACCGCCTTCGGATTGAGCGTCTGAATGAGATCCACCTCGCCCGAAAGCAGCGCGTTCAGGCGGGCATTCTCGTCGCCGATGCCGATGCCCTCGAGCTCATCGATATAGGGCAGCCCGTTCATCCAGTAGCTGTCGTGGCGCACGAAGGTCGACGGCAAGCCGGGCGAGAATTCCTTGACCTTCCACGGCCCGGTACCGACCGCCGCCTTGGGGAATTCCTTCGTCCCCTCCGGGATCACGCACAAGGTGCGTGTGGTCAGGAAGGACGGAAACTCGGCATTCGCCCCCTTCAGCTCGAAGATGATCCTGTCCGCGCCGTCAGCTTTGACCGTGACGACGTCGGCGAGGGCGGATGCGCCCGGCGAGGCCGTTTCCTTGTCGAGAATGCGCTGGAAGGAATAAAGCACGTCGGCGGACGTCATCGTCTTGCCATTGTGGAAGGTGACGCCCTTGCGCAACTGGAACGTCCAGACGGTCGCCTCCGCATTCGCCGAGAAGGACTCGGCCAGCCAAGGCACCATCTTGCCATCGGCATCGAACTCGGTGAGCTTCTCATAGACGAGCCCGTTATTGGTGATGTCGGTGAAGGACAGCGCCTTGTGCGGGTCGAGCGTATCGGCGCTCGAGGCGTCGTTGGTGGCAAAACGCAAGCGGCCACCTTTCTTCGGCTCGGCGGCGCGGGCCGGAGAGATGAGGTCCGCGGCGAGCTGATGGGCGGCCGAGATCGTGAGGCCCATGCCGACCAGGCCGGCGACAAAATCGCGACGCGACAGGCGTTGCGTCAGCAGTTCCCGCGTAAGCGTTTCCTTGAGATTCATCTTCGTCCTCCTCCCCACTCTGCCGCTCGTTTGGCTCGACTCGAGCTTCGGCTTCTGGCCGATGCGGCTGTTGTCCGGCATTGAGGGGCAGAACTGGCTTGTGCGCAATCGGCAATAACGTGAAAATATAATTTCCGAATCGGAAATGATTCAAGGCGGGTCGGAAATCGCGAGAAACTTAGGTCGCGACGCTCAGCTTCCGGGCAAATTCGACAAAAGCCTTGGCCTGCGGGCGCATCATCTGGCGGTGCGGCAGCACGGCGTAGATGTTCTTGGGCTTCACCTCGAAATCTCGCAGAACCTGCACCAGCCGCCCGGATTGCAGGTCTTCCTGGACATGGAAGCGGTAGAAATTGCCGATTCCGGCGGACCGCAGGCAGGCCTGGCGTAGAAGGTCGCCATTGTCGGAGAGGAGCCGGCTGTGGATGTTGATCGCCTCCCAATTGCCGCCCCGGAACAGCACCCAATCCTCGGCCAGATCGGAAAATCGGCTGGCGATGCAGTCGTGCGACTGGAGAGCCTCGAGCGACTTCGGCTCACCATGCGCCACGATATAGCCCGGAGAGGCGCACAGGACGCGCGAACAAGGCGCCAGGAGCATATGCGCGAGCTTCGATTTGGGGTCGTTCTCCAGCGAAATTGCCACATCGATGCGGTCGCGAATGAGATTCGGCGTGGCGCTGGTCACGATCACATCGACCGACATGGCGGGGTGATCCCGCAGGAAGAGATGCAGATTCGGCCCCAATATCGAGGCCGCGAAAGAGGGTGGTGCGACGACGCGCAAATGCCCGCTCAGCTGGCGTTCGGATGCGATCATCGCCGCCGCGTTGTCGATCTCGGTCAGGATGGCGATGCAGCGTTCGTAGAAGCTCTCGCCGGCATCGGTCACGCTGACGAGGCGTGTCGTGCGATGCACCAACGCGCTGCCGAGCGCCCCCTCGAGCATTTTCACATGTTTGGTGACCGATGACGGCGCCAGGCGCAATTGGCGCGCGGCCGAAGAAAAACTGTGGGTTTCGACCACGGCCACGAAGCACCGCAACGCGATGATGCTTGCATCGTTGAGCGGGCTGCGCGGCAGTCCTCTGTTCATGGGCCATCCAATTATTCGCGATCTGGCAATTATATTTTTTATTCTTTGCCAGTAGTCAAGGCGGCCCTTCTCGCTTTCAAGTCGCGCCATGACGACGATCACGCTGACTTTCGACAACGGCCCCGATCCGGAGGCAACGCCGCTGGTGCTCAAAACGCTGCGGAAACACGGGGTCAAGTCGACATTCTTCGTCATCGGCGAAAAGCTCAGGGACCGCCGGCATCTCAGCGAAATGGCGCAAGCGGACGGCCATTGGATCGGCAATCACACCTACACCCATCTGGTGCCGCTCGGCCAAAGCCGCGAGGACGGTGTCGCGGTGCGGGAGATCGAGCGCACCCAATCGCTGCTTGGCGACCTGGCGCATCCGCGACTGTTCTTCCGGCCGTTCGGGAATGGCGGCGATCTGGGCAGCGGACTGCTCAATCAGGAGGCGCTCGACCACCTGCAATCGAGCGGGCATACCTGCATCCTGTGGAACGCCGTCCCGGAAGACTGGGTCTATCCGACCGGATGGGTGTCGCGCGCCATCGAGCTCTGCTTCTCGCGCGCGCATTCGGTGCTGGTGCTGCACGATCTGCCGACCGGCGCCATGGCCCATCTCGATCATTTTCTGGCGCTGGCCGGCGAGCGCGGCGCCACCTTCACGCAAGAATTTCCATCCGACTGTGTGCTAATCGAGTCGGGAACGATCGTTCAGGATATCCAACCCTATCTGGCGAGTTGAGCGTGCATGACGAGGAGGGCTGTGGAACGGGGTGTGAGGCTTCCGGCGGGCCTGCGCGGCGTCGCTGAGACTCTCGATCATCCGGAAGGCCTGTGCTGGTGCCCGCGCGCCCAGGCCCTCTATGCGGGTGGCGAACATGGGCAAATCTATCGCATCGCGCTCGAGCGCGGGACGGTCGAGCTTATCGCCCAGATTCCACATGGGTTCATGCTCGGCCTTGCGGTCGATGGAGCGGGCCTCGTCTATGCGTGCGACATCGGCAACCACAGGGTGCAGCGTATTCATCCCGATGGCGTGGTGGAACCCTATAGCGAGGAGATCGGCTATCCGAATTATCCCGTCTTCGCCAACGATGGAAACCTCTATGTGAGCGATTCCGGCAGCTGGGAGTCCGATGACGGAGCGATCATGCGCATAGAACCAGGTGGCCGGACGACCCGCCTGCCCACACCTGCCTTGCGTTTCCCGAATGGGCTCGCCCTCCTCGATGATTGGCTCTATGTCGTCGAATCGACGCGACCCGGCGTGGTGAGAATCCCAAGACAGGGCGGAGAGGTCATGCTCGTCGTCGAACTCGATCAGGTCATTCCCGATGGCCTCGCTTTCGACGCCGAGGGAGGCCTGTGGATCTCCTGCTGGCAACCCAACCGCATCATGCGGCTCGCGCCGAATGGAGCATTGGATATCGTTGCCGATGACTGGAGCGGCATTCATGTGCTGACACCGAACAATCTCGCTTTTGCCGGCGATGACCTCGCGGAGTTGGCTTTTGCCGCCCTCGCGGGCAATTTCATTCGCGCCTTCGCGCCGGCTGTCGCGGGGCGCGCGCTCAACTACCCAAGGGTGACACCATGATCTCCGCCGTGGTCACGGGTGCCGCTCGCGGCCTGGGGGCCGCCATCGTCAGGCGACTTGCCGGCCCGCAAGTCCATGTCGTCGCGACCGACATCGACGGCGATGGCCTGCATGAGCTCGCCGGCACCCTGCCCTGTCCGATCACCCCCTTCGTCGGCGACGTGGCGGACCCGCTCTCACATGAGGCGGCGGCCAATCAAGCGGAGTCCATCGCGCCCCTGGCCTGGTGGGTCAACAATGCCGGCATCGATGTTCAGGGAGCGGCGCATGAAGTCGAGCCGGAATCGCTCGAGCGCGCGCTGCGTGTGCTTCAGTTCGGACCGATGTTCGGAACCTGCACGGCGGTTCGCCGCATGCTGCCGGCGCGGCGCGGCTCGATCGTCAACATATCGTCGATCCAGGCCTTTGCCTTGTGGCCGCGCTACTTCGTCTATGGCGCGGCGAAGGCCGCCATCGTGGCCATGTCGCGCAGCGTCGCCGTCGACTACGGGCCTTATGGGATTCGCTGTAATGCGGTTCTGCCGGGTTCGATGGACACGCCGATGCTGGACGACGTCCTACCGCCCGGCATGGACCGCAAGGAGGCCGTGGCGCGCGAGGGCGACGCATCGCCGATGGGTCGCGTCGCCTCGGCCGACGAAGTGGCGTCCGTCGTCGCTTTTCTGCTTTCCGATGCCGCGTCCTATGTGAGCGGTGCCGAGATTGTCGTCGACGGCGCGACCACGGCGCGTGGCTTCCCTTACCCACCTATGAAATTGTAAGAGGCCCTAAGGGCCTGATTGGAAGAACCGCCGCCCAGCGCCCCGTCGCCGGTCGTCAGCGGGCCGCATGGTATATTCTCCTGTAGGTTCGTCCCCAGTAACTGTCGATGTGGCGCCAGAGATGGGCGAAGCCCTTGATCGACTGCAGCTCGCGGGTCCACATCGCCTCTTCGGTCTCCATGCCGTAGATGGCCAGATAGTTCGGGGACTCTCCGGTTGATTTATAGCGCGTTCCCCATTTCCAGCCCGGACAATCCAGCACTTCGCGCACGTGTTTCCCGTCATACCAGCGGTTGAACTCCTCCTCCACCCCGGATTCCACGTCAACGCCGACAACCGAGATGATATCCTCGGTCATTGGCGCCCTGTGACCGGGAGCCTTCGGCCCGGATTTCTCGGACGCGGAGACTTCAATCGGGCTTCCTTGCGCCGAGAAGGGTGTGCCGTGGCGATCATGATGGATGGGACGATAGATTCGTCCCCAATAACTCTCCACGTGAGACCAGAAGCGCCCGAATGTCTTGATCGACTGGCGCTCGGGCGTCCACATCGCCGCTTCGGAGGCCATGCCATAGATGGCGAGATAGTGCGGGCTGCCTTCGGTCGACTTGTAGCGCGTTCCCCATAGCCAGCCGGGACAATCGAGCACATCGCCAATGTGCTGATCATCGTACCAGCGGTTGAAGTCCGCCTCGGCTTCAGCCTCGACATCGACGGCGACAACCAGGATTACCTCATCATTCATCTCCCGCCTCCCATGGTGACGTTGGAATGGACTGTCCTCCATCGCTCACGCCTGGCCTGCCCCGACAACGGACCGTCCGGTGAAGCACACGGACGGCGAGCATTCTCTCTGGTTCATGATCGTCACAAAACCTATAGTCGTTCAACGAGGAATAAGTGGAGATATGTTCGATGCTGGCGAAACAAACGACGCGGCCCGGCCGGAACAAGAGGTTCCACGGTCGGCTGAGCGACATCGATATCCGGTTGCTTCGCGTATTCCGCGTGATCGTGGAGTCGAGGGGACTTTCAGCCGCTCAGGTCGAGCTGGGGATCGGACGCTCGACCATCAGCAAGCATCTTTCGGACCTGGAGCAGCGGCTCGGACTCAGGCTGTGCGACCGCGGCCGGGCTGGGTTCATGATCAATGACGACGGCCGCGAAGTTTATCAGGCGGTGCTTCAGCTATTCACGGCCATGGACGACTTCCAGTCGCGCGTCAACGCCGTGCATGCCGAGTATGTCGGAGACCTGCATCTGGGGTTCGTGGATGGCGCCGTGACCGACGACATGTCGCCGGTCGGCCCGGCCATCGCCCAATACCGCAAGATCGCGCCCCGCGTCCACCTTCACCTCAAGGTGGCCACGCCGGACATCATCGAGAAGGAAGTCCTCGATGGCACCCTCCACCTCGGCGTTCTGCCACTCATCCGCAAGCATGCGAGCCTGGAGCACAAGCTGCTCTACGGAGAAGAGGCGGCGCTCTATTGCGGGCGCGGGCATCCGCTTTTCGATATACCCGGCGCCAAGCTGCGATGGCAGGACCTGGCATCCGCCCAGCTCGTGGCGCGGACCTTTCCTGAATCGGCGGCCGTCAAGAAACTGAAGAAGCGCTTCGAACGCTCGGCCACGACCTCCAGCACCGAAGGCGTCGGACTCCTGGTTCTCTCCGGAGAATATGTCGGCTTCCTGCCGACCAACTACGCGGAGAACTGGGTCGCCGCGGGCAAGATCCGCAAACTCCTTCCGAAGAAGACGCAGATCAGGACACCCATCGGACTCATCTACCGGAAGGGCAAGTCACATCCGCACTTGGTCGGCGAGTTCCTCAGCATCCTTCTGAACGCACGTTGATCTTTTGGCGTGGACGTCAGGCCTGCGCCCATCTTTCGACGATCCGCAAGCCGTCCATGGGAGCATCCGGCGAGATCGGCGTAACCGGCCGCACCTTCCCGACCGCATGGGCTTCCAGGAAGGGCGCAAATACCGGGATAACCGCGCCACCGTCATCGTGCAGGATCTGCTGCATCTCATAATACATGACGCGCCGCTTTTCCTGATCAAGCTCCGCCCGCGCCTCGAGCAGCAGCTTGTTGAAGCGTTCATGCTTCCAATAGGTGTCATTCCAAGGCGCACCAGCCGCATAGGTGAGAGAGAAGGTCCAGTCCTCGGTGCCGCGCCCGAACCAGACGATCGCGCACCAGGGCTTTTTCAGCCAGACATTGGACCAATAGCCGTCGTTTGCCTCACTGATCACGTCGATCTCGATCCCGGCCTTCGCCGCATGCTCGCGATAGAGCGTTCCCGCGTCCACCGCCCCCTGGAAGGCGACTTCGGCGACGCTCAACGGCACCCGCAGGCTGGTCATGCCGGCCTGCTTCAAATGAAACCTGGCCTTGTCGGGATCATACATGCGCTGCGGAACATCGGGGTTGTAGTAACGGTAGGCCGGCGAGATCGGCTGATCGTTGCCCAGGGCACCGATACCGCCCAATACCTTGTCGAGGATATCTTGCCGGTCGATCGCGTATTTGAGCGCCAGCCTCACATCCAGCTTGTCGAAGGGCGCGGTATCGGTTCGCATCGCAAATGTATAGTGCTGGCGACCCTGAATCCTCGTGACCTCGATGCCCTCCTGTTTCTCGAGGAAGCGGACGGTCTTGATGTCGAGCTTGTCGATCGCATCCACTTCCCGCGTCTGCAACGCGATGTGACGCGCATTCGTGTCCTTCAGGCTCAACAGTTCGACCTCGTCGAAATTGGCCCGGCCTTCCTTCCAGTAGTTCGGATTACGCTTCAATTGCGCGCCGATGCCGGGCTGAAATCTCACCAGCTGATAGCCGCCGGTGCCCATGCCATCCGCGAAATCCTTGGCTTCGTTGGGAACGATGTGGAGATGCTTGTCGGCCAGCGCATAGGGAAAATCAGCGCTCCCGGCCGTCAGCTTGAACGTAATTCGGTCCCCGTCCGCCGCGATGCTTGCCACCGACGCCAGCAGGGACTTGGCGGCGGACGTCGAATCCTGCCGCGTATGCCAGTTCATGGAATAGAGGACGTCGTTCACGTCCAACGTCTTGCCGTTGTGAAACTCGACGCCCCGGCGCAACTTGAACGTCCACACCGTGGCATCGGCGTTGGCTTCCCATTCCTCCGCCAGTTCAGGGATCGCGTTGCCCTGATGATCCATCTCCACGAGGTTGTTGCGCAGGCTCCATCCGAGCACCTGGACCATTTCGTTGGATGACGTGCCTGGCGCCAGGGTGTCGGGCGTCTCTCCGGCTCCGATGCCCACTCGGAAAGTGCCGCCTTTCTTCGCCGCCGCCGAGGCGGAGGCCGACGCCCGACTGCCGGGAACGGCAAGACCGGCCGCGCCAAGAGCCAGCATGCCGGCATTGAACGCGCGTCGGGAAACACCATGTTGTTGCGGAACGCTTCTGGGAAATCTGCGTGTCGTCATAGCCGTCCTGTTCTCCGAACGAGAGCTCACGTTTTCAGAATCCTATTGCCGGTTGATCCTATGTCAGCCGGAAAATTGTAAAAGTAGAGATCAATCGGACGTTTGTTCGACATTTCTCAAACAAACAGCGATTTCTTAACTTGCTGCCGCATCGCTCGAAAGCGTATCCATGCCAGGCATTCATCATGATGCTCGAGATAGATGAGGAGGGTCGGCGAAAAATGCGCGTTATCAGTAGGAGGCATGTGCTTTACGGGCTTGGCGGGGCGCTGGGAACGACATGGGCTTTGCCCCGGCTCGCGCACGGACAGGAACGGCGGGTCCTGCGCATCGCGGCTCGGAACGACTTCCAGTCACTCGATCCAGCCCACTCGTCGACCGTGGCCGAATCCGACATCCAGGACAGTCTCTTCGTGCGACTGGTCACGTACAGCTATGACGGCAAGGCGTGGGAAACACAGCTCGAAGCAGCCTCGTCCATCGAGCAGGTGGATCCTACTCATATCAAGTTCGCCCTGCGGCCCGGCATCGCCTGGACGAACGGCTTCGGCCAGGTGAGCGCCGAAGATGTGAAGTATTCCTTCGAGCGGATCGCCGATCCGAAGAACGGATCGCCCTGGCGCGGCGACTGGGACAGCCTCGACCATGTCGAGGTGACGGGCGAACGGGAGGGCGTTATCGTTCTCAAGCGGCCCTTCTCGCCGGTCTGGCGCACGACTCTGCCATGGAATGCCGGTTCCATCGTTTGCAAGGCGGCGGTCGAGCAGGCGGGGGGACGGTTCACGACCGAGCCGCCGGCGCAGTGCGGCCCCTATCTGCTGAAGGAATGGCGGCCGCGGCAACGCACGGTACTCGTCCGCAACCCGGACTGGACTGGACCTCGGCCTGAATTCGATGAGGTCCAGATCTTCCCGATCGACGACCGTCAGGTCGCAGAGCAGGGCTTTCTCGCGGGCGAGTTCGACTTCATCAACGTGGCGCCGAGCTCGCTGCCGATCTATCGCGCCAACCCGCCTGCCGGCGTGACAATCAGCCCGCGCCCCATGGTGGGCATGGAATGGCTCGGGCTCAACACCGAACATCCCCTCTTCAAGGACGTCCGCGTCCGCAAGGCCGTCGCAAGGGCAATAGATGTCGATGCCGTCGTCAATGCGGCCTATTTCGGCGGCGCGGAGCGCGCTACAGGTGTGATCGCCTCCGGCCTTCCAGGTCATCGGAAGGCCTCGCCCTATCCGCCTCGCGATGTCGAGGCGGCGCGCACGCTGCTCAATGAGGCCGGCGTCGGCTCTGGCTTCACGACTCGCCTGTCGATCATCAACGGCACAGATCTGCTCACCATGGCGCAGGTGATCCAGGCGAACCTGGCCGAGGTCGGAATTACCGTCGAGATCGATCCGCTGGAGTCCGGCACGTTCTGGACGCTGGGCGTGGAAGAGTCTGGCAACACCTGGAAAGACCTTCAGATGTTCATTCATCGCTGGGGCAACGGACCGGACCCGAGCTGGGCAACGAAGTTCTACACCTGCGATGGCGTCGGCGAATTCAACTGGGAGCGCTGGTGCAATGATGAATACACCAAGCTCAACAGCGAGGCGATGGCCGAAACGGATGACGCGAAGCGCGCCGGACTCTATGAGCGGATGGCGACGTTACTTGACGAGTCGAGTGCTTATATTCTCCTCACTCACGGTGTGCAGCTTCTTCTCTATCGCGACACCATCGTGCCGGGCGTGACTCCGGACGGCAATCGTCTCTCCTTCTCCAAGTTCAGGAAGGCATAGACCAGGATGGATTGGGCCAGGATGACAGCGCCCGAGATCGTGGCGCTGTCGAGGCAGAATGCGGTGGTCATCATTCCGGTCGGCTCGATCGAGCAGCACGGGCCACATCTTTCTGTCGAAGTGGATTCCCTTCTGGCGACGGAAGTGTCGCGGCGCGCGGCGCGGCTGGCCCCTGCCGCGCAACCCATCCTGGTGGCGCCGACCCTGGCCGTCGGGCTGGCGCAGCACCATCTGAGCTTTGGCGGCGCGCTGACGCTCGACTTCGCGACCTTCTCGGCTGTTATCGGCTGCATGGTCCGTTCCATCATTGTGTCAGGGTTCCGGAAGATTGCTCTGGTCAACGGACATGGCGGAAACACCACGGCGCTTCGTGTCGTGGTGAACGAGCTGGCACGCACCGAGCTGACGCCCATCGTCACCTGCACCTACTGGGACGTAGCCATTGAAGAGTTCCGGAAGATTCTCGAGACGCAGACCTGCCTGATGCACGCCTGCGAGGCGGAGACATCGATGATGATGGCCCTGGCAGGCGATGCCGTGCGGCACGAGAAGCTGGAGAATCTGACGGCACCAAGTTTCGAGGGATCTCAGGACCCATTCGAATCGCCGTTCTACCGCTCGCTCGACATGGACGAACTCTCGACCAACGGAGTGCTCGGCAATCCCTCGGCGGCGAGCGCGGCCAAGGGGGAGCGGCTCGCATCCGCGGCGGCGGCGGCCCTCGTCGGAAGACTCCTCGATCCGCGGACCTGGGAGAAACTCACGCCTGCGACGAATTCGCCATGACCGACACACTGCTCATCGATACGCATGTGCATCTCTACCGGTCCCCGGCCGCGGCGGCGCAGGACAAGGAAAGTTATGTCATCTGGGAGTATGGCGACGGCGGCAGGCCGGCCTACAGCACATCGCTCGGCTCGCCGGAGGAACTCATCGCCTCCATGTCGGCCTCCGGGGTGTCCAGAGTCGTCGTCCTGAATCTCTTCATTGCCGAGTGGGAGATCCGCCGCTTCGAGACGAGCTTGCCGCAGGACCTGCCTTCCCCCGAGCGGACACGGATGATTAAGGCCTTCAAGGCGCGAATTTTCGATGCCTTGCGCGACTTCAATCTCTGGGGATGCCAGGTCGCGAAGGAACACCCGGCAATCATACCTTTCGTTTCAGTCGACCTGAACGCGGCCAGCCCCGAGAAGAGCGTGTCGCTCGTCCGCGAACTCGTCGTAGATCACGGCGCGCGGGGATTGAAGCTGCATTCCGCCATCCATCGCCATGGCATGGATGACGAGCGGCTCTGGCCGCTCTTCAGGCTCTGCCGCGACTATGACCTGCCGGTTCTGGGCCACGCGGGGCTTGATCCCGAGCGAGCTGGCTATGCCGAGCCGAAGGCTTTTGCCCGTGTGCTGGAGAATTTTCCCGAGTTGCGTCTGATCGTGGCGCATATGGGCGGCGGCGGCTGGCGGCAGACCGCCGCGCTGGCGAAGCGCTTCCCGAATGTCTGGTTCGATTGCGCGGAAATCATCGAGTGGTCGGATGCCTCGCTTGCACCTTCTGGAACCGAATTGGCGACGCTGATCCGAGAGGTCGGAGCGCATCGGGTCCTGATGGGCTCGGACTACCCCTGGTACGATCTCGGCAGGACCGTGTCGCTTGTGCGTGAGCTGCCTTTGCTGTCGCAGGAAGAAAAGGAACTCATCCTGGGCCGAAACGCGGAGAGGTTCCTCGGCGGGCCGCACGCATGAGCACATCCGACCGAGGCCTGACCGAAGCCGCCGCCCTTGACACTGTGGAAGGAAACGCTCGTCGCGACGCCGTTGCCGCTATCGTCTCTTTCGTGCGCACGCCGTTGACGGCCATTGGCCTCATTCTCATCGTGACCATGTTCGCGTTGGCGATCTTCGCACCGCTCATTGCGCCATACGACCCCTTGGCGCTCAACCCGGTGCAGCGCTTCCAGCCGCCGTCACTGGATCATCTGTTTGGCACCGATCAACTGGGGCGCGATCTCTTTTCCCGGGTACTGTATGGTGGCCGGGTCGCCCTGCGGATCGCCCTGATCTGCATAGGCGTGGCTTTTCTCATCGGCGTGCCGCTCGGGCTTCTGTCAGGATACGGGCCACAGTGGCTCGAGAACGCCCTCCTCTTCGTATTCGACGCGGTGCGGTCTTTTCCGATCGTCATCCTCGCTCTCGTCCTGATAACCATCACCGGGCCAAGCCTGGCCACGATCCTGCTCGTGGTGGTGATTGCGAAGATACCCGACTATGCGCGGGTGGTTCGTGCCCAGACGCAGGCGGTGCGCAACGCGACCTTCATCCGCTCCGCCCAGGCTATGGGCCTGCCGTTCTGGCGCGTGCTCTTCGTGCACCTCGCCCCCAATGTCATCAGCCCGGTCTTCATCCTGGCATCCATGGACATTCCCGTGGTGATCACGATCGAGGCCGGCCTTTCCTTCCTCGGACTTGGCGTTCGACCGCCGACGCCCAGCTGGGGAACCATCCTCAATGACGGCTTCTCGTTCATCCAGGTGACGCCCTGGCCGATCATCGCGGGATGCCTGCCGCTGGTGATCGTGACCCTCGGCTTCACCTTCCTCGGTGAGGCGCTGCGGGATGTGCTCGATCCGAAGACACGGCGCATCTGATGTCAGACGATGTCCTCCTCAAGATGCGCGACGTGTCGGTACGCTACGCGACGGCCAGACGAAACATCCATGCGCTGCGCAACGTATCCCTCGACATCCCGCACGGGAAGATCGTCGGCCTGGTCGGAGAAAGCGGCAGCGGCAAGTCCACGCTTCTCATGACAATCATGGACCTGCTCGGCCCCGGCGCCAGCCTTCAAGGCTCGATCTCTTTCGATGGCCGCGATCTCGCCGGGTTTTCGCCGGCCGAGCGTCGCGCGCTTCGCGGCTCACGGATTTCGATGGTCTTCCAGAATCCGATGACGACACTGAGCCCGGTGGTGCGGATCGATCGGCAGATGATCGACATTCAGCATCGCGAAACGGGACTCAGCAGGGCTCAAAAGATAGAGCGCGCCGCGGCAATGCTTGCCAAAGTCGGGATCCCGGATCCCGGGGCGCGCCTCAGGGCCTATCCCCACCAGATGTCCGGCGGCATGCTCCAGCGCATCTCGATCGGCATGGCCCTCTTGGCCGAACCGGATCTCCTGATCGCCGACGAACCGACGACCGCGTTGGATGCGACCCTGGAGGTCCAGATTCTCGAACTGCTGCGCGAGTTGCAGAGGACGGTGAACTGCTCGGTCCTCTACGTGTCTCATCACCTCGGAACCGTGGCTCAGCTTTGCGACTTCGTGGCCGTGATGTATGCCGGTTCGATCGTCGAGCAAGGTACTACCGGCCAGGTGCTCAAGTCGCCTCGCCATCCCTATACAAGTCGGCTGCTCGGCTGCGATCCCAGCCGCTTGCCTCGCTTCGAGGGGGCCTTGCCGACCATACCGGGCACCGTGCCAAGCCTGGATTCGCCGCCCAAGGGCTGCGCCTTCCGCCCGCGCTGTGACGTCGCCATCGATCAATGCGAGACCGTGGTCCCCGATTTCCACAATCGCGGTGGCCATGCGGTGGCCTGCCACCTCGCATCTGATGCCGGGGGCAACGCCAATGCCTAGATCTCAGCTCCTGGAACTCCAACGGGTCTCGATCGGCTATCCGGCTTCGGCGCCTTCGGATGCGTTCTTCTCTCGGCGGCGGCGCCTCGCAGCGGTGTCCGATGTCAGCTTCGCCATGCCGGAAGGCGAGACCTACGCGCTCATCGGGGAAAGCGGTTCGGGCAAGAGCAGCCTTGCCATGGCGATCGCCGGCCTTCTTAAGGTTGACGATGGACGGATCCTCGTTGCCGGCGAGGACGTGACGAGCAAACCTCCAGGGCATGGCGCGAGGCGAAAACTGGCCGTGCTTTTCCAGGACGCCGCCGGCTCGCTCAGCCCGAGGCTGTCGGTCGGGACGACGATTGCCGAAGCGCTTCGCCACGCTCAATTCTCCGGAGGCCCAATAGCCACCGAGGTTGCACGCCTGCTCAGCCTTGTCGGGCTGCCGCGGCATATGGCGGCCAGTTATCCGCACCAGCTCTCTGGCGGACAGGCGCGGCGAGTAGCCGTGGCGCGGGCGCTTGCCCTGCAACCCCGGCTCATCGTGGCCGATGAGCCGACCGCGGGGCTCGATGCCTCGGTTCAGGGCGAGGTCGTCAATCTGCTGATGCGGCTGCAGCGCGAGCTCGGCATCGGCATCCTCATCATCTCCCACAATCTCCATATCGTCCGATTGATGTCGGCGCGGCTCGGCGTGATCTATTTGGGCCGCCTGGTGGAAGAGGGATCGACCGAGGAGGTTTTGGGGAATCCGGCGCATCCCTATACAGCCGGTCTCGCGGCGGCGAACCTTTCAAGCGATCCCGCCGTACCCTGGCCGAAAGCCTATATCAGCGGCGATGTTCCGAGCGTGTTCGAACGGCCGAGTGGCTGCGTCCTGCATCCGCGGTGCCCGCGCGCGGACGCACAATGTCGCTCGATCGTCCCCGAGCGCCGCGAGATCATGCCTGGCCGCTTCGCCGCATGCCTGCGGCCGCTCCTCGGCGAGCCGGCGCTCGCAACAGGAGGGGCATGATGCTCGCCTATACCTTCAAGCGCCTCTTGCTGGCGGTCGCCATCGTGGTGGCGATCGCGACCGTGCTCTTCTGCGCGGTCTTCCTGATCCCGGGTGACCCGGCAACGGTCGCACTGGGGCCGCGCGCCACGCCGGAAATGCGAGCAGCCCTCACCGAGCGCCTCGGGCTCGATCAGCCGATACCTGTCCAGCTTCTGAACTTCTTCACCAACCTGGCCCGTGGCGACCTTGGCCGGGATGTGTGGAGCAATCGCGACGTCTTGGAAATCGTCCTCGAGGACCTGCCGCACACGCTTGCGCTGCTCGCCGCCGGCCTCGCATGGCCGCTGCTGCTGGCCCTGCCGCTGGGCTGCCTGGCGGCTGTGCGGCCCGGTTCCTTCGCCGACATCGCCGTGAGCGTGCTGTCGGTCGGCGTGATCGCCGTACCGTCCTTCGTCGTTGCCATCATCGCGTTGATCGTCTTCGCGGTCAAACTGCAATGGCTGCCGGCAATCGGCGTCGGACAACCCGGCGACGTCGTGGACTATCTCGGCCATCTGGTTCTGCCTGCCTTTGCGATCGGGCTGGGATGGCTCGGCTATTTCTCGCGAATAGCGCGCGCGTCGATGCTGGAAGTCCTCGGCGAGGACCATATCCGCACTCTGCGCGCCTATGGCGTCGCCAACCGGCGCATCCTGTTCGGCTATGCCCTCAAGATCGCCGTTCAGCCGATCGTCGCCATGGTCGGCCTGGGAATCGGCACAATGCTCTCGGGCGCCGTATTCGCCGAGATCGTCTTCTCCCGGCCGGGGATCGGCAAGCTGCTCTTCACCTCGGTTCTCAATCGCAACTATCCGGTCGTCATGGGCGCAACGGTCGTCACGACGACCTTTCTGGTCGCAAGCGCCCTGATCGTCGATCTCGTCAACGCCCTGCTCGACCCACGAAGCAGGGAACGTCTCTGAACAACCTCCGTGGGTCGGCGTGAGCGGAGCGCTCGGCAGCCAAACGCGTACAAGGAAAGTGAATATGCATCTCAGCCTGGACAACATCCGCAACGACACCATCGCCCTCTGCCGGATCGGCAATCGCTTCGCAGGCAGCGAAGGCGAACGCCGGGCGCGCGATCATATTCTCGAACGCATGGCGGCTGTCGGACTCGGAAGCTTGCGTGTCGATCGCTTCGAGGTGGCCACCTATGATCCGCGCCGGACGGAATGTGTTCTCCTCGCCGATTCGCCCCGCCGTCTTCGTTGCGCCGGCTTGCAGTTCACCGGCAGCGGGACCGTGGAGGCCGACGCCGTCGTGCTGGGCGATCTGGATGACGATGCGGATCTGGACAGCCACTTGCGGGATATGGGGCCGCTGGCGGGCAAGATCGCCGTCATGAAGACCAGCTACCCCTACCTGTTCGTCGGCGCCCTGAGGGAGCGCGGCGTGGTCGGCATCGCGCTGCTGGGCGATGCGCCGGACGGCTTGTGCCGCAATCTGAACGCGATGATGTACCCCGCCCTGGTGACGGAACCCAACGGCGCGCACCATCCGATACCCGGCGTGTCACTCTCGGCTTCCGATTCAGAGCTTCTGCTGAATCATGTCGCCGGCGGCGGGAAGGTGAAGATTGTCCATGAGGCCACCTACCCCATTGTCGAGACCGCCAATGTCATCGGCCAGATACCCGGCAGCGGCTCGGGCGAAGTGGTCATGGGCGCCCATTATGACACCCAGCTCGATGGCGTGGGCGCATCGGACAATGCGCTCGGCGTGAGCTGCATGATCGAGATCGCACGGGTCCTGGGCGAGAAACTTCACCTGCGAAAGATCGTCGTGGCCGCCTTCGCGGACGAGGAAGCGGGATTCCGCGGATCGGCGGACTATGTCCGGCGTTATGGAAAGAACCTGGCGGCCACGGTGGGCATGGTGAATCTCGATGCGCTGGCCTGGGCGCCAGCGGCCCGCTCGCTGCACGCGGATCCCGCGATGATGGATTACGCATCGGCCTGCGCAGATGCCGTCGGATGGAAGGTCGAAAGCCACGCCGACGCCTCCCTGTTCCCCGGCTCCGATCACAATCCCTTCATCGACGCGGGCGTGCCGGCCGCGTTCTTCTGGCGCAACCCGCCAACGCATCCCTATTACCATACGAGCGGCGACAGCCTGGACCGTATCGACTTCGGTGTGGCGCTCGATACCGC
>CAZICN010000004.1:43639-53284 GCA_964537655.1 uncultured Aestuariivirga sp.
AGAAAGCGAAATGGTTCGCATATCCAATGGGAGGACTAAGATGACCAAGGCAACCGACCAAGAAAGCCTACGCGGGCCGCGCCGCACCTCGAATGGCCTGAGCAGACGCGCTTTCGGCAAGATCGCCGGGAGCCTCGCTCTCGCCGGCGCTGGCGTACCGCTGCTCAGCACGTCGCTCTTCGCCCAATCCTCGGCAGCGGCGATCGGCACGTTGCGCATCTCCACCAACGCCGATGTCGAGATCATCGACCCGAATTTCTTGCTATCCGATGTCGAGCTGCGCGTCTGCGAGATGATGTTCAACGGACTGGTCACGATCGACGAGAACCTGAACATCGTTCCCGATCTCGCCGAGTCCTGGACCGTTTCGGATGAGGGCAAGGTCTACGATTTCACCCTGCGCCGGGGCGTCAAGTTCCATCACGGTCGCGAGTTCAACGCCGAGGACGTGGTCTTCACCCTCGAGCGCTTCAAGGAGAGCTGGGTCGGCAGCGTGGTGGCCGATCTCGACAAAGTCGAGACAATCGATCCCTACAAGGTACGGCTTGTCTTCAAGCGCCCGGCCGCCCACTTCCTCGGCTCCATCGCCCCGCGCTGGTGCGCGATCGTTCCGCATGACGTCGTCAAGGAAGTCGGCAACGAGGCCTTCAAGCTGAAACCTGTCGGCACCGGAGCCTATCGTTTCGTCGAGCATGTTCCCGCGCAACGTCTCGTCATGGAGCGCTTCGACGATTATTTCGAGACGGGACGCCCGCTCATCCAGCGGCTTGAATGGATACCGATACAGGACGACACCACGCGCGTTCTGCAGGTTACGGCGGGCGAGATCGATCTCGACCTATGGACGCCGCTCAAGTCGATCCCGGACCTGGAGGCGGCCCAAGGCGTCAAGGTGCTGGGCGGAGCGACCACGCGCTATGAATACGCCGAGTTCAACCATGCGCGCGCACCTTTCGACAACCCGAAGGTCAGGCACGCCGTCGCGTTGGCTACCGACCGTCAGGCCATCGTCGATTTCGTCCTGTCGGGGCGCGGCGAGCCGACACAGGGCGGCCCCATCGGTCCCAAGGGCAATCCATTCCACAACGGTCTCACCGTCTATGGCGCGCCCGACATCGAACAGGCCAAGGCGCTCATGAGCGAAGCGGGACTTGCCGGAGGCGTGACCATCCAGGGCGTCGCCGCGGGCGGGAGCCGCTATGCCGAGGTTCTGGAGGTGCTGCAACAACAATGGGCCGCCATCGGCGTCAACATCAACATCAACGCCATCGAATCGGGTGCTGCGCGCGCCAGACGCAAGGAAGGCGACTACGATCTGTTCATCGAGGGCTGGGGCACAATGATCGATCCCAACGACTTCATCGGCGAACAGTTCCTGCGCAGCGGCGGCCTGAACCTCGGCAAGGCGGGCGACGAAAAGCTGGACGAGCTGCTGCTGGCGGGCAGAACAGAGACCGACCCCGCCAAGCGCAAGGCGATCTACGCGGAAGCGGAGAAGTACATTCTGACCACGGCCCATTCCATGGTGTTCCTGTTCAGGCCCTTCAATTTCGCCGCCTATCGCGAACGGCTGACCGGACTCAAGCATGAGGCCGGCAATACGCGCATCTCGCTGCAGACGGCGAGCACGGCAAGCTAAGAAGGGACGGACCAGTCGGATGCGAACGCTTGCGGCCTATATGCTGCACCGGCTCCTCACCCATGTGGTGCCGCTGCTGTTCGGCGTGTCCATCATCGTCTTCGCCGTCGTCCGGCTGATCCCGGGCGATGCCGTCGATGTGATGAATGACCGCATGCCGCCCGACCAGCAGGAGCGCATCCGACTGCAATACGGGCTCGATCAGCCCATCTGGACGCAATATGCGCTATGGCTCGGACAAGTGCTGCAGGGGAATCTCGGCGTTTCCCTGCGCTCGGGACGGTCGGTGCTCGAGGAGATCGGCTCGGTCATGTCGCCCTCCCTCGAGCTCGGCCTGTTCGGCGCGCTGATCGGCATCGCGGTCGGCCTGCCCGCCGGCATTGTCGCCGCACTTCACCAGAACCGGCCGGCCGACTCGCTTTTGCGCGCCGCCACCTACGTCTCGATCTCGCTGCCGGAGTTCTGGCTGGGCGCCATCCTGATCCTGACCCTCGGCATCGGGATGGGCATGTTTCCAGTCAGCGGCTATGCGAGCTTCCTCGCCGATCCCGCTCGCGCCTTCGCCGTCAGCTTCATGCCGGCACTGGCGCTGGGGCTGATCATGGCCGGCTTCCTCGCGCGCGTGACGCGCTCGGCCATGCTCGAAGTGATCCGCCAGGACTATGTCACAGTCGCGCGCGCCAAGGGCCTGCCGCCCCGCACCGTGCTCACCTGGCACGCGCTGTCCAATGCCGCGCCGGCGATCGTGACCGTGATCGCGCTACAATTCGCGTTCCTCATCAGCGGTTCCATCGTGATCGAGGAAGTGTTCGTGCGGCCGGGCCTCGGCCGGCTGCTCGTGCGCTCGATCTTCCAGCGCGATTATGCCGTCGTGCAGGCTATCACATTGCTCTACACGCTGATTTTCATCATCGCCAATCTCGGCGCGGATGTGCTGCGCGTCGTCATCGATCCGCGGCTGCGACGGTCATAGGCTCGCCATGACGACCGCTTTCAGCCAGCACCGCCATGACAATCTCCTCGCTGGACTTCGCGAAAATCCGTTGCTCGTCCTCAGCGCGTCGATCATCGTGCTGGTGGTGCTCGCGGCGATCTTCGCGCCGCTGGTGGCAGGCTACGACCCGGCGCTCATGAACGCCGCGGCGCGGCTGCAGGGCCCGTCGCTGTCGCACTGGTTCGGCACCGATCAGTTCGGCCGCGACATCTTCGCGCGCGTCATCCATGGCAGCCGGACCTCGCTGCAAGTCGCGCTGGTGGCGGTGGGAACCGCGGTCGTCCTCGGCGGGCTGATCGGCCTCGTCACCGGTTATCTCGGCGGCTGGGTGGACGCCGCCGTGATGCGGCTGGTCGACGTCCTGATTTCCTTCCCCGCTTTGCTGCTCGCGCTCTTCCTCGTGGCGGTGCTCGGTCCTGACCTCACCAATCTCATCATCGCGATAAGCCTCACACGGGTGCCCTATTTTGCCCGGCTGACCCGCGCCGAGGCGATGGCGATCAGCGTGAGGCCCTATGTCACCGCCGTACGCGCCATGGGCGGATCGCATCTGTGGATCATGCTGCGCCATGTGACGCCGAATGTCGTGCCGATCCTGATCATTTTCGGAACGACCGACATCGCCGGCGCGATCATCGCCGAATCCGCGCTCTCCTATCTGGGCCTCGGCGCGCAACCACCTACCCCATCTTGGGGGCGCATGCTCACCGAAAGCCGCTCCTATGTGAGCCAGGCTCCCTGGCTCGTCATCTTCCCAGGGCTCTGCGTCATGATCACCGTGATCGCCGTCAACATGACGGGTGACGGTCTCCGCGACCTGCTCGATCCAAGACTTCGCAACCGCAACTAGAGAGGAACCATCATGAATGCACATGTTCCGGTCCAGGGCTTCATCCCGGATGTCATCCCCGAACAGGATCGCCAGGTGCGCCAGCGCGCCGGGCTCGGTCAACGGGTCGGCTTCGGTGACCGCATTGCCGTCATCGTCATCGACATGTGCCGCTACACGGTCGAGGACCGCTCGCCGCTCTCCTGCGGCGAGCTCGGCTGGACGGCATGCCATGCCATCGCCAAGCTGCTCGATGCGGCACGGCCGCGCGGCATTCCGATCATCTACTCGACGCAGCGCACCGCCGAGCCTTACAGTTCGGCTACCGGCGGACGACTGCTCTCCAAGGCCATCGCCGGCGATTCCGCCTTCGCCAACGAACTCTGGCCGCATGAGATACTGGACGAGGTCGCGCCGCAGTCGGGCGATGTGGTTCTGGTCAAGCCGAAGCCTTCCTTCTTCTTCGGCACGCAGCTCACCAGCGTGCTGATCAACGAGCGCATCGACACCCTCATCATCACCGGCACGACGACCGCCGGCTGCGTCCGGGCCACGGTCGACGACGCCGCGGCGCGCAACTATCGGGTCATTGTTCCGCAGGAAGCGGTAGCCGACCGGTACTCGCTCTCGCACCAGGTAACGCTGTTCGACATCGATTCCTGGCTGGGCGACGTGATGCCGCTCAACGCCGTGATCCGCCACATCGAGACCGTCAGGCAGGATCGCGTCGGATGACCGCGTGCGAGACACGCCCGGTCGTCCTGCGCGCCGCCCGCATGTTCGACGGCACCGGCGCGCCCGCGGTCGACAATGCGACCGTCGTGATCGGCGGCCATCGTATCCTGGCCGCCGGGCACGCGGACGACATTGCGGTGCCGGGCGGCGCCGACGTCGTCGAACTCCCGGGGCACACGCTGATGCCGGGGCTGATCGATGCCCATACCCATCTTTCACAGGCGGGCGAACGGCGGATCTACGACAATGCCCCGGAAGCACCTGAAACAAGCCTGCTCAAGGCCGTGCGCAACATGCGCAACGACCTGAGGGCCGGGGTCACGACGGTGCGGCTGGTCGGCACGCCGGACTTCTCCGACATCGCCATGCGAGACGCGATCGAGGCCGGCGACGTGCCGGGCCCGCGCATCGTGACCGCGACGCGCGCCATCCACGCGACCAACGGGCATGGCTATGCCGGCGGGTTCGACGGCGTCGAGGAGATCCGCAAGGCCGTTCGGACCAATCTGAGGCGCGGCGCGGATCTGATCAAGTTCATGGCGACGGGTAGCGTCGACCGGAAAGGCGGGCATTTCTTGCCCGAATACTCGCCCGAGGAGTTTGCGACAATAATCGACGAGGCGCATCGCTATGGCCGCAAGGCCTGCACCCACTGCATCCAGCCGGTCGAGGTGAAACTGTGCGTGGAGCTCGGCGTGGATTTCATCGAGCACGGCCACATGATGGATGATGACTGCATTGATCTCATGAAGCGCAAAGGCACCTGGCTGGTCGGGACCCTCGCCATCGTGCTCGACGAGCACATCTTTGCCGCCGACCTCGAGGTCAATCCGGCTTTTCGCGACGTCGAATGGCTGCCGCGGCGGCGCCTCGCGCCCGGCAACACCCGCAAGGCCATCGCGGCGGGCCTGCCCTATGCCTGCGGCACGGATGCGATGCATGGCGGCATGGCTCAGGAAGTACGCGCGCATGTCGAGATTGGCATCGACAATCACGCTGCCTTGCTGGCGGCGACGGCGAACGCGGCGCGAGCCTGCGGCCTGGACCACCTCACAGGCACAATCGAGGCCGGCAAGGACGCCGACATCATCGCCGTGGATGGCGACCCGCTGAGCCGCGTCACCGCGCTCGAGCGGCCGAGCCTGATCATGAAGGCCGGCCGCCGCTATGACCATCTGATCGGGAGCTGACCATGACCAACAGCATGACATCCATGACCTGGCCCGAATATCGCGACGCGATCGCCGCCGGCGCCGCAGTGATCGTACCGGTCGGATCGATCGAGCAGCATGGGCACCACCTGCCGCTCGACACGGATATCGCGATCGCCACGCGGCTCGCGGAGCGCATAGCGCGGAACTGCAATGCAATCGTCGGCGCCCCCATCGCCTTCGGCTACAAATCGCAGGCGCTTTCCGGCGGCGGACAGATCTTCTCCGGCACCACCAGCCTCGAGGGGCAGACATTGACATTGCTGGCGCGCGACGTGGCGCGCGAGCTTCTGCGCCACGGTGCGCGGCGCATCGTGTTCCTGAGCGGCCATGGTGAGAACCAGTTCTTCCTGTTCGAGGCGGCCGACCTTGCGCTCGCCGGACGCGACGGTGCCAGGATCATGGTGACGGGCTGGTGGCAGCACGTTCCCGATCCACTCCTGCATGAGCTCTTCGAGGGCAATTTTCCCGGCTGGGATCTCGAACATGCCGCGACGGTGGAAACCGCGCTGATGCTCGCGCTCGAACCGGGGAGCGTCAGGCGTGACCGCATCATCGATGAGGTGGCGCCGCATGTTCCGGGATACTCCGTCTTCCCGCAGCCGGAAGGCCTGGTACCCGCATCGGGGCTGCTGTCGCGCGCCGCGCCGGCAACGGAGAGTATGGGGGCACGACTAGTCGAGACGATCGTCGAGGCCTTGAGCAGCGTCATTCGTTCCAAGTTCGGCTGACGGTGTGGAACCGCTCGTTCGCATATCGGACCTCAAGGTCCATTTCCCGGTCACACGCGGTGCATTGCTGCCGCGCAGCGTCGGCGCCGTACAAGCCGTCGATGGCGTGAGCTTCGACATCGAGCGCGGCGAAACACTCGGCCTGGTCGGCGAGAGCGGGTCCGGCAAATCGACCATCGGGCGCGCGATGCTCGGCATCGATCGGCCGACCGGCGGCAGCATCCGCTTCGATCATGTGGACGTCACGCGCCTGTCCGGCCGGGACCGCAAGCCTTTCGCCAGGCGCATGCAGATGATCTTCCAGGATTCCTACGCGTCGGTCGATCCTCGCATGAATGTTGCCGATATCGTAGCCGAGCCGCTTGCGATCCATGGCGAGGGCGCGCGCTCAGAGCGGCGCGGACGCGCTCTGGAACTGCTCGAGCTTGTCGGATTGCCCGGACGCTTTGCCGGCGCCTATCCGCATCAGCTCTCGGGCGGGCAGCGCCAGCGCGTCGGCATTGCCCGGGCGCTTGCCCTGCGGCCGGACCTCATAATCTGCGACGAGGCGGTCTCGGCCCTGGATGTATCCATACAGGCGCAGATCCTCAATCTTCTTCTCGACCTGCAGCAGCGTTTCGGACTGACCTACCTGTTCATCGGCCATGACATAGCCGTGATCCGGTACATGGCGCGCCGCACGCTGGTCATGTATCGCGGCCAGGTCATGGAGCTTGGCGAAAGCGAAGCTCTCGTGGCCCGGCCGCTGCATCCTTATACAAGAGCATTGATGGCCTCGGTTCCCCTGCCCGACCCGTCGGGCGAGCGCGCGCGCCGCGCCGCTCAAATGGAACGAACCGCTTCCACGCGCGCCGAAACAGCGGCGCCGGCGGCGGCCGGCTGTCCCTTCGCTCCACGTTGTCCGGCGCTGGCCGAAGCCCGGGCCCGAAAGGGTGTCGACTGTCACATGCGGCGGCCGCCACTTGCCGAAATCGAGCCGGGGCGCAAGGTTGCGTGTCATCTCTATGATGGGACGGCACGATGAGCACGCCGCTGCTCGACATATCGGAGCTCACGGTCAGCTTCGCGACCCGGGCCGGCGAAGCGCGCGTCCTCGACGGTGTGACGCTGAACGTCGCGCGCCGTGAGGCGGTTGCGGTCGTCGGTGAAAGCGGCTCAGGCAAAAGCATGACGGCGCTCGCGGTGATGGGGCTCCTGGCCGCAAGTCCCGGCACCAAGGTCGCCGGAAGCATCCGCTTCGACGGCCAGGAGCTGGCCGGCAGCCCCGAGTCCAGCGTTAGGAAGCTGCGCGGCAGGCGCATCGGCATGATCTTCCAGGACCCGATGTCGTCACTCAATCCGGTGCTGACGATCGGCAGGCAGCTTACCGAACACCTGCGGCATCACCTCCAGATGGGAAAGGCCGCGAGCCGCGCACGGGCGATCGAGCTTCTCGATCATGTCGGCATACCCGACCCCGCCACTCGCATAGACAGCTATCCGCATCAGTTCTCGGGCGGCATGCGCCAGCGCGCGATGATCGCCATGGCCATCGCCTGCAAGCCGGATCTTCTGATCGCCGATGAACCCACGACGGCGCTCGATGTGACCGTCCAGTCCGAGATCATCGCCCTGGTCATGCGGCTGCGCGCCGATTCTGGCATGAGTGTGCTCTGGATCACTCACGACCTCGCCTCGGTCGCCGGGCTCGCGGACCGGGTCGCGATCATGTATGGCGGCAGGGTTGTCGAGAGCGCCCCGGTGGACGCCGTTTTCGGCGGTGCGGCGCATCCCTATACGCGGGCGTTGCTCGCGGCCGCCCCGACGCTGACGACCCCACGCGACAAGAGCTTGTTCTCGATCGAAGGTTATCCGCCCGATCCCGTGGCGCGCGCACCGGGTTGCGCCTTCGCGCCGAGATGCCGCGAGGTGGTGGGCCAATGCCGGGATGCGCGGCCGCCTTCCGAGCTGCTGGAACCCGGCCATCACGCGGCGTGCTTTCGGGCGCAGGAATTGCGCCGCAAACGCGGAGCTGTCTGAACGAAATTCGAGAAGCGGCGAAGACGTATCCGCAGTCCTCGCGGGTAAACAATACTGCGTTGCCTTGATCAGCGATGCCCTCCGCCCAGCCGGCATGGACTTTCTCGAACAAGATCACCGTCCGGACGGCGACACACCGCGATAGCTTCGTTTTTCAGCATTTTATCCTCGAGATTCGACAGATGCTCGATTGCACCTTTGCGCCCGGGAACATTCTGAAGCGCGGTTTTACTGTATTCGGCGCAGAAATTGCCGTAAGGTCATTCATGACTTGAGCTGGACTTTCGCCGCAGGGGTACCTTCCTTGCCCATGTCAAGCTGCTCGATCTGCGCAACATGCTGCCGACGGGACAAGAAATGGCGGACGATCGAACTCCATCCGACTGAGAAGGGCTATGACGCGGTCGCGAAAGAGCTCGCCGCCGTGATTTGAGAAGGAAAAGTACCGTGGAAGACAAAGTCATCGTCACGCACCGCTCCGCCCTCATGGCCAAATACGGAAAGGAAGGCGTCAAGCGAATCCATGCAGCCTTGAGTGCGCTCGCCGCGAAGGACATGGAACGCGGACTGAAGACCCGCATCGTCTATCTCGACGATGCGGCCACGATGAAGAAGTTGAAGGCGGCAACGCTCGCCAACAGCAACAACAGACGCGATGCCAAGTCGGCCATCGACGGCGTCTACAAGGCGCTCAAGCCCGACTTTCTGCTGATCGTTGGCGCCCCCGACATCGTTCCGCATCAGGACATCAGGAATCCGGCTCTCCAGGCAGGCGATGACGACGAGTTCGCCTTTGGCGATATTCCCTATGCCTGCGACGTGCCCTATTCGCGCGATCCGGCGCAATTCATCGGTCCGACGCGCGTCGTGGGCCGACTGCCCGATCTGGCGGGCGCCAAGGAACCGTCGCACCTCCTCGCCCTGCTCAAGGTGGCGACCGAGTGGAAGGGCCGGCGCCCCGAAGTCTACTCGGCCCATTTCGGACTGTCCGCCGCTGTGTGGCAGGTATCGACCACACTGAGCCTGGACGCCGTATTCGGCAACCGCAACACCCCGCTGCTTTCTCCCAAGAAAGGCCCGCAGTTCTCGACAACTGCGCTCGGCGCGGCAATGCATTTCATCAACTGCCATGGCGCTTCCGGCCGCCCCGAATTTTCCGGCCAGTCGGGCCAGAACTACCCGATCTCGCTGACGACAAAATCGATCAAGGACAAGATCAGTAATGGTACGGTGGCGTCGGTCGAATGCTGCTATGGCGGAGAGCTCTACAACTCGGAAATTCTGGGAGTTGATATGCCGATCTGCCAAAGCTATCTGCGGCAAGGCGCCTACGGCTATCTCGGCAGCACGACGATCGCCTATGGACCGGCCGACCGAAACGGCGCGGCGGATCTCATTTGCCAGTTCTTTCTCAAGAACATCCGGGATGGCGCTTCGGTCGGACGCGCCGCGCTGATGGCGCGACAGCAGTTCGTCGCCAAAGTCCA
>CAZICN010000005.1:0-11215 GCA_964537655.1 uncultured Aestuariivirga sp.
AAGTTCGCTCGGAGGACGCTGCCAATGTATGCGAACTTCGGATTCGGGACACTAGGAGAAAGCCATGTTCTCGCAATTGCGTCCAAGCCTCACGCTGTTCGTGTTCTTCATGCTGCTGACCGGCATCGCCTATCCGCTGGCCATGACCGGCGGCGCCCAAGCGCTCTTTTCAGGCAAGGCCAATGGCAGCCTCATCGTCGACAACGGCACGGTGCGCGGCTCCGAGCTGATCGGGCAGGGTTTTGCGGGCGAGCGCTATTTCTGGCCGCGCATCTCGGCCGCGGGGGCGGGCTATGATGCCGGCGCATCGTCAGGCGCCAATCTCGGACCGACATCGAAGAAGCTGCTCGACCGGATCGGCGCCGATGCCGAGCGCGTCAAGGCGGCGAACGGGACGCAGATCCTGCCGCCCGACGCCGTCACTGCGTCCGCGAGCGGGCTCGACCCCGACATATCGCCCGCCTATGCCATCCTCCAGGTCGCCCGCGTGGCCAAGGCCCGCAATATCGGCGAAGACAAGGTTAGGACATTGGTCGATGCCCATGTAAAATGGCCCATGCTCGGCATCTTCGGCGAAGCGCGGGTCAATGTGCTCAGCCTAAACAAGGCCCTTGACGCGATGGCGCCCGGATAAGTCATATGCCTGACGATGGCACAGGATCCTGATCTGCGTCCGTCACCGGACGCGCTCCTCAAGCTCGCGGAACGCGAAGCACGCGGCAAGCTCAAGGTCTTTCTCGGCGCCTCGCCCGGCGTCGGAAAGACCTTCGCCATGCTGTCGGGGGCGAAGCGGCTGAAGGCGGAAGGCCGCGACGTGGTGGTGGGTCTCGTGGAGACGCATGGCCGCGCCGACACGGCGGCGCTGCTCGACGGGCTCGAAGTCCTGCCGCGCCGGCCCGTCGCCTACAAGGACCGCACCCTGATGGAGTTCGATGTCGACGCCGCTCTGGCAAGGCGGCCTGAACTCATCGTCGTCGATGAACTCGCGCACAGCAACGCGCCCGACAGCCGCCATCCCAAGCGCTTCCAGGATGTCGAGGAGCTGCTCAATGCCGGCATCGACGTATGGACGGCGCTCAATGTCCAGCATGTCGAAAGCCTGTCGGACGTGGTCGCCGGCATCACCGGGATCACCATTCGCGAAGTGGTGCCCGACACGGTGATCGAGAAGGCCGACGATGTCGTGGTGGTCGACATCACGCCGGACGAGCTCCTGCAGCGTCTCAAGGACGGCAAGGTCTATCTGCCCGACAATGCGCGCCGCGCCGCCGACAATTTCTTCAAGCCGGGCAACCTGACGGCCTTGCGCGAACTGGCGCTGCGGCGCACTGCCGACCGCGTCGACGACGAGATGGTCACTTATCTGCGCCAGAACGCCATCGAAGGTCCGTGGCCGACGGCCGAGCGCATCCTGGTCTGCGTCGGGCCCGACGCGCAGTCGCAGACCGTGGTCCGGGTGGCGAGCCGCCTGGCCAGCGGCCTCAATGCCGGCTGGGTGGCGGCGCATCTCGACCAGATCAGCCGCGGCGGGAGCGATCCCGAGGCCATGAAGCGGGTCGATGAGGCGCTCAAGCTCGCATCGCGGCTCGGCGCCGATGTCTCGCGGCTCTCGGCGCGCGACCTGCCGAGCGAGGTGCTGCGCTATGCGCGGCGCGAGAACATCACGCAGATCGTGCTCGGCCGCTCGCGCGCCTCGTGGTTGAGGCGCCTGCTCGGCCGGTCGCTGTCGGACGAGATCACCCGCCAGGCCGAAGGCATCGCCATCCATATCGTGACTCCGCCCAAGGGCAAGGCGTCGCCCTTCCGCTGGCCGCGCCCGGCGGTCGCGGTCGTGGAGCTTGTCGCCGCCTTCGCCGCGGTGACGCTCGCGACCGGCCTCGGCCTCTACGCGCTGAACTGGCTGAAGGCGCCGGCGATCTCGATGTTCTTCCTCGCCGCGGTGCTGCTCTGCGCCAACCGCTTCGGCACCGGCAGCGCCATCGTCGCGGCGGGGCTTTCGTTCCTCGCCTATAACTTCTTCTTCATCGATCCGACCTACACGCTCACCGTCGCGAGCCCGCACGAGCTGCTGGCGCTCACCGTCTTCCTGCTGGTCGCCGTCGTCACCGGCAGCCTGTCGGGGCGGGTGCGCGAGCAGTCGGATGCCGCCGGACGGCGCATCTTCCAGACTCAGATGCTGTTCGACTTCTCGCGCAAGCTCTCCGCCACGGCGACCCTCGACGACGTGCTGTGGGCGGTCGCCTCGCAGACGGCCTCGGCGATCAAGGGCGAGACGATCGTGCTGCTCGCCGAGAACGGCGAGCTTTCGATCAAAGCCGCCTTTCCGCCCGAGGACAGCATGGGGGCGAGCGAATGGACGGCGGCGCGCTGGTCGCTCAACCACCGCGAAGCGGCGGGGCTTCGGACGACGACGTTGCCCAACGCGCATTTCACTTTCCGGCCGCTCATGACGCCGCGCGGCGTCGTCGGCGTGATCGGGCTCCGGCCGGGAACCGGCGGACTGTCGGCGGAGGACGAGCGCGTCATCGAGGCGCTCATCGACCAGACGACGGTGGCGATCGAACGCACACTGCTGGTCGGCGATGCGGCGCGCGCCGAAGCCACTGCCGAAAGCGAACGCCTGCGCTCGGCGCTTCTCTCGTCGATCTCGCACGACCTTCGCACACCGCTCGCCACCATCCTGGGTTCGGTGACGAGCTTGCGCAGCCTCGGCGCCAGGATGCCCAAAGAGAGCCAGGGCGAGCTCCTGTCGGCGATCGAGGAGGAAACGCGGCGCATGTCGCGTTTCGTGACCAATCTCCTCGACATGACGCGCCTCGAAGCGCCCAATCTCGAGATCAAGCGCGACTGGGTCGATCTCGGCGACGTCATCCGCGCGGCGGCGGGGCGGGCGCGGTCCGCCTGGTCCGAACGGCCGCTCGAGCTCGTCATCCCGGCCAGCCTGCCGCTCGTCCATGCCGACAGCGGGCTCCTCGAACAGGTCGTGTTCAATCTCCTCGACAACGCCAACAAATATTCAGATTCCGGCAGCCGCACGCAGGTCGCGGTGGCGCAACGCGGCAATGAGGTCGTGCTCGACGTGAGCGATGAAGGACAAGGCATACCGCCAGAGGACCTCGAGCGTGTGTTCGACAAGTTCTATCGCGTCAAGCAGGATGACGGGCGAGGGCCCGGCGTCGGGCTCGGCCTCGCGATCTGCCGCGGCATCGTGACGGCGCTCGGCGGAACCATCGCGGCGGCGAGCCCCATCGCCGGCGGAAAGGGAACGCGCATCACGGTGAGGTTGCCGGTACCGCGCGAAGAAAGAGGGGTTTAGAAGGCCCTTCCGTCTTCGTCGGACGGTGCTCGCCCAGCTTTCCCTTTTCCCGCAAGCGGCCGTACCGCTAACCCCGATCAAGCAAGTTCGTCGGCATTCTCACGAAACACCACCCGCAAGGGGGTTGAGCCCGTGACCTGGCGGCCGGCGAGGCGGCCATGATGCTGCAGGATGAGCTCCATGGCGCGCCGCGCCTCGAGCATCGGATCCTGGTCGATCACCACATCGACGGCGCGTGCGCGCAGCAGCTCGTGTGTGGTGGCGGTGAGATCATGGCAGATGAGCGCGATCGGAGGGCGGCGCGCCTGCGGCCGGATACGCTCGGCAATGGCGTCGTTGCCTTGCGAGATGTTGTAGATGCCGGCGATGCCCGGGTCGCGCCGCAGAGCGGAGACGACGCCGTCGGCCGCTTTCTGCGACTGCTCGAAGCTTTCGATCTCGACGGTGACGTGGCAGGCCGGGAAGTCCCGGGTAAGGACATCCAGGAAGCCTTGGCGCCTTTCGACATGGCCGCTGAAAGTCTTGAGGCCGGCAATCAACATCACACGGCCGCCTTCGGCGCCAAGCAGCCGGCCCATCAATTCGCCGGCGAGCCGCCCGGCCTTGTAGTTGTCGGGCCCGACATAATAATGAGCGGCAGCGAGCGGCAGATCGGAGGCGAGCGTCACGACCGTCAACTGCGCCGCGATCGGGCGCAGCACGTCCACGATGCTCGCGCGCGCCGGCGCCACCACGACGAGCGCATCGTAGAGGCGGGCCATCTGCTGCAATTGCCGTTTGATGCGCTGCGGCGCCAGGACATCCATGTGGCTGACATAGGCCTTGATGGCCTGCGCCTCGAACAGATGGTTGGCCTCGCGGAAGCCGTGCGCCAGCCTCTCATAGAAGGGATTCTGCGGCGGCTGCATCAGGACGCCGACGCGCAGCATCTTGACCGGGGCCACGTCCAGATTGCGGTCGAGCCCCAGCGAGCGGGCGCTCATCAGGACGGCGCGGACCTTGTCGGCGGAAACGCCGCCTCGGCGGTTGAGCACGCGGTCGGCGGTGGCGCGGCTGACCCCCGCCTTGGCGGCGACATCGCTGATCGAGACCTTGCGCAAGACCGTCTCCTGGCTGAGGCAATTGCCTCAAAATGCCCTCTGAACGGGGGGGAAGGCAACACTTATCGTCGGCCCTGAAACGACCGGACCGGGAAGGTTGGGCGCAATCAAAAGGGAGGAACGATCATGAGACTGTTTAAAGTCCTGGTATTGCTCGGTGCGGCGCTTCTGGCGGCGGCTCCGGCCGCGGCGCAGGTGTTGCCGCAGAAATGGTGCAGCGATATGCGCATCCGCTTCTTCGTCGGCGGCGCGGAAGGCGATCTCTTCGCCACCATCGTGCTCAACGGCGCCAAGCAGGCGCAGGCCGATACCGGCGCCCAGGTCGATTTCGTCTTCTCCGGCTGGCAGGGCGAGAAGATGGTCCAGCAGTTGCGCGAGGCCATCGCAGCCAAGCCGGACGGCATCGCGATGATGGGCCATCCCGGCAGCGCCGCGATCATGCCGCTCGCCGAGGAAGCGGCCGCCGCCGGTATCTTCATGGAATATCAGAATGTCGATGTGCCCGATGTGCGCGCCAAATTCGGCGGCGGCTATATCGGCGCCAATCTCGAGCCACAGGGCAAGGCTCTGGGTGCCGAGGCGATACGGCTCTACAAGCTCGGCAAGGGCGACAAGGCGATTATGGTCGCCAACTGGACGCAGGAGGAGCGCGTCATCCGCGAGCTCGGCACGGTCAAGGCGCTCGAGGAAGCCGGTGTCGAGGTGATCAGGCTGTCGAGCACCACCGAAATGGCGGGCGACCCCAATCTCGCCATCCCGCTCATCACCGCCGGCCTCATCGCCAATCCGGAAGTCAGGCTCATCGCCTATCCGGGCGGCGCCATGCTTGGCAATGCCTCGGTCTATATGGAATCGGTCGGCAAGAAGCCGGGCGAGATCACCAATATCGGCTTCGACACGAGCCCGCAGATCGTCGAGCAGTTCGCCAAGGGCTGGGTGCAGCTCTCTTCCGACCAGCAGCCCTATATGCAAGGCTACCTGCCGATCCTGAGCCTGTGCCAGCAGAAAGTGCTGGGCCTCGGCCCGATGAATGTCGACACGGGAGCGGGCTTCATCACGCCGGAGAATGCCGGCACCGTCGCCGATCTCGCCGCCAAGTTCCTGAGATGATCACGCCATGGCTCCGCATCTGATCGAACTCAGGAAGGTGCGCAAATCCTACGGCAATGTGTTCGCCGTGGGCGGCGTCTCCCTCCATGTCGCTCACGCGGAGGTCGTCGGCCTCATCGGCGACAATGGCGCCGGCAAGTCGACCCTCATCAAGATACTCGCCGGCGCGGTCAGGCCGAGCAGCGGCGACATCCTGGTGCGCGGCAAACGCGTCGACGGCTGGAGCCCGATCAAATCGCGCGCCGCCGGCATCGAGACGGTCTTCCAGGACCGGGCGCTGGCGGTGCAGCAATCCATCATGCGCAACATCTTCATGGGACGCGAGATCACCAGCTTCCTCGGGCTCCTCGACACCAGGCGCGAATATCGCGAAGCCGAAAGGCTGATGCGCGAGATCGGCTTCACCTCGAAGGTGTTCACGCCGCATTCGATCGTCGGGCAATTGTCGGGCGGCGAGCGGCAAGGCGTGGCGATCGCACGCGCCCTCTATAACAAGGCGGATCTGATCATTCTCGACGAGCCGACCACGGCATTGTCCCTGACCGAGACCGAGAAGGTATTCCGCTTCGTGCGCAGCCTGCATGCGAGCGGCCGCTCGGTGCTGTTCATCGGCCACAATATCCACCATGTCTTCGACATCGCCGAGCGCTTCATCGTGCTCGACCGCGGCCGCGTGGCGCTGCAGGCCAGCAAGGCCGAGGTCGGGACGGCCGATCGGCTGATCGCCTTCATGGAACATATCGCCCATCCGAGCGGGCGCAATCCGCTCGCCGATCTCGCCCAGTTCAAGGGAGTCGCGTGATGACCGAGATCATCGACCACCCGCCACGTTATCCCGCCAAGCGTCTCTCCTGGCGGCCCGCTGACGGCAACCGGGCGGCCTTCGGCACGTTTGCCGTCTTCATCGTCATGATGGCGGTGTTCTTCATCGGCAATCCGACCGTGTTTTCGGACTGGCGCATCTATCACTCGGTGTTGATCACGCTGCCGGTCGCGCTGTTCCTGGTGATCCCGCTGGTCTTCATCGTGACGGTCGGCGAGATCGACCTGTCCTTCCCGGCGGTGATGGGGTTCTCCGCCTGGGTCTTCGCCCTCGGCATTCAAACCGGACTCGATCCGGCCTTGAGCTTCCTGGCCGGCCTCGTCACCGGGGTGCTGCTCGGCACGGCGATCGGCGCCATCGTCGTCTATGGCGGGCTGTCGTCGCTCGTGGCGACACTGGGGCTAAGTTATCTGCTGCGCGGCGCTATCCTCATCGCCACATCGGGCAAGTCGATTCCGCTGGTGACGATCAAGGAGAGCCTCGTCTATCAGATCTTCGCCGGCTCTTTCTTCGGCATTCCCGCCCAGCTCCTCTGGGCGATCGCCTTCGTCGCCGGCTCGCTCATCCTCTTCAACCGGCACCAGTTCGGCGCCCGGGTCAAATGCGTCGGCGATAATCCCGACAGCGCGGCGCAAATGGGCATCAACACGAGACGCATCCGCGTCAGCACCTTCCTGTTCATGGGCTTCGGCGCGGCCCTGGCCGGCATCTTCTCGACCATGATCAATTTCACCTGGTGGCCGTCGACCGGCGAGGCCTATCTGCTGCCGTCGCTGGCCGCGGTATTCGTCGGCGGGACGCCGACCTGGGGCGGCATCGGCACCGTTGCCGGCGGCGCCTTCGGGGCGCTGATCGTCTCCTTCATCCAGGTCGGCATCGTGTCTGCCGGCCTCGACGGCTTCTATGTGCAGTTCTTCCACGGCCTGATCATCATCCTGGCGCTGATCGGGCATCGTTGGAACCAGGTGCGGTATCGTTGATGGCGAGTGTCAGCCGGATGAGACGGGATTATTCGCTGGTCGGAGCCGATACCGCTGCCGCCATCGAGAAAGGGTTGTCCCAGGCCGAGTGGTATCACTCGGACGTGCCGCGCAAGGTAATGAAGGAACTCATGCAGCGCAGCGACAAGCGGGCGTTACGCGATGCCGGTATCTGGTTCACGGGGCTTTTCGTGTCGGGGGCTCTCGCCGTGGCCTTCTGGGGGACGTGGTGGTGCGTGCCGTTCTTTTTCGTCTATGGCACACTCTACGGCTCGGCGAGCGACGCGCGCTGGCACGAATGCGGCCATGGCACAGCCTTCCGCACGCGCTGGATGAATGACGTGCTCTATCAGATCGCCAGTTTCATGCAGATCCGCAATCCGGTGACCTGGCGCTGGAGCCATGCCCGCCATCATACGGATACGCTCATCGTCGGGCGCGACGCCGAGATTGCGGTGATGCGGCCGCCCGACCTCGCCAAGCTGGCCGCGAATTTCTTCGGTCTCGTCGATGCCTATCATTCGCTGCCGGCGCTCATCCACAATGCATTTGGCGGGTTCAGCCCGGATGAAAAAAGCTTCGTCCCGGAAAGTGAGCGGCCCAAGGCGGTGCGCGTCGCACGTGTCCACATGCTGATCTATGCCGCAACGGTTTCACTGGCCCTCTATATGGGAAGCTTCCTGCCGCTGCTGCTGATCGGCCTGCCACGTCTCTATGGCGCCTGGCATATGGTGCTGGTCGGCCTTCTGCAGCATGGCGGCCTTGCCGACAACGTGACCGACCACCGGCTCAACAGCCGCACCGTCCATATCAATCCGGTGAGCCGTTTCATCTATCTGAATATGAACTACCATGTGGAGCACCACATGTTCCCGATGGTGCCTTATCACGCATTGCCGCGGCTGCATGAGCTGATCAAGCATGACCTGCCCGACGCCAATCCTTCGATGTGGCATGCCTATCGCGAGATGATCCCGGTGCTGCTGCGGCAGCTGCGCCATGAGGAGCATTTCCTCAAGCGTGAATTGCCGCCGGGCGCGCGGCCTTATCTGGAATGGGAGACAAAGCCCGAATGACCAACTGGGTGTTGGCCTGCGCGGTCGACGAGATCGACAAGGAAGATGTCATCCGCTTCGACCACGGGGGCGCGAGTTTCGCCATCTATCGCTCGCCCGAGGGCGCGTTTTTCGCGACCGAGGGCTTGTGCACGCATGAGAAAGTCCATCTGGCGCAGGGGCTGGTGATGGACGACATCATCGAATGCCCCAAGCACAATGGGCGGTTCAACTACAAGACAGGCGAGGCCAAGGGCGCCCCCGTCTGCGTCAATCTCAGAACCTTTGCCATCAAGGTCGAGGACGGCAAGGTTTTCCTGCAAACGGAGTGACGAAGATGTGCCCGTCGGATGGCATGGTCATCATCGGCGCCGGCGAGTGTGGGACACGGGCCGCGCTCACCTTGCGCGAGGAAAGCTATGCCGGTCCCGTGACGCTGGTGTCGGACGAGACGTATGAGCCCTATGAACGCCCGCCTCTGTCGAAGGACCTGATCACCAGCCCGACCGCGCAGGCGAAGGTGATCGCCAGTCGTTTGTTCCTGGCGGAAAGGCGCATCGACCTCATCGACGGTGTGAAGGCCGTCGCCTTGCATCCGAAGACCCGCAGCGTGACGCTGGGCGACGGTCGGCTCCTTCGCTATGAGAAACTCTTGCTGGCAGCGGGCGCGGAACCGCGCCGGCTGGCCGGCATTCAGGGAAGTCGCGCTCACTATCTGCGCAATTTCGACGACCTCCTGGTGCTGCGGCGGAAAATCAGGCCGGGCATCTCGGTCGCCGTCGTGGGCGGCGGGTTCATCGGACTCGAAGTCGCGGCCGCCGCCTGCCGGCTCGGGGCCCTGGTCAGCGTAATCGAGGCGCAGGAGCGCATCCTGAAGCGCGGCGTGCCGCCCGAGATAGCCAGCGCGGTGGCGCGGCTGCATCGCCGCGAAGGGGTGCAGATCGTCACCGGCCAGACCGAGATTCCCGATGCCGATCTGATCGTCGCCGGCATCGGTGTCCATCCGCGCGTGCGTCTGGCGGAAGAAGCGGGCCTGCGGATCGACAATGGCATAGCCGTCGATGCCGAATTGCGCAGCAGCGATCCTCATATCTTTGCCGCGGGCGATTGCTGCTCATTCCCATCGCCGCTCTTTGACGGACGGCGCCTCCGGCTTGAATCCTGGCGCAATGCGCTCGACCAGGGTCGGCGCGTAGCGCGGAACATGGCGGGTCGCGTCGAGCCGGACGACACGGTGCCGTGGTTCTGGTCCGATCAGTTCGACTGGTGCTTGGAGGTCGCCGGGCTCGTCGATGAGGGGCGAAGCAAAGTGCGCCGTGATGTTGGCGATGCTGGCTTCATGCTGTTCCATCTGAATGGCGATGGCCGGCTCGTCGCGGCTAGCGGCTTTGGGCCGGGCGGAACGGTCGCGCGCGACATGCGTCTCGCCGAGAAGATGATCGCTCGGCGTTTGCGACCGGATCCGGCGCGGCTCGCGACTCCAGAAGTGAAGCTCAAGACTCTCTTGCTCGAGGAGGCCGTTTCTTGAAACGGCCGGCGGTTCACGATCTCCTTCGCCTCAAGGGGACGCGGAAATTTCTCGAGATGCATGTCGATGATGAAGACGAAGCCGCCGCGGCGCAGGAAGCGGGTATCGAGATACTGACCTGCGAGATCGACGCGAAACTGCCCTTGATCCGCAAGGCGGCGCCTTTCGTCTTCATCCAGGCGAGTGGGCCACAAAAGGAGGTCTGCAGCGCCAGCGACGGAATCCGGTCCGGCTTCACCGCGCTCGAAATGGGGGCGGATGCCTTCTATTTCGCCGGCAGCCTCGGCATCGTCGAGGCGATGGCGAAAGAGGGGATTCCGGTCACCGGCCATATCGGGCTGGTGCCGCGCCGGGCCGCCTGGACCGGCTATCGCGCGGTCGGCAAGACGGTGGAAGAGGCGGTGTCCCTTTATCGCCGGATGAAGGATCTCCAAAATGCCGGTGCCTTCGCGGTCGAGATCGAGGTGGTGCCGATCAAGATCGCCGACTTCCTCACCCGCAATACGACGCTGCTGACCGAAGGCATGGGCTGCGGGACGGCCTGCGACACGCAATATCTGTTCAGCTCCGATGTGCTCGGCACGAATGACGGCCACTATCCCCGCCATGCGAAGAAATATGCCGACATACCGCAGGCGCTGCGGGACGTGCAGCGGCAACGCGTGAAGGCGTTCCGTGACTTCGCTGATGACGTCGGACGAGGCGGATATCCGCAGGCACGGCATTGGGTCGATGTCGATGACAGGGTGGTGGAGGAGTTCCGGGCCCTGATCAGCTAGAAGAGGCGGCTCGTCAGCAGCGCCGCGATCCAGTCGACAAAGACATGCAACCGGCGCGAGGCGTGCTGGCGGTGCGGATAGAGCAGGGTGATCGGCATTGGTGCTGCCCTGAGATCGCCCATCACCTCGACGAGTTCCCGCGCCTCGAGATGATGGCGGATGTCATAGGCCGGGATCTGGATGAGGCCCAGCCCGGCGAGGCAGCAGGCGATATAGGCTTCGGCGCTGTTGACGGTGACGCGGGCGCGCATAGCCATCCGGTGGACCCGGTCGTCTTCGACATATTCCCATTCCTCGACCCGCCCGGAGGCCGGCGAGGCATAGTTGACGGCGAAATGGCGCGCGAGGTCGGCGACCGAACGCGGCGTGCCATGGGCCGCGAGATAAGCGGGACTGGCGCAATTATAAAGCGTGAGATCACCAAGCTTGCGGGCGACGAGGCTCGAATCGGCGAGCGGCCCCACCCTGATGGCGCAGTCGACACCTTCCTGCACCAGATCGACGGCGCGGTCGGTGACCCCCAT